>NC_014972.1:333750-667500 GCF_000186885.1 Desulfobulbus propionicus DSM 2032 | reverse complement strand
AGGTGATGCGAGGTGTGGCGCAGGAAGAGGGTGCGCGAGATGGTGGCCACCACGTTGGCGATGAAATCGAGCTCGATGCCGCTCAACCCGCCCTCGCGGATCGAATGGATGGTCAGTACCCCATATTTCTGCCGATCATGCAGCAGGGGCCAGGATCCGCAGACGCGGCTGCCGGTGATCGTGGTCAGCAGGGTCAGGGGCGACGGCTCCGATTCCTCGGCGGGCGCGAGGCTGGTCACGACCGGTTCGCCCTTGGCCAAGGCCTGGGCCGCGGTGATGGTGACCGCCGCCTCGGACACGAGCTGAACCACCAAGCCCCGGCACTGCGGGGCCGGCAGTCCCTGCTGGACCACGGTGGTCACCGGGGTGAGCGTGCCGTCCTGTTCCTCGCGGCCCACCCAGATCAGGCAGTATTCCGGATCCTGGAGCAGCAGCGCGCAACAGCGGGTGAGAAAGGCCGCCTCATCCGCCGCCGCCTCGACCTGGAGCTCGCCGATCTCCCGTAACAGCTTGTAGCGCTGCACATACAGCGCTATTCTTTTCGCTTCTTGGTCCATGACATGCTATTATTTTTCATTCGTTACCAGATCGAAATGCGCCACAGTTGTGCGGCATCCAGTGGCACGCTGCCACACTCATACCACACCTATGTGGCATGCGCGCAGCAAAAATGTCGTTTTCTCCCTCGCTCCTGCATCGAACGTGCCGACTGGACAGGGAGGGGGAATTTCATCAAGGAGAAGTGATGCGGGTTGTCTTGGAAGAAGAGTCGCTGCGGGACGGATTGCAGGCGGAAAACCGGCTGTTCAGCCTGACGGAAAAGATGGAGATTGTCCGGCTGCTGGCCGAGGCCGGGGTGCGCAGGGTGCAGCTCGGCAGCTTTGTCAGCCCGCGTTCCGTGCCGCAGGTGGCCAACACCGACGTGCTCGTCTCCCTGGTGCGGCGGCAGTATCCGGACATCCTGTGCACAGCCCTGGTGCTCAACGAAAAGGGGCTGGAACGGGCGGCGCGCAGCGGCCTTGGCCATCTGAGCATGTCCGCCTCGGTCTCCGACAGCCACAGCCGCACAAACACCGGCCGCTCCACGGCCGAGGCCCTGGAGGCCATGACCGGGTTGATCACCCGGGCCGTGGCCGGCGGCATCCGGGTGCGGGCCGGTTTGCAGTGCGCCTTCGGTTGCGCCGAGGAAGGCGTCATTGCCGAAAATACGGTGCTGGAGGCGGTGGCGCGGATGGTCGAGGCCGGCGCGCAGGAGATCAACCTGGCCGACACCGCCGGCATGGCCGGTCCCCTGCAGATCAAACGGCTGGTGGGCCTGGTGCGCACCGCCCATCCACAGGTCGAGCTGTCGCTCCATTGCCACGATACCTGGGGCATGGGATTGGTCAACCTGTACGCCGGTTACGAGGCCGGGGTACGCATTTTCGACGTGGCCGCGGGCGGCCTGGGCGGCTGCCCCTGCATCGAGGGAGCGGGCGGCAACGTGGCCACCGAGGAGGCCCTCCACCTCTTCAACGGCATGGGGATCGAAACCGGGATCGATCTCGGCCGCTACTGGCAGGTGGTCCGCCACTTCGAGACCCTGCTCGAACGCCGCCTCCCGGGACGGATGCGTTCTCTGCCGCGGGAGCCGGGCGGGACAGCCGCTCCTCGCTGCTGACCGCGCATTTTTCCATATCCGTCCGAGGGGACCACGGAGTATATTCAGGGCCGGCGGACGATTTTCCCGCCGCAGACGCTCTTACCGCTCATCCACCCACGGGAGGCCTCCTCATGTTTGGATTTCTGCAACATGTCCACCCTGTTTTCCTGGCCCTGCTGGCCACCCTGTTCACCTGGGCCATGACCGCTGCCGGCGCCGGCCTGGTGTTCATGCACCGCGAGATCAACCAGCGGCTCCTCGACGGACTGCTCGGCTTTGCCGCCGGGGTGATGATCGCGGCCAGCTTCTGGTCGCTGCTGGCGCCGGGAATCGAGATGGCCGAAGCCCTGGGCCACACTCCCTGGCTGACCGCTGCCGTCGGCTTCATGGCCGGAGGTGTGTTCATGCGCCTGATCGACAGAATCCTGCCCCATCTCCATCCCGGCCTGGCCATGTCCCAACGGGAAGGGATCAAAACCTCCTGGCAGCGCAGCACGCTGCTGGTGCTGGCCATCACCCTGCACAACATCCCCGAGGGGCTGGCGGTGGGCGTGGCCTTCGGCGCGGTGGCCGCGGATCTGCCCTCGGCCTCCATCGGCGGGGCCATGGCGCTGGCCATCGGCATCGGCCTGCAGAATTTTCCCGAGGGCACGGCGGTGTCCATGCCGTTGCGGCGCGAGGGCCTCAGCCGCCGGAAAAGTTTCTTTCTCGGCCAGGCCTCGGGGCTGGTCGAGCCGATCGCCGGCGTTTTGGGAGCGCTGTTCGTCCTCAAGATGCAGCCGATCCTTCCCTATGCCCTCTGTTTCGCCGCCGGGGCGATGATCTTCGTGGTGGTGGAGGAACTGATTCCGGAATCGCAGCGCAACACCAAACATATCGACCTGGTGACCATGGCCACCCTGAGCGGTTTTGCCACCATGATGATTCTTGACGTGGCCCTGGGGTAATCTCGATGCCTATCCGCCACCCCAGACAGTGGGCCATCAGAACGCATTTCCTGGCGATCATCGCCGTGTTTGGCCTGTGCATGGCCGGCTGGACCCTGTATGTCCATGATTCCCTTGAGCGGGTGCAGATCAAGCAGGCCCGGGGCGAGGTCCGTTTGCTCGGCGAGAGGATCACCAACCGCTATCAATCGGTAAGCCGGGAGACCCGCCAAATCCTTGTTGCCCTGGCCCAGAGCGAAGCGGTCCACTCCCTGGAGCCGGCGGTCCTCGCCGCCCTGCTCACCCGGATGCATCGGGAAATGCCGCAGTATGCCACCCTGGTGGCCGCTTCTCCCCAGGGCTTTGTCCATGCCTCCTCCGTCCCCGCCGAGTTGCCGATCGATGTCCGCGACCGCTCCTGGTTCACACGGGTGATGGCCGCCAAGTCCTTTGTGGTCGATGAATTCATCATCAGCAAATCCTCCCGGACCGCCTCCCTCCCCTTTGCCCTGCCGGTCCTCGACGCCGACGGCCGGGTGCGGGTCATCCTGGGAGCGGCGCTGAAACTGTCGTATTTCGAGGAACTGTTCGCCGACTTGGCCACCCGCCAGGGAGTGCGGATTTTCCTGCTCGATCACCACCAAACCCTCCTCCATGCCAGCGGATCGCCAGCCACGGCTGTCGGCAAGCCGGCGAGCGAACTTCTGCCCGCCTCTCTGACGGCGGCCTCGCCCGGCCTGCACGAGGTGCGAGAGGGAGAAGCGAAACCCATGCTCTACGTGGTGGAACGGGTGGTCATCGGCCAGGACGACAACCTGTTCACCCTGGTGGTCGGCCTTCCCAAGGCCGACCTGCTGGCCCAATCACGGCGGCAGCTGGTGATCAACCTGTCGCTGCTGTTGGCCCTGATGCTGGGCTCCTCCCTGGTGCTTTTCGGCTACGGACGGCGGGTGCTGACCGCACCGCTGCAAACACTGATCCGCACCACCGCGCGGGTGGCGGGCGGCGATCTGACTGCCCGCACCGGACTGTCCTACCAGGCAACGGAATTCGGCGCCCTCGCCCAGGCCATTGACGCGATGACCGCCGCCCTGGAGCAGGAAGACCGGCTGCACCAGCAGCACGCCAAGGAACTACGAGAGAGTGAGCATCGGTTCCGCACCCTGGTCGAGCATGCGGCGGATGCCATCTATCTCGCCGACATGGAGGGCCGAATCATCAATGTCAATGTCGCCGCGGAACAACAGACCGGCTACAGCCGGAAAGAACTGCTCGGCATGGGCATTATCGATGTCGACGCCCAGACCACGCCCCAGACTTTGGCCGATTTCCTCGCAGAGATCCCGCAACGCCACGTGGCGACCGTGGACACGGTGCACCGGTGCAAGAACGGCAGCCTCTTGCCGGTGGAGGTACGGATAGCCTATCTCCCCTCCGAACACCAACCGCTGGTCCTTGGGGTGGCCAGGGACATTTCCGAACGCCGGCGGGCCGACGAGGCGCTGCGCACGAGCAACGACCTGCTCTCCCGGTTCATCCAGCATTCGCCCATCTACGCCTTCATCAAGGAGGTCACCCCCACCGCGAGCCGCACCCTCAAGGCCAGTGACAATTTTATCGACATGATCGGCATGCCGCCCGCCGAGATGATCGGCAAGACCATGGACGAGCTGTTCCCCGCCGACTTCGCCGCCCAAATGACCGCCGATGACTGGGCGGTGGTCTCCGGTGGCGAGATCCTCCGCCTGGACGAGGAATTCAACGGCCGCAGCTACACGACCATCAAGTTCCCCATCGAGCTCGGCGGCACCCATCTACTGGCCGGTTACACCATCGACATCACCGAACGCAAGCAGGCCGAGCAGGCCCTGATGCGCATGGATGCCCTGCTCAAGGCCATGCTGCGCAACCTGCCTTTTGATTTCTGGGCCCGCGATACCAGCCAGCGGATCATCATGCAGAGCGACGAATCGATCCGCCTGTGGGGCGATCTGACCGTGGAGCCGTCCGCCGGCTGGCGGTTCGACCAGCAGACCGTGGAGCACTGGCGCGCCAACAACCGCCGCGTCCTTGGAGGCGAGATCGTCTCCGAGGACTGCGCCCTGATCATCGGCAGCGGTGAGCAACGGCAGTTTCACAACATCGTCGCCCCGATCCGAGAGGGGACGGAAATCCTCGGCATCCTGGGCATCAACATCGACATCACCGAGCGCCAACAGGCCGAGGAAGAACTGCGCCGGCGGGAAAATCAGTTGCAGCGCATCCTCGAGATCCTGCCCATAGGGCTGTGGTTTGCCGACAAACACGGCACCCTGCTGCGTTGCAACCCCATGGGGATACGAATCTGGGGCGGGGAACCCACCGTGTCAATCGGCGAGCTCGGTCTGTTCAAGGCTTGGCGCCTGCCGTCGCGCGAACCAGTGGAAGCGGATGACTGGGCCCTGGCGAAAACCATCCGCGACGGCGTGACCATTGTCGACGAACTGCTGGAAATCGAGGCCTTTGACGGCAAGCGCAAAACCATCCTCAACTACTCGACACCGATTCTGGACGACGACGGGAGGGTGGACGGCGCCATTGTCGTCAACCTGGACGTCAGCGATCGCATGGCCCTGGAAGACCAGCTGCTCCAGGCGCAAAAAATGGAGTCCATCGGCCGGTTGGCCGGCGGCGTGGCCCACGATTTCAACAATATGCTGAGCGTGATTCTCGGCCACTGCGAACTGGCTCTCAAGGGGCTGCCCCCGGAACATCCCCTTTTCACCCGCCTGCAGAACATCCGGGAGGCGGGCGAGCGTTCCGCCGATCTCACCCGCCAGCTCTTGGCCTTCGCCCGCAGGCAGACCGTGGCCCCCAAGGTGCTCGACCTCAACGAGACGGTCGAAGGCATGCTCAAGATGCTCCGCCGGCTGATCGGCGAGGATATCGATCTGGCCTGGCTGCCGGGCAGGAATCTCGGCGCGGTCAAGATCGATCCGTCACAGCTCGATCAGATCCTGGTCAATCTGTGCGTCAACGCCCGCGACGCCATCGGCGAAACCGGCCGAATCACCATCCAAACCGCCACCGTGTCCCTGGACGAGGCCTACTGCACCACCCACCGGGACTGTCAGCCCGGCGCCTATGTGCTGCTGGCGGTGAGCGATACCGGCTGCGGCATGGCCCCGGAGACCATCTCCCATCTGTTTGAACCGTTTTTCACCACCAAGGAAACGGGCAAGGGCACCGGGCTGGGCTTGGCAACAGTCTACGGGATCATCCGCCAGAACAACGGCTGCATCCATGTCGACAGCGAACAGGGCAGGGGCACGACCTTCAGGATGTACCTGCCCCTGCACGAGCGGGAAACGGAGGAGCGAGAGCCGGAAGAACCCGCGCCGCCGATGGCGGGCGGCCCCGAGACCCTTCTCCTGGTCGAGGATGAACCGATGAATTTGGACATGACCATGTCCATGCTCGAACATCTGGGATACACGGTGCTGGCCGCCGCCACCCCGAGCGAGGCCATCCGCCTGGCCCGGGAGCACGAAGGGGCCATCCGGCTGCTGATCACCGATGTGATCATGCCGGAAATGAACGGCCGCGACCTGGCCAAAACGCTCGGCGCGCTCCATCCACGGCTCAAGATGCTGTTCATGTCCGGCTACACGGCCAATGTCATCGCCCACCACGGCGTGCTCGACCAGGGCATGCACTTTCTGCAAAAACCATTCACCATGGCGGCGCTGGCCGCCAAGGTGCGCGAGGCCCTGGAAACCGATTCCTGATGCGGCCGGGTCGCGAAACCGGCCGCTCAGCCGAACCGTCCGGTGATGTAGTCTTCGGTGAGTTGATGGCGGGGGTTGGTGAAGAGGCGGTCCGTCGGGCCGACCTCGACCAGATCGCCGAGGTGGAAGTAGGCGGTGCGCTGCGAGACCCGCGCCGCCTGCTGCATGTTGTGGGTGACGATGACGATGGTGTAGTGGGTCCTGAGCTCGGTGATCAGATCCTCGACCGTGGCGGTGGCGATGGGATCGAGCGCCGAGCAGGGCTCGTCCATGAGGATCACCTCCGGGCGGACGGCAATGGCCCGGGCAATGCACAACCGTTGCTGCTGGCCGCCGGACAGGCCGGTGCCCGGCTGGTCGAGCCGGTCGCTGACCTCGTTCCACAGGCCGGCCTTTTTCAGCGAGTCCTCGACCACGTCGGCCAATTCGCTTTTGCCGCTCACCAGGCCGTGGATCTTCGGCCCATAGGCCACGTTGTCGAAAATTGACTTGGGAAAGGGATTGGGCTTCTGGAACACCATGCCCACCTGGGCGCGCAGCGGCACCACGTCCACCCGCTTGTCGTAGATATTGAGCTCGTCGAGCAGGATCTCGCCGCTCACCCGGCAGCCGGCCACGGTGTCGTTCATCCGGTTGAGACAGCGCAGGAAGGTCGACTTGCCGCAGCCCGAGGGTCCGATCATCGCCAGCACCTCGTTCTTGCCCACGTCGATGCTCACATTCCTGATCGCGTGCTTGTCGCCGTAATAGACGTTGACCTCGCGGCAAACCATCCGCGGGTCCTCGACAAAGGGCATGCCCACGGTGGTCCGCCGGTCGCGGTCCACCTTGCGCACCCCTGCCGTGGCCGTCGTCTCCCGCCCTGCTGCCATCATCTCCCGCATATCCAAAACCGTGTCCATGGTTGTGACTCCATTGTGTTCCGTATCCGCCAGAGGACCGAAACGATCCCCCGGCGGTCTTGTGCCGATGATCAGTCGAGCGCCACCGGCTTGAGGGCCTTGGCGTCGGCGGCCATCCGGGTCCGCTCCTCCGCGGGCGCGGGGATCAGGCCTTTTTCAGCCAGATAGCCTTCCTCGCCCCAGGCGCGGTCGCTGGTGAACTCGGCCAGATACTCGGCCATGCCGGGGATCACACCCACATGGGCCTTCTTGACGTAGATGTACAGCGGCCGGGACACCGCGTACTTGCCCGCGGCGATGTTGTCGAAGGTCGGGGCCTCGCCGTCGACCACCGCGCCCTGGATCTTGTCCGCGTTCTGGTCGAGGAAGCTGAAGCCGAAGATGCCCAGGCTCTTGGGATTGGCCTCCAGCTTCTGCACGATCAGGTTGTCGTTCTCGCCGGCCTCGACGTAGGCGCCATCCTCGCGCACGGTCTGGCATACGGCCTTGAATTTCTTCTCGTCGCTCTTTTTCAGTGCCTTGATCGAATCAAAGGCGGTGCAGCCCTCGTCCATCACCAGCTCGACAAAGGCGTCGCGGGTGCCGGAGGTGGGCGGTGGGCCGAGCACCTCGATTTTGCTGTCCGGCAGCTCCTTGTTGATCTCCTTCCAGGTGGTGTAGGGATTGGCCACCAGCTTGTCGCCGCCCTCGGGGCTGGGCACTTCCTTGGCCAGGGCCAGGAACAGCTCCTTGCGGCTGAGCTGCATCGGCTCGGCCTTCTTGCTGTTGGCGATGACAATGCCGTCGTAGCCGACCTTGACCTCCACCACCTCGGCCACGCCGTTCTTGCGGCAGGTATCCATTTCGGCCGGCTTCATCCGCCGCGAGGCATTGGCGATGTCAGGGGTGTCGACGCCGGCGCCGGCGCAAAACAGCTTCATGCCGCCGCCGGTGCCGGTCGATTCGATCTTCGGGGTCTTGAACTTGGTCGACTTGCCGAACTGCTCGGCCACGGCGGTGGCAAAGGGGTAGACCGTGGACGAACCGACGATCGAGATGTAGTCGCGGCCGTCGGCGGCCGGGGCAAGGGTGGCGGTGCCGAGCAGCAGGGAAGCGGCGGCCAGGGAAAGCATACATTTGTGCATGGGACAATCTCCTTGGTAAAGTTGATGAACAAGTTGGTTGAAAAAAAGGTAGCAGCTCAATATTTGTACCGGGTTAGCAAACCGTTTCGATTGTGTGTTGCTTACCAACGGCGTTCGAATTTGTTGCGCAACAAGACCGCGGCGGCGTTCATGGCCAGCAGCAGCACGAGCAGGACCATAATCGCCGCCGAGGTCCGTTCGACAAAGGCCCGTTCCGGGCTGTCGGCCCAGAGGTAGATCTGGACCGGCAGCACCGTCGCCGGATCATGGAACCCCTGGGGCACGTCGACGATGAAGGCCACCATGCCGATCATCAACAGCGGCGCGGTCTCGCCCAGGGCACGGGCCATGCCGATGATCGCCCCGGTCATCATCCCCGGCAGGGCCAGGGGCAGAACGTGGTGGGCGATGGTCTGCATCTTGGAGGCGCCCACCCCCAGGGCCGCCTCGCGGATCGAGGGCGGCACCGATTTGAGCGAGGCCCGACTGGCGATGATGATCGTCGGCAGGGTCATCAGGGTCAGCACCAGGCCGCCGACCAGCGAGGAGGAACGCGGCAGACCGAGGAAATTGAGGAACACCGCCAGGCCGAGCAGGCCGAAAACGATCGAGGGGATCGCGGCCAGGTTGTTGATGTTGACTTCGATCAGGTCGGTCCAGCGGTTCTTGGGAGCGAACTCTTCCAGATAGACCGCCGCGGCCACGCCCACCGGAAAGCTGAGCACCAGGGTCACGGCCAGGGTGAAGAGCGAACCCATGGTGGCGCCGCGGATGCCGGCCAGCTCGGGCTCGCGCGAGTCACCGGCCTGGAAGAAGGCGGCGTTGAACCGCTGTTCCAGCCGCCCGGCCTCGATCAGCCGGTCGATCCAGGCCGCCTGCTGGTCGCTGATCCGTCGTTCCGACTCGGGCACGTCGCGGGGAATGTGGCCCTTGACGAACATGTCCACCTCGTCGTCGGCCGTCACCCAGACGGCCCGGGTGGTGCCGATCAACTCGGGCTTGGCCATCACCATCGCCTGCAGGGCATGGGCCGCGCCGCTGCTGACCAGCTTGGCCACGGTTCGCTTGTCCTGGCGGCTCTCCACCTCGGGGAACAGGGCCAGAACCGCCTCCCGCACCAGGGCCGCGTAGTTGGCGGTGGCCAGGTTGTCGACGTCGAGCACCGCCGGGTCAAAATGGATGTCGAGCAGGATCTCGCTCTGGCGGAAGGCGGTGTAGCCCTTGGCGCCGATCGAGGCGAGCAGCAGGACCAGAAACAGCAGGCTGGCGACAATGGCTGTCAGGCCAAACATTCGGAAGCGGCGTTCCCGGCGGTAGCGGGCGACCAGGCCGACCTTGACCCGGTCCATGGTGGAAATGTCGTTATTCATATTCTTCCCGGTATGTGCGCACCACGTAGAGGGCGATGACGTTGAGCGCCAGGGTGACCACGAACAGCAGCATGCCCAGGGCAAAGGCGGCCAGTGTCTTGGGGCTGTCGAACTCCTGGTCGCCGACCAGCAGGGTGACGATCTGCACGGTCACCGTGGTCACCGCCTGCAGCGGGTTGAGGGTCAGGTTGGCGGCCAGGCCGGCGGCCATGACCACGATCATGGTCTCGCCGATGGCCCGCGACACCGCCAGCAGGATCGAGCCGACGATGCCCGGCAGGGCGGCGGGCAGGACCACCAGCTTGATGGTCTCGCTCTTGGTCGCGCCCAGTCCGTAGGAGCCGTCGCGCAACGACTGGGGCACGGCGTTGATCACGTCGTCGGACAGCGAGCTGACAAAGGGGATGATCATGATCCCCATGACCAGGCCAGCGGCCAGGGCGCTCTCCGAGGCCACCGACAGGCCGAACACGCCACCCAGATCGCGGATCAGCGGCGCCACCACCAGGGCGGCGAAAAAACCGTAGACCACCGTGGGCACCCCGGCCAGGATTTCCAACAGCGGCTTGACCGTGGCCCGGAATTTTGGCCCGGCATATTCGGAAAGATAGATGGCCGACATCAGGCCCAAGGGCACGGCGATGGCCATGGCAATGGCCGAGATGAGAAAGGTGCCGGCGAGCACCGGCACGGCGCCGAAGCTGCCGGAACTGCCGGCCTGGTCGGCGCGGATGGCCATTTGCGGGCTCCACTTGAGACCGAAAAGGAAATCGGTGAACGGCACCTGCTGGAAGAAGCGGATCGACTCGAACAGCACCGAGAGCACGATGCCGATGGTGATGAACACCGCCAGGATGGAACAGAGGATGAGGGCGATTTCGATCGCCAGCTCGACCTGGTTGCGCGCCCGCAGACCCGGCCGGATGCGGCCATGGAGCACCGAGGCGCCAATCAGGCCGGCGGCCAGGGCCGTCGCCGCCAGAGCCAGGTCGCTGATGCGTTCCATGCCCAGATAGCGGTCAGCGGCGGCCTGGAGCAGCGGATCGACCGCCAGGCCGAGCGGTCTGCCGGCCACCAGGTTCCGCAGGTCGTTGGTCAGCAGGCCCAGCTGTTCCGGACTCAGCGACCCCTTGGCGGCCACCACGCTGTCCATGGCCAAACGGGTGAGCAGGGGTTCGGCCAGCAGCTGCCAGGCGACGATCACCAGCAGGGCGGGCAGGCCGCACCACAGACCGGTGAGCAGACCGTAATAGCCGGGCCGGGAGTGCATCCGCACACCGCTCCCACGGCCGGCGAGGACGAGGGCGCGCCGTTTGCCCAGCCAGAAGGCCAGGGACGACAGGAGAAAAACAATGGTGATCAGCAGCAGGGGTGACATGCACACTCCATCAGAGGCCGGCGGGCCCATCCCGCCGTAACTGAGGGAAAGGTATCGGTGCCATGTTAAAGACAGGTTCGGCCTCGGTTAGGATTTGATGAGGATTGTTGCGCCCCGGATGTCGATATGGTTAAAAACAGGGAACGACAAGGTGCCATCAAGGGAATCGCGGAGGAACATCCATGGGAAAATGCATCGGCGTCCTGACCGCCGGCGGCGACAGCCCCGGTCTCAATGCAGCCATCCGGGCCATCGGCAAGAGCGCGCTCAACGCCTACAACATGCAGGTGATCGGTTTTCGCGACGGCTTTCGCGGCCTGATGGAGAACCGTACCGTTCACCTGGAGGGCGAGATCCTCTCCGGCATCCTCACCCTGGGCGGGACCATCCTCGGCACCAGCCGCGACAAGCCGCACAAGATGCCGGTCGGTTCCAAGGTCCAGGACATGACCGAGGTGATGATCGACAACTACCACCGCCACAACCTCGAGGCCCTGATCTGCATTGGCGGCGGCGGCACCCAGAAAAACGCCTATCGGCTGGCCCAGGCCGGGGTGAATGTCATCACCCTGCCCAAGACCATCGACAACGACGTGGCCATGACCGACATCACCTTTGGTTTCGACACCGCCCTGTCGATCGCCACCGACGCCATCGACCGCCTCCATTCCACCGCCCACAGCCACCACCGGATCATCGTGGTCGAGATCATGGGCCACAACACCGGCTGGCTGGGGCTGGGCGCCGGCCTGGCCAGCGGCGCCGACGTGATCCTCATCCCCGAGATCCCCTACGACGTTACCCAGGTGGCCGAGGCGATCCGCAGGCGGCGGCACCGGGGTAAGAACTTCAGCATTGTTGCCGTTTCCGAGGGCGCCCTGGCGCTGGAGGACGCCAAGGAGCTGGCGCGGCTGCAGGACAAGAAACAGGCGGCGCTCAAGGACGACAAGAAGCAGAAAAAGGCCGCCGCCGCCCTGGCCGCCTTTCAGGCCAACCACGCCACCAACACCCTGCGGCTCTCGGCCCAGCTGGAGGCCCTCACCGGACTGGAAAGCCGGGTGACCATCCTCGGCCATCTGCAGCGCGGCGGCACCCCCACGGCCGCCGACCGTATCCTGGCCACCCGGCTCGGTTCCGCCTGCGTGGCCGCGGTCAATGAACGGCAATTCGGCTGCATGGTCGCGGTCAAGGGCGAATCCACCGAACTGGTGGACCTCGCCCAGGTGGTCGGCAAGCGCAAGACCGTGCCGCTTGACCATCCCTGGATCCGGGCCGCCCTGGAAACCGATGCCTGTCTCGGCAACCGGGTGGGGTAAACCACCCGGGCGCAGCCCTTTCTCTGGAAAAAAAGTGGTGATCCCGGCCATCCGGGACTATAATGATGCGCTGTTTGCCACGTTGTTGCACTGTTGCCCCGTTTTCTGGAGCCAATGGAGGATGTATGCAGATTGAATGGGCCTATTTGAGAAAAGGCTGAGCCTCGTGCGCCAAGGCACAGGATGTGCTGAACCGTCATACCTTGCCCCCGGAACGGGTTGCCGATGCCCGCAAGGAATCGCTCGCTGGCGAGGAGGCCTGGAAATTGTTGGCCGGCGCCCGGGAGATCCTGGTGGCCAAGGGCAAGACCTATCAAGTGTTCGATCCGCGCACCGACAGCAAAGAAGCGATTCTTGCCCAGGCCCTGGGCCGAACCGGCAACCTGCGCGCCCCCACCCTGCGGATCGGCGACCGGCTGCTGGTCGGCTTCAGCGACAGCCTGTACAGCCAACTCGTGGAATAACCCCATGTCCGTTCTCGACCCTTCTCTAAGCGAAGCGCTGGCCGAGATCGAGCGCCAGGGGCAGCGGCGCCAACTGGTGCCGGTCACCCACCTCGACCGTGGCCGGATCGACATTGACGGCCGCCGCTATCTCAACCTCGCCGGCAACGATTACCTCGGCCTGGCCACCAATCGGGAGCTGCTCCAGGCCTTTTACAGCGAGCAGAACAGCGACACCCTGCTGGAACGCTACGGCTTGGGCAGTACCGCCTCACGGTTGATGACCGGCAACACCCTGCCCTATGCCCGGCTGGAGGAACTGCTCTGTACCCTGTACCAGGCCGAGGCGGCCCTGGTGTTCAATTCGGGCTACCACATCAACATCGGCCTGCTGCCGGCCCTGACCGGCAAACAGGATCTGATCCTGGCCGACAAACTCTGCCATGCCAGCCTGATCGACGGCATGCGCCTGTCGCGGGCCAAGGTCATCCGCTACCCGCATCTCGATTATGCGGCGGTCGAGCAGGTGCTCACCAAGGACCGGGCCCGATTTCGCCAGGTGATCATCGTCACTGAATCAATCTTCAGCATGGACGGCGACACCGCCGATCTGGCCGAATTGGTGCGGATCAAGGACCGTTTCCGGGCCGCGCTCTACGTCGACGAGGCGCACGGGGTCGGCATCCGCGGCGACAACGGCCTCGGCCTGGCCGAGGAACAGGGAGTGCACCGGCAGATCGAGATCCTCACCGGCACCTTCGGCAAGGCTTTCGGCGGCCAGGGTTCCTTTGTGGTGGGCTCGCGCCTGCTGATCGACTACCTGCTCAATACCGCCCGCTCGCAGATCTTCAGCACCGGCCTGCCGCCGGTATCGGTCCATTGGTTGTGCTTCGTGCTCCGCCACATCCCCCTGATGCGCGAGCAGCGGGCCAAGGTCGACCAGCTGGCCGCCCGTTTCCGCGAAGCCCTGCGCGGCCTCGGCCTGCGCACCGACGGCAGCAGCAACATCGTGCCGGTGCTGGTCGGCGACGCCGCCCGGACCGTGAACGCGGCCGAGCGCATCTGCGAGGCCGGCTACTGGGTCAAGGCAGTCCGGCCGCCCACGGTGCCGGCCGGCACCTCGCGCCTGCGGCTGTCGCTCAACGCGGCCATGGACTGGGAGCAACTGGCGCCGCTGCCCGCGATTATCAAAACCGCCCTGGAGGAGGCCGACCATGCGTAGCGACTGGCTCAAGCGCGGGCCGCACCGGGAATGCATCCTCTTTTTCAGCGGCTGGGGCATGGACCCGACTCCCTTTGACGGTCTGGAGGCGGCGGCCCACGATGTCTGCCTGTTCCACGACTACCGACAGCTGGCACCGATCGACCTCGCCCCCTTTGCCGGCTACCAGCGGCTGCACCTGATCGGCTGGTCCATGGGGGTGTGGGTGGCGGCCCATCTGCTGGCCGACCGGCCCACAGCCTTTGCCTCACGCACCGCTCTTGGCGGTACCCTGACGCCGATCGACCAGCAGCGCGGCATCCCGTCGGACAACTACGCCGAGATGCTCGACCATTTCAGCCAGGAGGTGCTGGACAGCTTCTACCGCAACATGTTCGACGACGACCACCAGCTCGCCCGTTTCCTGGCCACTCGGCCGCAGCGCGACCTACCCGCCCTGCGCGAGGAGATGGCCGCCTTCCGCGACGCCTTTACCCAAGCCGGTCCGGCGGCCGACCTCTATGACCACAAGATCATCACCAGCCGCGACCGAATCTTTTCCGGCCGCAACCAGATGCGCGCCTGGGGCAAGGGCTGCGGCACGGTCCACACCTGGCCCCATTTCCCCTTCTACCTGCTTGCCGACTGGCGCGAGCTGCTGCCGGCCTAACCCCGCCCTCCTTTTTCCCGGAGGGAAACGGTGGCGTGTTACGCGTGCCCCTGGTCACGCTCCGGGGAAAAGCCGGCACCGGGGCCGTTGCCAGATCAGCTCGCCGTTGCGGTACACCTGCTTGATCCGGTGCAGCGGCACCCGATGCCACACGCCCTCCCCATCGACGATCCGCACCGAAAAACGGTCTCCCGGTATGCGCACCACCTGGTGCAGGGGGACGACAAGGATCGCCGCCGCCACGCGGTCTTCATAACCGATAGAAAACTCGGCCCAGCCGAAGTCCCGGTCCCACTGTATACGGTTGAGCAGAACATCTATCGGCATCATGGCCTGTTCCTCTTGATGGCTATCCGTCCGCGCACAGCCTCAGACAACGCCGTGACCGGGCTCGAGTGCTCTTTCCTCAAGGCCACCCAAATCAACGGATCAGCAGGATGAACGATGAGAATTGCTCTTGTTCACTATGGAGCAACATGGGTACAATATTTATATTTCATGCATGCCGATGATCGGCGCAACCGTTTCCAGCCTCTTGCCGTAATCCTGCCGACGGCGGAACTGGCAGGCCAACTCCAGGCCGGGAATCGCCAACGATGAGCCCACCTTTTTCCCTTCGATGGTCTCGCCTCCTCGCCACAGTGCTGCCGATGTTGCTCGCCCTGCTGCCGGCCTCGGTGGCGGCCGACGCCACATCTCTCCGGCCACGGGTACTGGTGCTCCATTCCTATGCCCCGGATTTTTCCTGGACCAGGGATCTGCATACCGGCATCCTGTCGGTCCTGCAAGCACCGGAAATCCAGGCCCGCTACCGGGTGGAATACATGGATGCCAAACATCACGATTCGCCCGCCTATATCGAACGCTTGCTCGCCCTCTACCGGGAGAAATATAGCGGCACTCAGTTCGACGGGGTCATCCTCACCGATGACCACGCCCTGGACCTGGTGGCCCGCCACCGGCAGGATCTCTTTCCCCACGTCCCCATCGTTGCCTGCGGCATCAACGATCCCCGATCGGTTCCCGTCAACGCCAGCGACATGCACATCATCATCGAACGGGTGGCGCACCGGGAAACGCTCGACGCCGCCCTGCAACAGAATCCGGGCACCCGGAAAATTTTCGTCGCGGTGGACCATACACTCACCGGCCAGGTGATCCGCCAGGCCTTTGCCGAACAGGTGCGGCCGTTGCGCGATCGGGTGGCGGTGGAGATCCTGCCGCCGATGACCGGCAGGGATTTGCTGGCGTTTGCGGAGAAACGGACTCCGGGGGAACTTTTCTACCTGCTGGTCTATTTCCAGGATGCCGCCGGCCGGGTGTTCACCGCCGAGGAGATGCCGCGGGCCCTGGCCGCCAGTTCGCCGGTACCGGTTTATGTGGCCTGGGATTTCCAGCTGCGTTCCGGAGCGGTCGGCGGCTGCGTCACCAGCGCCTTCGGCCACGGCCACAAAGCGGCGCAGACCCTGCTGGAACGTCTGGCCGGCGGCCATCCCCCTGCCCTCTACGACCAGCTCACCGAAGTGAACCGACACACCTACAACTATCCCGCGCTGCAACGGTTCGCCATCCCCCTGTCCCGCCTGCCGGCGGATGCCGCGCTCCTCGACCGGCCCCAATCCTATTTCGAACTCCATCGTTCGGCCATCCTCATGGCCCTGGCGATCATCGCCGTTCTCGGCCTGATCATCGTCCTCCTGATCCAGAATGTGTTCAGGCAGCGGACCATCAACCGCGGCAACGCCGAGATCCTGACTCTGAATCGGGAAATGATCGAAACCCAGCTCGAGCTTCTCTCCACCCTGGGCGAGGTGATCGAATCCCGCTCGGGCGATACCGCCAACCATGTCCGCCGGGTGGCCGCCTATGCCGCCCTGCTGGGCCGCGCATACGGCCTGAGCGAGGAGGAGATCGCCCTGCTCGAAGCCGCCGCGCCCATGCACGATATTGGCAAGATCGGCATTCCGGATGCCATTCTCAACAAGCCGGCCAGGCTGACCACCGAGGAATTCGAGCAGATCAAGCACCATACGGTCATTGGCCAACGCATCCTCAACACCTCGGACCGCAAGCTCATGGCCAGCGCCCGCACCATCGCCCTCCAGCACCATGAGCGGTGGGACGGTACCGGCTATCCGGCCGGGTTGCGGGGGGAGGAAATCAATCTGCTGGCACGGATTTGCGCCGTGGCCGATGTTTTTGACGCCCTATCCCTGGGCCGGGTTTACAAACAGCCATGGCCCCGGGAAAAGGTGCTCCAGTTCATCCAACGGGAACGCGGCGGCATGTTCGATCCGCAGATTGTCGACCTGTTCTTCGAACATCTGGAGGAACTGGAGGCCATCAAGCGCCGCCTCTCCGAGCCAACGCAGCCTCCGGTCAGCGAAACCTGATCGGTGTGGCGGCAGCCCGGCTGCCGGTTTGCCGTATGCGGGAAACCTCGCCCCTCGGGAACGGAAAATATTTTCCCGCCTCATTATTTCTCTTGTCGTGGCAACCAGGGAATTGTATTGATTTTATTGATTCATTCTGACGAGCAGCTCGCTAGTTGAAAGATTGTGCACGTGCGGCAGGAGGGACTGGACAGACCGTTTGCCGCCCCCGCCGCTGTGAAAAATCGCTCTGCATCAGGCTAAGCCTGGAAGGAGATGTCATGCAACCGTGCATCGTCGTTCTGGCTGTGTTCCTCTCGTTCCCCTCCCTTTGTCCCGCGAATGTTGAATCCGGCACAGCCATGACCGTGTAGTTGTCCTGCAATGACCACCCTTCGGCGAAGGGAGGTTGTCTTCTTCATCCTTTTATTGGAGAAATGGCCATGAGATACCCTGTTGTCCTGTGTTCGCTCCTCCTGCTGCTCATGCTCGCGCCGTTCCCCTGCGGGGCGCAACCCCAGACCGCCGCTGGCGATTCCGGCTGGCCCCGGATCATCGAGCGCGACGACAAGCGGCTCACCGTCTACCAGCCCCAGGTCGATTCCTGGAACAACTACGCCACGCTCCAGTTCCGTTGCGCCATCAGCGTCAAGGAGGGTGCCGAGGCCAAGGAGCGGTTCGGCGTGGCCGAGGTGGAGGCCAACACCACCGTCGACCACTCCACCCGCGAGGTGGTGGCCCGGCCGGTGCGGCGCGAACTCCGTTTTGCCAACATCCCCGAGACCGAGGCCGCCCGCCTGAGCGCGGTGGTCAATACGTTGCTGCCGCGAAAAGAGGTGACCGTGGTCTCCCTGGACCGGGTGCTGGCCTACCTGGAGCCGGAACAGCACATGCGGCAAAAGCCGGTCGAGGTCAACATTCAGCCGCCCAGGATCTTCCACAGCAGCACGCCGGCCATTCTGGTCATGTTCATGGGCAAGCCCGCCTTCAAGCCGGTGGACGCCAATCGCACCGACCTGATGTTCGCGGTCAATGCCAACTGGGATATCTTTTTTGATACCGCAAGCCAGCAGTATTTCCTCCTCGATGGCAACCAATGGCTGACCGCCAAGGACCCCTTGGCCGGCCCGTGGACCGCGGTCAAAACGTTGCCACAGGTCATGTCCACCCTGCCGGATACGGAGAATTGGGCCGAGGTGCGCACCAACATTCCCGGCAAGACCGGGAGCGAGGTCCCGGTGGTCTTTGCCGCCACCGAACCGGCCGAGCTGATCCTGATCGAAGGAGAGCCGCGCTACACCCCTGTCCCCGCCACCGCGTTGCTGCAGGTGGCCAACACCGGCAGCCCGCTTTTCCTCCACAGTCGCGAAGCGCAGTTCTATTTCCTGGTGGCTGGCCGTTGGTTTCGCGCCAAGTCCTTGGATGGGCCCTGGACCCCGGCCAGCCTGGATCTGCCCGTTGATTTCGCCCATATCCCGACAGACAGCGACGCGGCCTTTGTCAAGGCCTCGGTGCCCGGAACCCGCGAGGCCAAGGATGCCATCCTGTTGGCCTCGGTGCCGACCAGCACCAAGGTGGCGGCCGGCCCAGTGCAGGCGACGGCCCAATACAGCGGCGAACCGAAGTTTGCTCCCATTCAGGGGACCAGTGTCCAGTCCGCGGTCAACACGCCCAGCCAGATCTTTCTGGTGGACAACGCCTATTACTGGTGCAGCAACGGCACCTGGCTGACCAGCTCGTCGCCCAATGGCCCCTGGGTCTACTGCACCTCGGTGCCACCGGCCATCTACGCCATTCCCGCTACTCATCCGGCCCACAACGTGACCTATGTGACCGTGCAGGAGTCCACCCCCTCCACCGTGGTCTACAATCAAACCTCCGGCTACAGCGGCGAATATGTCGCCACCACAGGGGTGGTGATGTTCGGCATGGGCTTGTTGACCGCGGCCCTGATCGACAACTGGGAGGATTGGGATCACCACCACTATTATCCCGCCCCCTACTATTCCTATGGCCGCGCCGCAGTGTACAACCATGGCTATGGCGGCTATGTCTCCCATTACGGCGCCTATGGACCGGGCGGCTCGTATGCCGCGACCCGGGCCTATGGTCCCTATGGCGGGGCCGGCCGGGGAGCCACCTACAACGCCAACACCGGCACCTACACCCGGGGCGGCTATGTCTATGGGCCCGGCGGCAGCGCATCGTACCGTCAGGCCTATAACCCGAATACCGGTGGCTATGCGGAACGCGGCACGGTCAGCACCCCGCGCGGCTCGGCCAGCCGCTTCTATGCGGAAAAGGGCGATAAATCGGTTAAGGGCGGTTCCCGTTCCACCGTCCGTGGCCAGGCGGCCGGGGTCAAGACCAGCGAGGGCACCGGCGCCGTGGCCTGGGATACCCGGCGCGGCCAGGGCGCCGTGGTCAAGGGCCCGGAAGGCAATGTCTATGCCGGCCGCAACGGCCACGTCTACAAGAAGGACAGCAACGGCAACTGGAGCCAACGCGGCGGCAGTGGCGGCTGGTCACGGCCGACGCCGCAGGCCGGTATTGATTCCCGCACCCTGGAGCGGCAGGCCAGTGCGCGGCAATGGGGCAATGCCCAGAGTGCTCGGGCCAGTCAGGTTCGCAGTACCCCGGCCCCGCGATCCTTTGACCGCAGGGGTGGAGGCGGAGGTCGCCGGCGATAACGCGGTCAAACGTCCAGCGGGATAAAGAGTAAGATTGAGGAGCGTGCCGTTGTCGCCATGGCGATCGAACAATCGCGGTAGCCGGGTGAGAAAATCAACCGTTCATGCGGGGACACCCGCCGCCCTGCTCTGCGCCCATTGCGGCAACGGGCGGATTTGCACATGTTTTCATTACACTTTTGTTGAGCCAGGCGTTCAACGACAACGACGGTTCCCTTCACCGGAGGAAAGGCTATGGGCAACAATCAGGGGAAAAAAGTGATCTGGACGTGCCTCACCGCTGTCGCGCTTGCCTGCACGACGGAACCGGCGCTGGCCATGGACTGTTCCGATAAGGCGCGGACCGATCCGGACCTGATGACCGCGGATATCGCCCTGGCCCGGCCAGTGGGCATCGCGGCCACGGTGGCCGGATTCGCCGTCTTTCTGGTCTCCTCGCCCTTTTCCGCCCTGGGCGGCAATACCGACCAGGCATGGGACAGCTTGGTTGCCGCACCGGCCACCTATACCTTCAAACGGCCCTTGGGAGATTTCGAGTGCGATCCGCCCGAGGGCTCGACGGGCAAGGTGGCTCTTCCGGAAACCTCCTCTCCCGGCCACTGAGCGGGGGGTCAGATACGGTGGCCAAACACCTTGGAGGCGTGCAGTTCGGCGACATAGCCCGCCACCTGCGGGTCGAGGTCGACAAACTCGATCCCGACCCGAAACTGTTCGCCCTGGTTTTGACAGTGCTTGACCACGCCCTTGGCGAGGATCTTCATCGTCCCGAGGAAAAAGCCGAACTTGACTGGCACCCCAGGATCCAGCGGCGTCGACATACGCACCGACACCCCGCCCGTGCCGAGATCGAGCAGCTGGCCGACATACGCTTCCCTGGCGGTGGCAATTTTCACCCCGATCTCCTTGAGCTCGAACAGGCCGCACACCGCCTTGCCGTCCATGCGCACGGAGTGCCGCTGATCGGCGGCATGCTCTGACTGGTAGTCCCAATCCACCGACAAACCTTCCAGGGACGGAATGTTGTCCCAGCTCTTTTTCTCTGTCATGCACCCTCCTCCGCAAAAGGGGTTCGCATTGATCCTCGGCCAACGACTTGAACGCCGCCTCCTCTCCTCTTTCACTGTGCCGCCGCAAAACCCAGGCAGAAGCGCTTGCCGGAGAGGATGCGGGATCGGTCAGGCATGTTCAGGTCTTGCCGAGGTTCGCCGCGGAATCAGCGCCGTCCAAGACCGCGCGCACCTTGGCGGCCAACATTCCGGCAGTAAACGGTTTTTGGATGAAGTGGACATGCGTGTCGAGCACGCCACGATGGGCGATGACATCGGCGGGATAACCAGACATGAACAACCATACCATCCGGGGATGAAACGCTGACAAATGGGTGGCCAGGTCGCGGCCGTTCATCTCCGGCATGATCACATCGCTCAGCAACAGGTGGATCGTCCCTTCATGTTCCCGTGCCAGGTAGATGGCTTCCGCCGGGGTGGCGGCAGGCAAGACCGTATAGCCGAGGAGCGCGAGCATCTCCTTGGTCAACTGCAGGACCGACGGCTCGTCTTCCACCAGGAGAATGGTTTCGCTGCCGTGCGCCGTGGCCATGGCCCTCTCCTCTTCCGCCCGCTCGCCCTCCTCATGCCCGGATCGGTATCGGGGGAAGTGCATGGTGAAGGTCGTCCCCTGGCCCGGTTCGCTGGACACAGCGACCATTCCCTTGTTCTGTTTGACAATGCCATACAAGGTGGCGAGCCCTAGCCCGGTGCCCCGTCCCATCGCCTTGGTGGTGAAAAACGGCTCGAACAGATGGGACAGCGTTTCCTGGTCCATGCCGCAACCGTTGTCGCTGACCGACAGCAGCACGTATTCGCCGGGGACAAGCCCCGCCTGCCGCGAGTCGTCCCCCTCGTCGCGAACAACGTTGCCGGTCCGGATGATGATCCGTCCGCCTCCAGCCATGGCGTCCCGGGCATTGATACAGAGATTGACCAAGATTTGATCGATCTGCGAGGAATCCATCAGCACCGGCCACACCGCCGCGCCCGGCTGCCAGAGCAGCTCGACATCCTCGCCGATGAGCCGTTCCAACATGCCGAGCAGCCCCTCCACCGTCTTGTTCAGGTCTAGGACCTTGGGCATGACGGTCTGTTTGCGGGCAAAGGCCAACAGCTGACGGGTAATGTCGGCCGAGCGCCTTGCCGCGTCGTACACCCGTTGGAGACAATCGCGCAGCGGATCGGCGGTCGCCGTCCTGGCCAGGGCCATTTCGGTGTAACCGAGAATCACCCCCAGCATGTTGTTGAAATCATGGGCCACGCCTCCGGCCAGGGTGCCGATGGCCTCCATCTTTTGCGACTGCACCAACTGTTCCTGCAATTTTTTCCGCTCGTTCTCCAACTGTTTGCGCTCGGTGATGTCCCGGGCGATGCCGACCGCATGCCACTCGTCTTTCACGCGAATGGCGGAAAGCGACAGCTCGATGACGATTTCATGGCCGTTCTTGTGTCGGGCTCTCAGCTCAAGCATCCGCCCCACGGCATTGCCCTGCCCGGTCCGACTGAAATGGACCAGGTTCTCGCGATGGGCGGCACGGTCCCGTTGATCGGCGATGAGTTGATGCAGGTCACGATGCAGCACCTCCTCGCTTGCATAGCCGAAGATCGATTCGGCGGCGGGATTCCAATAGCTGATCATCCCCCGATGATCGACCATGACAATGGCATCCATGGCGGCGTTGGTCACGGCGCGCATCCGGGATTCGCTCTGCCGCAATCCTTCCTCGCTGATCTTCAGTTCACGGGTGCGCCGTGCCACGGCCTTGCGCAGGCCGTAATTCCAGAAAAACAAACACAGGACCAGCAGACAAACCAGGGCCGCACCGAGGAGGAGGGTCCTGGTCCACTCAGGACCGAGCAGCGGCAAACCGCGCCACTTCCGGTCGATCTGTCGCTGTTCCTGCTCGGAGATCAGGTCAAATCCCTTTTGTACTTCGGCCAAAAGCGAGAGGTTCCCCTTTTTCACCGCCCGGTGAAATTCCCCGTTATACAGTGGTGGCGTCTCGCGAAAACGGTGGAGAATTCCCATTTTATGCAGATAATACAAGGCCGGAGGCCGGTCGACGGTGAACACCTTGACCCGGCCGTCCCGGGCGGCCTCAACGATTTTTTCGTAGCTGGGGTATTCGACGATATCGGTGATGCCGTGGCGCCGGAGCACATCGAGGACATTGCCCCCGGCCTTGGCGGCCACCATGAACCCCACCGCATCCTCCGGCCCGCTGATGCCCGAAATATCGGCATGGAAAAACAGCGGCACCGCAATGTCCGCGTAGGGCCGGGTGAAATCGTAGAGTTTTTCGCGTTTTTCATTGCGGAAGATGGTGTCGATCACATCGAATTCGCCCGCTGCCATCCGCCGCTGCGCCTCGGCCCACTCCAGGCCGGTCAGTTCGGCCCGTATCCCGGTTTTCCGCTGCCAAAGCCGCCATTGGTCGACAACGATTCCCTGGAGAACGCCCTCGCCGCCAAGAAAGCTATAAGGTGGGTAATTGTTGTCCATCACCACCTTGATGGTCCGGATTGGGGCTTGTTGGCGATCTGCGGCCTGGGTCATGCCGCCCTGGACGAAACACGAGGACAGCAGGAACAGCACGGGAAGAATATGCAGTCCTGACATGGCGATTCGCCGTGAATGCCTGTGCATAGAATAGGTTTCCTTGGATGCGCCCAGGGTGCCCTGGACGACGCACCCGTGTAGAAGGACTCCAACCACTGCCCGTCTGCCGGGGCAACGTGCGTCTGAGCCCCTGGTTGTGCTGACCGCCGCATCTTCGACAGTCAACCGCCTTCGGTCACCCTAGCCAGAGGAACGCTTACTCGAATGCAAAAAGGCGGTCCGCCCCTTGCTTAGGGCAAGCTCAACGCCTCACCCTCCCTTGGGGCCAGTGCTCCTCCCGTCACCACCGCGTGGAGGTACGGCCTCGAACACCTCGCCTTGAAGATGTATTTCCCCACCAGCAACGGTGAGGGCGCCTGCAAAAACGAGCCGGTGATCGCCGGACATGAAACGGCACTCAGGAAACTTGAGAACGCCGTCGACAACGCTCAGTTCGGACGCCGGGTAGGTTCGAGAAACAATACCGCGCGACACCAAGGTCGGTAGGGCTACCTGAGCCGCGGGATGCGGCCTGCTTGGCTCAAGGCGAATGGACTTGAGGGGGATCTGTTCAATCGTTTGCGACAGCGCCGATTGGAAACCGATCGTTGTCGTCTGCGGGTCCCATGATGTGAATTTGCCGTATACCCTTTGCGGTGGCATCGTCTCGTTTCCAGCCACCTGGATCCAGATGGTCAAATCGTCCGTCGTATCGATGCATGGGACCGGCGATTCAGCCTTGTCACCAAGGCCCGCGCCGCGTGCACATGTTACCCCGCCTCCGCCTATCAGTACGGCAACAACCAATAGAAAAAACACGCGCCTCATACCTCCTCCTATCGAAAGACAAGGGTTATGTCCTCGCTATTGGGGAGGACAAGGGTTTCTGGCCGCTCCTTTGGATCTTTGACTGTGGCAAACAAATAAACGAACTTTTCGTCACGGAGTAACAATCGCCAACTCCATTGCTCGGAAGTACACGCCTTGCCGGCCATCAGCGAATCGATCACGCTTGGCTCTCCTACAAACCGGGGAGTCATGGACGGATCACTTTTTTTGAACGTGCTGGTATTACAGCCAATAAACGGCAGCTTGGAGTCAATGCGGGAAATGACGGTCACCTTTGGAAGCCGGGACGTCCCCTCTGCCGCGTTGGTCAGGTAGGCCCGGTACCCGGCTTCACCGCCGGCCTGAAAAGCAACGATCAAAAGGAGAAGAGCAAGCAGGGCATCGACCAGGAGCGGTTTATCGAGGGCAAGCGCGTGCACGACAAAACGCGTTGCCGTGCGGATTTTCTCATTCTCGACATCGGCTGCCCTGCGCAGCGCAAGCAAGGTGAGCTGACAGGGGAGAAGATACACCAATCCTAGTTGCAGGAGATCGATGAAAAACCTGGGATTTCGGGCAATCTCGATCGCGTATACGGGCAGGCTCTCAAGAGGCGCGGAAAGGACAAGACTCTGTAATCCGAAATTATAGTAGTAATTCCAACGAAACGAGTACCCAGCAACCGAGAGAACGACCACAATCAAAGACCACCCTGAAAGGAGCGCCTTGAAAGGAGCAGGAACTTCGATATTGGCCATGAGTTTCTCCATGGCCAGGTCAGCGCAATATTCTCATGATGCACCTCAAGAACGAGAATCCGATCAATTGAATCTGGTTTCTTTTTTTTCGCCAGTCAACTTTTTCAATATACCTTGCTCCTCGGCTGCACGTTCGTGCCGTCTTTGAAAAAAATATAAAAAATCGACCCGGTCAACTGAATTACGCGCCTCTCGATATTTCTTCAAGTCGTGATTTCATGCGGCATGAAGGGATCGGGGTTCATCAATTTCGCTGATGAGTTCTTGGCGGCATGTATTGAAACCGGGGAGTGCCGCCAGCACTTCCCGGTTTTCTTTTTTCAATCGACAGATATAATACTTTGAAATGATGCCAAACTGGTATCATTCAACATGAATCGAATCGCGACCAGCGAGGTGTTGGGGACGCAATGAGAGGAGATGGAAGGGAAATGAATGTCAAGATCCTGTGCTGCTTGCTCGCCATGTTTACAACCGTTTCATTTGTGCTGGGACACACCGCATGCACCGCAGCGCCGCGGGTTGATATCTCTAAATCTCCGCCTGAGCGCACACCGCTAACACCTGAGGAAACGCAGAAGAACAAGGAGAGGCAAGAAAAAATAGAAAAGGAAATGGAAGAGCTTGAAAAAAAACGAAAGCTTGAACATGACCAGAATAATCAAACGGAGAAGAAAACAGGTCCCAAAACGGCAACTGTTCAAGAAAAAGGGTCCTTTTTTTCTCTTCACGGTGCCGGAAAAATCTTTGAGAATACATCCCATGCCGCCTAAACTGATTTGCCTTGCAATGTTCCTCGTCTTCATTGCCGGATGCGCTCCTGGAAAGAATATCCAAAGTGAGCGCCATACATGACGGACTGAGTACCGCCAAGCAGGTGCTTGGATTGTCATGACTATTGAAGACAACAAAGATCGCCTCAAGGCTTAGAATGTAGCCCTGAGTCAAATGCAGTCGGTCACTACCAGCAAAGCCGGTGGCTTGAAAAGATTGTGAACCGCTTAAAGCGTTTTATTCAATAGATTTGGAAATTTTGGGGACAGAATTTTGGGGACAGAATACCAAATTATTCGTTAATCAAGGTACCCCGGATGCATCCTGCTATGCCTTGAAGCGGTTGCAAGGAAAGGTTGGCGCCAGCTACACTTACATGTGGGATATTGAGACGGGAGGGGAAAATGCCTCCATGTGCATGTGAAGGTTATGCAAGCAAATAAAAAAGGGCTTACAGAGTCGATCTCTGTAAGCCCTTGAATTTTCTGGTACCGGAGGTCGGAATCGAACCGACACGGGGTCGCCCCCGCTGGATTTTGAGTCCAGTGCGTCTACCAGTTTCACCACTCCGGCATCAATGCGTCGTCCTATTTACCTTACCCGGCTTTTGGCTGTCAAGGAGGAAAGACAACCTATGAGCCGTGGGCATTAAAACATCCGGGCACAACAAAGCCGTGTCCAGTTCCTCGCGGCAGCGATGGGTGGAAATTCGTTGCAATTCATGCCGACCATGGCAGAGTACAGGGGGCCGGCTTTCACGCCGATTTTTTCCGTATAACATTTCAGGATATTGAAACAATCTCTCTGTGTGCACCGACAATCATGACCGTCCTCCCAGCCTCCCCCCGTGCCGTTGCCGTCGAGGTGCTCTGCCTGTGGGCCACCACCCACAACTCCATTGACCCGCTTTTCCAGACGGCCATCGAACAGTTGCCCGACATCGATCGCGGCTTGGTCAAAACCTTGATCTATGGGGTGCTGCGGCAGAAAGAGTACCTTGACCATATCCTCCGCACCTTTGCCAAGCATCCACTGCGCAAGATGAAACCGCGCACCCTGATGACCTTGCGCATCGGCGTCTATCAACTGCTGTTTTTGAGCCGCATTCCCGAATCGGCGGCGGTCAACGCCACGGTCAACACCCTCAAGGCCGCCAGCCAACCCGCCTGGCTGATCGGTTTTGTCAACGGGATTCTCCGGGCGGTGGCCAGGCAGCGAACACAACTGCCCACCCCCGAACAAATGACCCAGGCCGAGCCGCCAATCCTCAACCATCCGATCTGGCTGGTGGACCGCTGGCGGGCCGAGTTCGGAGAGGCCACGGCGCGGGCGATCTGCGCCTGCAACAACATCGAGCCGCCGCTGACCCTGCGGGTCAATCGTCGACAGACAAGCCGCCCGCTGCTCAAGGCATTATTGGAAAAGAGCGGGATCATGGCACGCAACGGCTTTTTCAGTCCCGTGGCCCTGATCATCGATACCTTTCCCGGGGCGGTGGCCGCCCTGCCGGGATACCAACAGGGCCATTTCCAGGTGCAGGACGAGGCGGCGCAGTTGGCCAGCCTGCTGACCGGTCCCCTGCCCGCCCGCTGCCGCATCCTCGACGGCTGCGCCGGCCTGGGCGGCAAGACCTCGCACCTGGCCGAGATGCTGCCGTCGGACGGGGCGATCGTGGCCGTGGAACCGGACAGCCGGCGGTATCGGCTGCTGCGGGACAACTTGCGCCGTCTCGGCCACAACGCCCAGGCCCTGCCGGTACGCGCCGACCTCAGGGCGTATGCCGCCACCCGGCCCCAACCCTTTGACGCCATCCTCATCGACGCCCCTTGCTCGGGTACCGGGGTGATCCGCCGCCAGCCCGACATCCGCTGGAACCGTCAACCCGAGGACCTGACCCCATACCAGCAAACCCAGGTCCATCTGCTGGAAATCGCCGCCACCCTGCTCAAGCCCGGCGGCGTGCTCGTCTACGCCACCTGCTCGCTCGAGCCCGAGGAGAACCGGGAAACGGTACGGCTGTTCATCGAACGCTGTCCCTGTTTCGCGCTGGAACACGCAGCCGCTTTCCTGCCCGAAAACGCCCGGCGGCTGGTCAATGCCGCCGGTTTTTTTCAACCCAACCCCGCTGATGGGATGGACGGTTTTTTCGCCGCCCGCCTGATCCATCGGCCATAACTTGTAGTTTCCACCGACAGTGTTTATATTCGTGGGCCACACGCACCACCAACCCTTTTGAGGAGAATCCACCAATGGCTGGAATACGATCAACCATGGACCTGGTCATGGAACGGGCCGCCCGCATGGGCATGGCCACGCCGGACGAGATGCGCCACGAAGAAAACCTGAAAAAAGGCATGCAGCTGACCGCCGACTACCTGAACGGCACCAAGGATTCGCTCACCGATGTCCTGGCCGCGCAGGAGCCGGATCAGCGGGAATCGATCCGCAAAGGCATGCTGACCGCCCTGCTGCGCAACCTCTTTCTGCCCCGCGACGAGGATGGTATCAAACGAATCGAGCAGGCGGTCAAGGGTCTGATCGAGCTCAACCAGGGGACCCCCGACATTGCCGCCTTGTGCCGCGAATTGCAGACCATCGCCTCCCAATACGGCCAGCACCGCCAGCAGCTCTACGAGCAGCTCAAGGAACAGATGCGGATGCAGATCGAGCAGCTGTTGATGCGCAAGGGGCTGAAGGCCGACGGCATGAAAATCGACCCAACCATGGAGCCCCAATTCAAGGAGCAGTGGAGCCGGCTGGAGGCTGATCTGGACGGACAGTACGGGCAAGCCCTGGAGCAGTTCAAGGCCCAGCTCAAGGCCTGGACCGGAGCCTGAGATGGATGGTGATGCCGGCCGCGACCGGCTCTCCCGCCTGCGGCACACCCTGCGGCGCAGGGGGATCGACGCCCTGCTGGTCTCCCAGCCGGACAACCGCCGCTACCTGAGCGGCTACACCGCCCCGGATCACGGCATTCAGGAGAGCGCGGGTTTCCTGCTCATCCCCGTGGCGGGGAGCCCCCTGCTGCTGACCGACTCGCGCTTCACCCTCCAGGCCGAGGCCGAGGCGCCGCTGTTCAAGGTGGAGATGTACCGCAAGGGAATGCTCACGCTGCTGGAGCAGTTGGCGCGCAAACTGGATCTGCGCACCCTGGCCTTTGAGAGCGACTACTTTCTCCATTCCGTCTTCCTCCGCCTTTCGGCCCTGGCCAAGAAACGGGGGCTGACCCTGCGGCCTGAACGAGGCCTGGTCGAGCAAATGCGGATGATCAAGGACGAGCACGAACTGGACGTGCTCCGCCAGTCCACCCGCCTCAACGAGACAGTCTTCCAGTCGGTCTACCACACCATCGAACCGGGGATGACCGAACGGGAGATTGCCCTGGCCCTGGAGCTGACCATGCGGGAGATGGGCGCGGAAGGACCGAGCTTCGACACCATCGTCGCCTTCGGCACCAACGCCGCCCGACCGCACGCCGTGCCCACGGACCGCGAGCTGCGGGCGGGCGACCTGGTGCTGATCGACATGGGCTTGGTGTACCGGGGCTACTGTTCGGACATGACCCGCACCTTCGTCGCCGGCAAGCCGGACCAGACCTTCATCGACCGCCACCGGGCGGTACGGCAGGCCATGCTGGCCGGCATCGCCGCCATTCGTCCCGGAGTGACCGGGGCGGCGGTCGACCGGGCCGCGCGCCAGGTGCTGATCGACGCCGGTTACCCGGTCTTTGGCCACGGCTTGGGCCATGGAGTGGGCATCGCGGTCCATGAGGAACCCCGTCTGTCGCCACGCGGCACCAAGCAGTTGCGCGCCGGCATGGTGGTCACGGTCGAACCCGGCCTCTACCTGGCCGACTGGGGCGGTATCCGCCTGGAAAACATGGTGATCGTCACCGACCAGGGGTGCGAGGTGCTCAACCGCGACACCACCAGCCTTGACCTGTAATAAACCTTCATCCATCCTTTCAACGTCCGGGAGTTGCATGGCCACCAAATATTTTGTCCTCGACACCAACGTGCTCCTGCACAACAGCGACGCCATCACCTGCTTTGCCGACAATACCGTGGTCCTGCCGATGACGGTGATCGAGGAGCTGGATAAATTCAAGAAGAACAACGACGAACTGGGCCGCAACGCCCGCGGCGTGATCCGCAGCCTCGACCGGCTGCGCGGCCAGGGCAGCCTGGGCAAGGGGGTGCCCACCAGCGACGGCGGCGTGGTGTGGATCACCATGGAAAAGGAGGAGGACTGCGGCACCTGCATTGACCTCAACATCCCGGACAACCGGATCATCGCCACCGCCTATCGGCTGCTGCGCGAGGGCAAGCGGGTGATTTTCGTGTCCAAGGACATCAATGCCCGCCTCAAGGCCGATGCCCTGGGCATCGAGGTGCAGGATTTTGAAAAGGAAAAGGCCGATTTCGACCAGCTGTACACCGGCTGCCGCAGGCTCACGGTATCGGCGGCCGAGGTGGACCGGCTGTATCAGAGCAAGGAACTGCTGGTGGAGGGAGAAACCTTCCAGCCCAACGAATTCGTGCTGCTGATCGACGCGGCCAACGACAAGCACACCGGCGTCGGCCGGGCCGTGGCCGTGAACCGGCTCAAGGCGCTCAATCCGGTGTTTGACAGTGCCTCCAACCTCCGCCCCCGGAGCATGGAACAACGTGCCGCCCTGGAACTGTTGATGGATCCGGAGGTATCGCTGGTCTCGCTGATCGGCCAGGCCGGCACCGGCAAGACCCTGCTGGCCTTGGCCGCCGGCATGGCCAACACCCTCAAATCCAGCCGTTATGAAAAACTGCTCGTGTCCCGGCCGGTGATCCCGCTTGGCCGCGACATCGGCTATCTGCCCGGCACCAAGGACGAAAAGATGCAGCTGTGGATGCAGCCGATCTTCGACAACCTCTCCTACCTGATGGGCCTGACCAACGGCGGCAAACAGGACGCGGCCGCCGAGCTGGGCATCAAGCGGCTGCTCAAGGAAGACCGGATCGAACTCGAAGCCTTGACCTATATTCGCGGCCGCTCGATCTCGCGCCAGTACGTGATCATCGACGAGGCCCAGAACCTGACCCCGCACGAGGTCAAAACCATCATCAGCCGGGCGGGCGAGGGGACCAAGATGGTGCTCACCGGCGACCCCGAGCAGATCGACAACCCGTATCTGGACGCCAGCAGCAACGGCCTGAGCTACACGGTGGAACGGCTCAAGGGCCAGGAAGCCTGCGGCCATATCACCCTGACCCGCTCCGAGCGCAGCCATCTGGCCTCGCTGGCGGCGGAATATCTGTAAGAAAACGCTGCGTTCCATGCAGCCAAGGACACAACCATGCGCCAGTACATGATCGACGAAATCTCCTTTCTCGAACGCGACAACCTCGACAGCTATCTCAAACGGACCCTGAAGCCGGGCGGCCTGGATGGCGTGTTCTTCCTCAACGTGCCGTCGGATCTGCTGGGGCCCGAGCAGCAGGGACATACAGAATGCGGCCCCTTCTATTTCACCGTGGTCCTGGAACAGAATGCCATCCGCTTTGAACTGCTGGTCCGCAGCGCCAGCACCATGCACTGTTCGTGCATCGCCCAGGCGACCCCGGCCCAGCGCCAGTTCGTGCTCGATTTTGCCGACCGGATGCTCAGCGAGGAGATGATTCAGGCATGAACGCCACCGACATTCCGCTGGAGGAACGCATCATCTTCGCCCTCGATGTGGCCGATCCACGCGAGGCCCTGGCCCTGGTGGACCAGCTCTCCGGTTCCATCCGTTTCTTCAAGGTCGGCCTGCAACTCTTCTTTGCCGGCGGTTGGCCGGTGGTCGAGCATATCGTCCGCAAGGGGTGCAAGGTGATGCTCGATCTCAAACTTTACGACATCCCGGCCACGGTGCAGTTGGCGGTGCGTCAGTTCGCCGATCGGGGCATCACCTTCACCACCGTGCACGGCTACGGCCCGGTGGTCGAGGCGGCTCTGGCCGCGGACACCGGTATCCAGATCCTGGCGGTGACCGTGCTCACCAGCTTCGGCGCCGAGCAGGTGAACGAACTGCAATTCCAGGGTTCGGTGGATGACCTGGTGCTGCGGCGGGCCGAGACCGTGCTCGGATTGGGTTGCCACGGGGTGGTCTGCTCGGCGCGTGAGGCGATGCTGTTGCGCGGCCAGCTGGGCCAGGACTTTGTCATGGTCACTCCCGGCATCCGCCCCGCCGGAGCCGCTCTGAACGACCAGCAGCGGGTGGCCACCCCGGGCCGGGCCATTGCCGATGGCGCCGACTACCTGGTCATCGGTCGGCCCATCCGCGACGCCGCCGATCCTGAGGCCTGCATCAGGGCCATCCAGCACGAAATCGCCACTGCCCTGGCCTGACAACCACAAACACAATGAGGAATCCCATGCTGATCGATCTCTTACGCGCCCGCAGAAGCATCCGCCGCTTCACTCAGCAGCCGGTGGAACCGGAAAAACTCGATCTCCTCCTGGAGGCGGCCCTGCGCTCGCCCTCCTCCAAGGGCAACAACCCCTGGGAATTCATCGTGGTCACCGACCGTGATCGGCTGGAACGCCTATCGGTGGCCAAGGCCCACGGCGCCACCTTTCTCGGCGGCGCGCCGCTGGCGATCGTGGTTTGCGCCGATCCGGCCAAGAGCGACGTGTGGGTGGAGGATGCCTCGATTGCCGCCACCCTGATCCACCTTGAGGCCACCGATCTCGGTTTGGGCAGCTGCTGGGTGCAGATCCGGCTCCGCCAGCGCGAGGACAGCATCAGCTCCCAGGCCTATCTGAGCGAGCTGTTTGGCCTGCCCGAAGGCATGATGGTGCTGGCCGTTGTCGGTATCGGGTATCCGGTGGATAAGAAGAGCGGCCATCCCCGCTCCTCGCTCTGTTTCAATCAGGTGAGCTACGAGCAGTTCGGCCAACGAAGCTGACGGAAAAACGGGTCGCGCGCGAACAGGCTCCGCGCCCGGCCCGCGTCTTGGCGCTTGAACTTCCCCCTACGCCCGGGGAATCACGTACAGCAGAATGGCGAAATAGTGGAGAACGCTGCCCGCCAGGACAAACAGATGCCAGATGGCATGGTTGTACGGTAGGCGACGCCAGAGATAGAAGGCGATGCCGCCGGTGTAGGCCAAACCGCCGGCCAGCAGCAGCCACAATCCGCCCCGGTCGACGTTGTCCATCATCGGCTTGACCGCGGCCACCACCGCCCACCCCATGATCACGTACAGCGCGATCAGCCACCCGCGAAAGCGACGCAGCCGCGTTGCCTCGATCACGATTCCCACCGCCGCCAACCCCCAGATGAGGCCAAACAAGGTCCAGCCCCATGGGCCGCGCAGACTGATCAGGGTGATCGGGGTATAGGTGCCGGCGATGAGCACCAAAATGGCCGAATGATCGAGTATTCGCAGGAGGGGCTTGACGCCCGGGTGCTGAATGGCGTGATACAGGGTCGAGGCCAGGTAGAGAAGAATCAGGGCCGCGCCGAAGATGGAACAGCTGACGATGTGCCAGGCATTGCCGTGAAGGGCCGCGAAAACGATGAGCACCACCAGGCCGCCGATGGCGAGCACCGTGCCCAGGCCGTGGGTGAAACTGTTGGCGATTTCTTCGCCCTTGCTGTAGCGGGAGGTGGAGGGAATATGCGCCATGATCGTGCCGGGGATGGAGAAAAAAGGAAACCGCATGCCGCGGTCATGGCCATACTGTAGTGCGCCTCCCCGCCTTTGTCCACCCGCTTGCGCGGCGGTCGACCAGCTGTCTTCCTGCCGGCCGTTGTGATCCGGATGCGCCGGTCAGTCCCCGCCAGCCGCCTGATTGGATGCCGACCGGCTTCCCCTGCCGGCCGCATCGGCCGTCCGCCTTATTGCCTCGACCGCACGCAGGGCATCGTTTAGATCAAAAATTTCGCAGCAAACCAGCATGTTCTCGCAAAGCAGCGGCATCGCCCGGCGCAGGGTGGCCTCGTCGAGCGGCAGATGATCGATACGGCCGTCGGTGCCGGAGAGATGCAGTTCGACGATGTGGGGATGATAGTGTTCGGGCAGCGGCCTGCCCAGCAGGCTGTGGGTGAGATCAAAGGTGAAGCGCGGGTGGAACTCGATCCGGTCGATCAGGTTTTCCATCGCCACAAGGGCTGGCCAGTCCACTTGCCGCCATCCCGGCAGCGGATGCAGGGTCATGTTGAGCAGGGGAAAGGTGCTGTCGGCGAAAAAACGGGCCGCGGCCTGGGCGTTTGCCGCCGTATCAGTGGGCAGATGGACCGTGTATTCGAGATCCAGACCGGCCAGGCCATCGAGCCACCCGCCAACCTTGGCGCGCATCGCCCGGTCCCAGGTATAGACCAGTAGTTCGACAAAATCGACCTGCCCGGCCACCAGACGGGCGTTATCGAGGAAATTTTCCCCGGTAAGCCATGATGTGGTCCCCAATTTCATCGCGTGTTTTTCCTATGACGGCAAAGGTGCCCATTTCCTCGATCATGCGCAGCGCCGCCTCGACGATGGAAAACACCAGGGCGCAGCCGGTGCCCTCGCCCAGACGCATGTCCATGTCGATCATCGGTTCCAGGCCGGTGATCTCCTTGAGCAGTTTGGCCCCCGGTTCAAAGGAGATGTGCGAGGGGATCATGTACTCGACCGTCTCGGGCTTAAGGCGCATGGCCACCAGCGCCGCCACGTTGGAGATCAATCCGTCGGTGAGCACCGGCACCCGCCGGGCGGCGCAGGCCAGGTAGGTGCCGGCCATGCCGGCGATATCGAGGCTGCCCACCTTGGACAGCACATCCAGGGCATCGTCCGGGTCGGGCCGATGCAGCCGCACCGCCTCCTGGACCACCGCCTTCTTGCGGGCAAAGGCCTCGTCGGTCAGGCCCGCGCCCCGCCCCACCACCCGGTCGATGGGCGCACCGGTGAAGGCGTAGAGCACGGCGCTGCTGGCAGTGGTGTTGCCGATGCCGATCTCGCCGGTGCCGATCAGATCGTAGCCCTGATCGATGGCCGCGTTGGTGACCTCGATGCCCACCTCGACGGCACGGATTGCCTCCTCCCGGGTCATGGCCGGCTCCTTGAGGAAATTGGCCGTGCCGTAACGGATCTTCCGGTTGAGCACCTTGGGGAGGTCGACATCGACCTGAATGCCGATATCCACGGCAATGATGTCGGCTTTTGCGTAGTTGGCGAGAAAATTGACCCCCATGCGGCCAGAGGTGACGAAGTCGGCGCCGATGCGGGTGATGTCCTGGGGGTACATGGCGACCCCCTCGGAATAGACGCCGTTGTCGGCCATCATCACCACAATCGCCTTCTTGCCGATGCTATTGTGCACCTTGCCGGTGATGCCGGCGATCTGGCGGGCGATGTCTTCGAGCTTGCCCAGGCTGCCCGGCGGTTTGAGGCAATAGTCGATCTCCCGTTGCGCGGCGGCCATGACCGCGCGGTCGATGGGTTTGATGGCCTCCAAGGTCTTTTGCAGCAGGTGCATGGCGTCTCTCAGCGGTAGTTGAAGCGGATGAGGATCGGCAAATTGCCCATGAATTCGATTTCGGTCAGGGTGGCATTGTCGACCTTGAACTTCCAGTAGCCCTTGGACACCGACTCGCAGAAAAAATGGGCCAGGAGCGAACGGATGCAACCGCCGTGCGACACCATGGCCACCCGCTGGCCCGGATGCTGGTTGACCACCTCGGCGGCAAAGGAGATCACCCGCTGCTTGAAGGCGGGAAAGGCCTCGCCGCCGGGAATGTGGGTCTGTTCCCAGTCGGTGAGCCACATCTGCCAGATGTCCGGATACTGGGTGGCGATCTGCGAAAAGTGCATACCCTCCCATTCGCCGAAGTGGAATTCCTGCAGACTGGAATCGGTGATGATCGGGACCTGCTCGCCAAATACCAGGGTGGCGGTTTCCACCGCCCGCGACAGTGGGCTGGAAAAAATGGTGTCCACCTCCAGGGCGTTGATCCGCTCCCGCAACGAGGCCGCCTGCAGCCGTCCATGATCGTTGAGCGGGGTGTCGGTGCTGCCCATGAGGATGCCGGTTTTATTCTGTTCGGTCTCGCCGTGGCGAATGAGATACAGCTTGGTCGTGTTCATAGCATATATTTCCACACAAGAAGAAAGACGAGAAAACTGAGGAGCTCCGCCAGCTCGATGCTGGCCCCGATGGTATCGCCGGTGATCCCGCCCAGCCTCCGCCTGAGATAGGCGGCGAACAGCACCGCCAGCACGATCGACGGCAGATGCAGGACCACGGTGACCACGGGGATCAATGCCGGCCGCAGGCCGAACATCCCCAGCAGGACGCTCACCAGGCACAGGGACAGCAGGGTGGCGGCCACGGCCTGGGCAAGCCCGGTCTGGTTGACGTAATCGCCGATGCCCCGCTCCTCCCGGGCATAAGGAGCCACCGCCGAATGCCAGGTCAGGGCCATGCGCCCAAGTACCGGGGTGAGCAGCACCGCCAGCAGCGCGCCGTCATCCGCAATGTTGTGCAGCAGGATGAACTTGAGCAGAATCGTCAGCACCAGGGCGATCACCCCATTGGCCCCCAGGGTGGAATCGCGCATGATTTCCAGCATCCGCTCGCGGGACCGATAGCTGAACAGGCCGTCGGCGGTGTCGGCGATCCCGTCGAGGTGCAGGCCGCCGGTGACGGTGATCAGCAGGATGACGGCGACAATGGCCGCCACCTCCCGGCCGAGCCAGGCATCGGCCAGGACAAACCCGACAGCTCCCGGCAAGGCCGCGAGCAGGCCGACCAGCGGCATCCACTTCATGCCCTGGACAAAGTGGCGGGCAGTGAACTCGATCTCCAGCGGAATCGGATAGCGGGTCATGAACTGAATCATGAGCACGAGCGATTTCATGCCGCCCCCTCCCCCTTGATCCGCACGGGGATCCCCGAAACCACCAGGTAGACCTCCGCAGCGGCGCGCGCCATCCGCTGATTGACCCGGCCGACGCAGTCACGGAAGAAGCGGGACAACGGTGACAGCGGCACGATGCCGAAACCGACCTCGTTGGTCACCGCCACCAGATCGGCCCGGACACCGGTCGCGGCGGCAATGATCGCCTCGACCTCGGCCAGCACGTTCGCCTCGATGGCGTTCATCTGCGCCACGGTGGGGTGTTCCCAGTCAACGGAAGGGGGCTGATCGAGCATCCGGTTGGTGGCCATCACCGTCAGACAATCCAGCAGAATGGCGTCAACGTGGTTGCCGCGCTCGCCGATCACCCCGGCGGGGTGGGTCGGGGCTTCAAAGGTCTGCCAGCAATCGGGGCGCTGCCGCCGGTGCTTGGCGATCCGGTCCTCCATTTCGGCATCGAGGGCCATGGCCGTGGCAATATAGGCGATTTCCGCGCCCATCCCTCCGGTCAGCTGTTCGGCAAAGCTGCTCTTGCCGCTTCTGGCCCCACCAGTCACCAGGATAATCCGCCCCATACAGCCACCACAGAAAAGTTGCCGGCCGATCGTCTGATGGCCGCGACAGGGTTGAACAGTCAGCGTGATGCGTCGGGGAGCAGTCGGAATGCCGCAGGCACGGCGCCGGTGTCTCATTCCACGAAGACCCGCGTTCACGAGGAGTATCTGGCTTGTCCGCCGACGGCGGAATCACAGTTGCGGGACAGCACGGGAATCGCACCCGTTTCCTCCGAAAGATTGACCGCATACGGCTCGCACGCCGATGCGCCAGGGTGGTTTATAGCGAATTCAGGGCAAAAAAGATAGTGGCAAATGGCGCACGTTGACGCTCCAGGGAAAGAAATTGGCCGCTGTCCTCGTCCAGTCGCTTTTTCCCGGCCTTATTTGCAAGCAAAAAAAGTCACGTATTTGCCAACCTCGGCGATGCCGGCCCTGGAAAGACCTTCTTTAAGCATGTTCTCGTCATGGCCGCTCGAATGGCGCCAGGCATCGAACTGCTTGAGCGGCGTGCTGTAATTCCAGCCGACATTCTCCACGCACAGGTTGCTGCCCGCGCGTTCAAACCGCTCGTTGAAATTGCGATGGCTGACCCGTTTCTGCTGAAACATCTCGAAGCTATGGGTGCGGGCCAGGCGGATCAGACGGGGATCAAACCGCAACGTGCTCAACCCATTGACATGGCGGTAATTGTTGATCTGCTCAAGCAGGGTTCGGCCGTACAGGGTGGCCCCTTCCTCGTCGCCTGCGGCGCGCGCGGAGACCGGGGGGGACGATACCAGGAATAGAAGGATAACGATCAATCGTACAGGATACATGGGAGACGAACCGTTCGTGCTTTGCCAGAAGGCGTTGGTGGTCGGAAAACAGCCCATCATGACGGCTTTCGCGCAGCCGCGTCAAGCAAAATCAGCCGTTGCGCTCTTTGCCCCATGCGCTCGGACGCGGTTCTGTGTCCGGTGGTGGCCCCCGAAAGCGCGTCGCTTGGCCGCCGGTCTTGCCTGCCGCCCCAGCCTCCCACCGATGTTAAAACCTCCAACCCAATTGCAGGGACAGGGCATGATCAGTCTCGCCGCCTTGGTCGCGCAGGGTGCACGCATAACCGAGATGGGTGAACATCGTTTCCGAGAACCGCGTCCGCAGCGCGGCTCCCATGATGAGGCCGTTAGCGGCCAAATCACGGCCGGGGGTCACGAAGAAGTCGCCCCCGCCAGCCAGCCGCGATTCCAGATCGTCGGTTTGGCGGCTGAATTCATGCACCCACTGTAGCCGCACTTCAGGTTCAAGCACCAGTTCCTGCCAGGAGAACGGATGGGCGATCCGCCCGCCGACCACTCCTTGCAGGGAATCGCTCTCCCGGGACCGCATGATCAGATCGGCACTGCCGGCCCCGGATTCCGCAAAGCCCTCCTCGTCGAGCGCAACCCAGTTGAGCCCCAGGGTCGGACCAAGGATCCAGTTGCCGAACCTCCAGTCGTATCCGCCCAGAAGGGTGCCCGCCAACAAGTGCGCGTCATGGTCGCTGTGGCTCTGTCGGCCGGCAAAGGAGAGATGGCGGTCGCCTTCAAGATCGATCACGCCGGTGCCGATCGCCCCACCCCAACGCCAACCGTCCATGGTCTGGGGATCGCGCCAAAAGCCGTACAGGTACCCCTGCAGGCTCGCGTTTTCCCCTTCGTCGCCGCCGCTGTCCGATTGGTAGCGGCTTTTCGTGATCCCTCCCGTCATGCCGACGGTCAGACCATGGACCGTCGTGCGCTCCAGGCCAAGCAACATGCCGAATGAATGGCTCCTGGCGCCGAAAGAGTTCCCGTCGGCGTCGTACCGACCATGGCGACCAGGGGCCTCCATCCAGACGGTGGTCGAGCGGCCGTTGTCCCGCGCCCTGTCCTCCGTCGGGGCGAACCGCTCCATGCGGCGGCGCACACTGTCCAAGCCGGCCTGGCCGTCATCCAGGGCAAGGACGGTGGCCAGCCCATGGATGCGCGGGGTCATTTGAGCAAGCGAGGCGTTCATATCGTCGCTCGTCATGGCCAGATCAAGGCGATCGAGGACATCGGCGAAATCGTCTGCCGCCGTGGAGCGCACCATGTCCAGATTGGCGGCGATGCCGTGGTTGCCAGGCGTCGACAGATCGGCGTAGCGGTTGCGGCTGACCTCCAGGGCCAAGCCGTCGGAGCCGAGCGGCACCAGGTCGACATCGAGAACCGCCGCACCTTGTGCCAGGGTGAAAGAGCCGTCGAGGGCACCGGCATCGAGGAACGTATAATAGCCGCCGGCAGCATACCCGTCGGGAAGGACCCGCAGGGTTCCGTCCAGGGAGGCGGTGCCGGTGACAGTGAGCAGATCGGCGCTATCCCGTCCGATTTCGATGGCCAGGAGGCCGTTGGCGTTTTGACGAAAATCGCCGTCGATGGTCAGATGTCCAATCGAGCGACCGGGGGCCACCCTGCCAGAACTGACCACCTCACCAACCACGGTTCCGCTGCCTGCCAGGGTGCCGCCGGCATGAACCGTGGTGTTCCCGTGCACCACGCCGTCGATGCCCAGCCGGCCACCCACGACCCGGATGGAACCGAACGTGGAATCACCGGCGAGCGTCCAGTCCCACCCCGCCATGATCAGGGTTTCGACTCCGGCAAAACGTTCATCTTCCCTGCCGCTCCCGGCAAGTCGGACCTGGTCGGCGCGTCCTTCCAACAGCACCGATCCGATGAGATCGGAGCCGGTCCGCAGCACCAGCTGCGTATCGTCCCAGGCATTGATGGAAAAGGTTTGGCCGCGAACCGTGCCGCTGTTGACGATCGTTCCCGGGTTGGTCGTCAGGATGCCGACCGCGACTCCAGTATCGGGATCGGCTGACGCGGCGACGGTGCCACTGTTGTCGAGCAGGACGGGGCCATTGGAGAGCAAGGCGCCCACCGCCCATTCCTGGCCAAAAGCCTCGATGATGCCGCTGTTGCTGACCGTTATTCCCGCGCGGCTGTCGCCCCAGATGCCGTAGGCGCTGTTCAGGACACCGTCATTGGTGGAGGCGGTGATGGTGCCGCTGTTGCGCACGGTCAAAGGATTGCCGCCGTTGGCGGCCCACACGCCAAAGGCCAGGGCCTGTTTCGCTTCACTGCCGGCCTCGGCGCTGATCCGGCCGGCATTGTCCACCAGACCGCCTTGGAGCGTGATGCCATGGGCAATAGCCTGATTGGTCGCGCTGGCGGCAACGGCGGCAATCTCGCCGCTGTTGGTCACCCATCCCTCCGGACCGCCCCAGAGGTACACGCCCCTGGCCGTGGTCAGCGCCTCCCCCCCGTCCGCCTCGGCCAGGATGGTGCCGCGATTGGTCACCGAGCTGGCGGCGCCGCCCCACAGATCAACACCATAGGCATTGAGCGTGCCACCGGCGCTCCAAGGACGGGCCGTCAATCGGCCGTCGTTTTCCAGCTCGACGCTCTCACCGCTCCAGGGGACGGCGATCAGGTAGGAATTTTTCAGATTGACGCCCGCGGACATGTAGCTGATGCGCATGTAGCCATCCTCGCCCCAATAATCATTCCAGCTGTTGCGCAAGATCCAGCTTCCCATGCCCTCCGGACCGGGGGCATCGTTCCAGCCCACCAAGCTGACCGCATGATTGGAACTGGAATAATAGGGGATAATATAATCAATGGCCGTGTAGTCGTTGGAAAAAATTCCACTGGAATACCTTTGGAAATCATCCTCGACCAGAACGGATGCGCGGATGGCGCCAATGGAGTGCAAAACCCGTTTGACGGTCTCGATGTCGTTGGGGGGAATAGGATACCAATCGAGCAGGAGGTGGCGTGGAGCATCCCAATGCTGGCCGATGGCAGGTTCGATGACCGTCCATTGGTCATCCTGCAGGGGATAGGGAAAAACCTTTTCCACCGGCACACCGTATTCAACCACGGCGTTCATGGGGTCAAGGATGTTGCCGCCATTGCACCCATCCATCCCCTCGTATAGAGGCCCGAGACTCCAGACCATGAATGCCTCGGAGAGATCGATGGCCTGTTCGTCATACAAGCCATGGGCACGGTTCCAGGTGCTCTCCGCCGCCGCCACGGCGCCAAAGGCATAGCAACTGCCGCAATTCCCTTGATCGCGCACTCCGCCGATAAAGCTGTGGCCGTCGATGTCGCGCAGATCGAAGGCCGCAGGAAGCGCCGCGGCCGCTTGTACCGCCGGCAGCAATGACAGCGCAATCCAAATAGGAGAATAACATATTGATCTCATATTGTTTTTTTCACCAATCCCGTTCTGATTCGCCTCGCTGGCCCCGAAAAGGCTCTTTTCGTGTCATCGCCCACCAACGGACCCCGTGCACAAACGCTCATGAACGCAGTGTGCCATAAACGGCCTGCCGCACAAAATTTTTTCGCCAACAACATCCATGATGAGCTTGACTGGCGACACCCCGCCCGATCAACAAGCGGGCCTTCGCCCCGTCGGCCTTATCCAGACGCCGCAGAAGCACCCCTGGAGGCACGATCCGGGTTAAATTGATTTTACTTTTTCAAATCAATGCTATAATTCAATTGCTATTAACCTTGAGTCGGAGACTGATCCGGAAGAACAACCGGTTTTCTCGGGAGATCCGCCATGACACCACACGGGAAGTCCTTGCCGCGTCGGCTTTGGCCCGGGGCCGTTGCCCACGGCCTGGTGCTGACGCTGGCCGCCCTGCAAGGGACGGCCGAAGCCTCGGGTTTTCGCATCACCAACCAATCCCTCGGCGCCGTGGGGTTGGCGGGTGCCCACATCGCCCATACGCCCGGACCGGATTCCAGCTACTACAATCCGGCCAACATGGCGTGGCTGGCCGATCAATGGCAAGCGGAAACCAGCTTGACCGCCCTGCACCTGCCGTCGATCACCTACTCGGACCACCGCAGCTCGACATTCAACGGGTCGTCGGAGGACGAGCTGTTCTTCATGCCGCTGATCCATGCCGCGTCGCCGCAATACAACGATCTGCGCTTCGGGTTTTCGCTCACCTATCCCTATGGCCTGTCCAAGCGCTGGAATCAGCCCTTTCCCCAGGCCAGCGCCGAGGAATTTTCCCTCTTGATCGTCGAGGCCAACCCGACGGTCGCCTACCAGGTGCGTCCGTGGCTGAGCATTGGTGGCGGTCTGAGCGTCATCTACGGCAAAGGCGAGGTGGAAAGCGAGTTGCTCAATCCGCCGCTGGCGCAAATCGCCCCCCTGACCACCCTCAGCCGCTCGTCCGACGGCAGCGACACCCAACTGGGCTACAATCTCGCCCTCTCCCTCCGGCCGGTCGAACAATGGACCATTGCCGCCACCTACAGATCGGAGGTCGATCTCAACCTCTCGGGTGACGGCCAGCTCAGGGCCCTGCTGGAGGCAACATCGCTTTCCCCCTATTCCGGCTCCTCGGCCATCGGCGTCACCCTGCCGGCCGTGTTCAGCCTGGCCACAGCCTACACCTTTGAGCGGTTGACCGTGGAACTGGGATGGGACCGGACCTTTTGGTCGTCGTTTGCGCAGCTGGATTTTCAGTACGGACAGGATTTTCTCGGAACCGCTTTCGACGTCTTTGATCGTGCCGTGGCCAAGAATTGGCAGGACACCGACGCCTATCGGCTCGGTCTGACCTATACATGGAATGACCGCTGGACCACCACCCTGGGCTTTGCCTACGATGAAACGCCCGTGCCCAGCGAAACCTTGGGCTTTGAATTGCCGGACACCGACGCGACGGTCTATTGCGCCGGTCTGCGCTACCGCTATTCGCCGGCCATGGAACTGGGGATGTCGTACATGTACCATCGTACCCGCACCCGATCGGTCACGAACGCCTCCGGCATTGACGGCACCTTCACCGACGGCGGAGCCCATGCAGTGACCGTCGGCGTGATCGCCTCGTTTTGAGCCATTCTGCCCAGCATTCCCTCCGCCCGTTTAGCCGGCGGCCATCCCCACCTCTTGCGAGGACCTTGTCATGACACACCTTGCCCACACCTCGACCGCCGCACCGGACGTCCAAACCCCTCCCTTGCTCGATGCCGTGCTCGCTTTTGCCACGGTGCGCGACTTTGCCGCTGGCGAGCCGATCCTGTCGCCGGGCACGACGACCAACGCCTTTTATTACCTGGCCAGCGGCTCGGTGGAGGTCAGCTATACCGACCGATCCGATACCCGCATCACCGTGGCCCTGATCGGTTCCGGGGAATTTTTCGGCGAAATCGGCTATTTCGACGGCGAATCGCGGGTTCGTGACATCCAGGCGGTGGGCGAGGCCCGGGTCGCCATCTTCGACGGCGCGGTCATGGACAGCCTGCGGGCCGGCAATCCCGGGCTGTTCACCGATTTCATCGTCTTCCTCACCCAGAAAATCTGCGGCAAATTCCGCCGGATCGCCGGGGAACGGGAGCCGATCGCCGGGTATGCCGAATCGCTCTCCACCCGCCACGCCAGCCGCTACACCGAGGCCAAGCCGTTGCCCCCGCCGCTGACCCACTCCTCCCGATGGCACACGATCAGCAGCCGGATGGAGGGATTCAAATCCGAGCTGTTCAATCTTTCCCACCGGTTGCAAAAGACCGAGGCCGAGGGGAAACGCGACCCGGACAGCGAGGCCCGCTGCATCGCGGTCATGGGCGAGCTCAATGGCTCGCTGGCCGAATTCGAGCAGACCATGACCGGCAGCGGCTATGACGAGGTAATGTGGGGGTATGTGTTCAAGGAGATCTTCCCCTATCTGATGCGCAGCCGCTTTGCCGAACGCGCCTACTTCAAGCCCAAGGGCTATGCCGGCGATTTCCTCATGATGGAGCACATCTATGCCAACATTCCCAAGGGGGATGGCAAGCTCGGCGAAATCATCGACGACTTCTGCCTCCAGCGGCCCGGCTCGCTGGCCATCCGCGGTCGGCGCATCCTGCTCAAGGAACAGCTGATGCGCCTCAGCGGCGCCATTGCCGCGCGGGGCGGCATCACCCGAATCATGAACCTGGCCTGCGGACCCAACCGGGAGCTGTTTGATTTCCTCGCCGAGTGCGAGTACAGCGAGACCATCGAGGCCCTGTGCGTCGACATCGACTCCGAGGCGTTGCAGTACACCAACCAGCATGTCAACATTTTCCCTCACCGCGCCTCCATCCGGCTGATGAGCGAAAACGTGATCAAATGGGCCCTGGGCCGGGCCAAGCACCACATCGAGCCGCTGGACATCATCTATTCGGCCGGACTGTGCGATTATCTCGACCCACGCCTGTTCCGCGCCCTGATCAACCAGTGCCACCGCCATCTCAAGCCAGGCGGCACCCTGCTGCTCGGCAACTTCACCTTCTATCCCGACTGCCTGTTCCTCGACAAGCTGCTCAAATGGGAGCTGATCTACCGCACCAGTGACGATCTGCGCGCGCTGTTCGCATCGACCCCCTTTGGCGATCGGGTGGAAATCCTGGTGGAACAGGCCGGCGTCAACCTCTTTGCCATGGCGACCAAGGAGTGATGCGCAAAAAACCCTCGACAACCGGTACCCAAGCCGTACCGGTGCATGAGGAGATGGAGGAACTCTTCTATCAGCGCACCCGTATCTGCCTGTGGTTGGGGGTGGTGTTCTTCTCCCTCTTTGCCCTGCTCGATTACGTCCATGCCCGCTCTTTTTTTCCGCTCTTTTTGTTCTATCGCCTCAGCTATGTGCTGATCATGCTCGGCCTGCTGGCCATCCTCCATCTGCCCCCCATCAGACGCCACACCCCGGCCATCATGTTCGCCGTCATGCTGCTCGGCACCCTGGTCATTTCCCTGATGACCGTCAAGTTGGGAGGCTTCGCCTCGGGCTATTACGTCGGCATCCTGTTGATGATTGCCGGGGCCTTTTCCGTGCTGCCGCTGACGGTCGCCCAGGCCCTGCGGCTCGGCGCGTCCATGTATCTGGTGTATGCGCTCACCGTCTACGTCAATGACCGGCCGCTTGACCGGCCGGAACTGATGTATGTGATCAACAACAGCTTTTTTTTCTTTACCCTTGTCATCGTCACCACGGTGCAGTGTTTTGACGAATTCCACACCCAACTGCGCTCGCTGCGGGCACAAAAGAGTTTGCAAACCATCAGCCGCGAACTCAAGCGCTATACCGGCAATCTCGAATCGCTGGTGCGGGAGCGGCTGGCCCTGTTGGAAGAATCGGATCTCAAATTCCGCGACCTCTACAACAACCTCCTCGATCTGGTGGTCCTGATCGACATGCACGGCATGATCCGCATGATCAACCCGCATGGCGCCGACCTGCTTGAATGCTCGTCGCAGCTGCTGGAAAACAGGCCCTTTTCCGATTTCCTCCCCCCGCACGAGCGGGAGCTGTTCCATGGCGACGTGCTCACCCGCATACGCCGGGGCGAACGGATCAAGGGGGTGCAGATGCAGATGCTGACCTATCGGGGCCGCCCCCTCGAAGTCGAACTGAGTGGCAACACGGTCCATCTTCCAGAACATGGAGAATGCTGTCAATTGATTATCCGCGACATCAGCCTGACCAAGGAGATGGAAACACGGGTCCTGGAATCCAAGCAGCTGCTCGACACCTCGCGGCAGGCGGCCATCTTCGGATTGGCGCGCCTGGCCGAATGCCGGGACGACACCACCGGTGCCCACCTGCTCCGCATCCGTGCCTACACCCGAATTCTGGCGGTCGAGCTCGCCACCGTCCCGGAACTGCAGTCGGTCATCACCGAACATTTCATCGACGATCTCTGCCTCTCCTCCCTGCTCCACGACATCGGCAAAATAGGAATTTCCGATGCCATCCTGCTGAAACCGGGCCGATTGACCGCCGAGGAATACGAGACCATGCAACGGCATTGCACCTACGGCAGCAACGCCCTGGCATCGGCGGAGAAAGGCTCGGAAAGTCTCTCCTTTCTCCGCCTTGGCCAGGAAATCACCCGCTATCATCATGAACGCTGGGATGGAAGGGGCTATCCATACGGCCTGGCCGGAGAAGCCATACCGCTTTCGGCCCGCATCATCGCCCTGGCCGATGTCTATGATGCCCTGACCTCGACCAGGCCCTACAAACCCGCCTATCCCCATGAGCAGGCCCGCCGACTGATTGCCGAGGAAAGCGGCCGGCGCTTCGATCCGGTCATCGTGGAGGCCTTCTTGAGGAGGGAACAGGAGTTCAAAAGTGCCGGCACCCGACTGACCCGTGACAGGGCACGGACATCGTGAAAGCAGGGCTTCGCATGCGCAACGCTGATCACCAGTTTGAGCAGGAGTCACAACAGCTGCACCACCAGCGGGTCTACTTGATTCTGGGGGTGGGCATGGGCGTCATGCTGCTTTTCACCCTGCTCGATTATCTGCTGATCACCGAGCATTTCTTCGAGTTTCTCCGTTACCGGCTGTGTGCCGTCGGTTTTGTCGGTCTTCTGCTGGTGGCCAACTTTTTCGACCGCCACCACCGCCTGGCCTGGGCCATTGGTTTTGCCGGCTATCTCTGTGCCGGTACCGTCATCCTCCTCACCGTGCATCGCCTGGGCGGCGTGACCTCCTCCTATTACGTCGGCCTGATCGTCGCCATGACCATCTACACCGCTCTGGCGCCGCTCACCGTTGCCCAGACCCTGATCAGCGGTTTCGCCCTGATCTGCATCTATCTCGTTTCCGTCTCCTTGCTGGAGTCGCTGAGCGAATACCAGTGGCTAAGTTTGTTCAGCAACCTGTTTTTCATGACCTGCTTCGTGTTCATCGCCGCCACCCAGAGCTGGGCCGACACCACGGCCCGGAGCCGGGAATACCGGTTGCGGCGGGCAGAACACGAAGCCGCCGATCAGCTGCAACGGCAAGCCGACCATCTGGAACGGGAAGTCAAGCGAAGAACCGCCGAACAGCAGGCCACGGAACAGCGCTACATGATTCTCTATCAAGCCATTGCCGACGACGTGATTCTGGTCAGCGAGCAAGGGGATCTGCTCCAGGCGAACCGCTCCTACCAGCGCCATTTTTACGGAGGGAAACCGCCGGAGGGCGCATCCTTTTATGACGCGGTTCTTCCCGAAGACCGGCACCGGGTAGCAAGCGAACTGTTTGCCCCGCTTATTCAGGGCAAACCGATTTCCGCTTGGCACATCACCCTGCAATCTTATCAAGGGGGCCCCCTAGAGATGGAAATCAGCGGCGCCCTGTTGCTGCGTGGTGACGATCACCTTGGCCTGCAGTTGGTTCTCCGCGATATCGGCATCCGCAAGGAGTTGGAACAGAATCTGCTTGTGTCACTCGACAAAATCAAACAGATGGAAAATGCGGCCATTCTCGCCTTGGCCAACCTTTCGGAATACCGGGATGTGACGCCGGGCAATCATCTTGAACGAATTCGCGAATATTGCCGTATCCTGGCCGCGGAACTCGCGCGTCATCCGCCCTACGACAGCAGCATCACCCCGACCTATATGCACAGCCTCTATCAGGGCGCCATCCTGCACGACATCGGCAAGGTGGCCATCCCCGACAGGATTCTCAAGAACAGCACCAGGCTCACGGCGGAGGAAGAAGCCGTGTTGCGTCAGCATCCCCGCAAAGGCGGCGACCTGATCAAAGCCATGGAAGAGGAGGCCAAGGGTAGCCTATTTTTATCGCTGGCCAAAAATATCGCCTACTTCCATCATGAACGTTGGGATGGCCAGGGGTATCCCCATGGACTTCGTGGCGGCGACATCCCTCTGGAAGCCCGCATCATGGCCGTGACCGACACCTATGAGGAGCTCACCGCAACCCTTGATCCGTCCCAGCGGCTTTCGCATCAGGAGGCGGTGCAGCACATCGTCAGCATGGCGGGCCAACGGTTTGATCCGGCCATTGTCGAGGCCCTCGTCCAAACGGCCTCGGATTTTGACGAGATTCGGCGGACGCTCGCCGAGCCTGCCGCGGCGCCCTACGGGAAGAAGGAACAGGCGCAAGCAATTTATGAATGAAACCAAGGGAAAAACTTGCGTCGCCGCAACTGTACATTTTCCCTTGCCGTTCCAAAACAAATACACTAAAACCACACAGAATTAACCGATACACGCATGCTGGCAGGAACCCTTTTCCCCAATGCGTACATCTTGATCATTTGGAGCTGGACAGCGAATTTCCCAAGGGAGGAGTAGATTATGAAAACGAATATGATGCGTGCGCCGCTTGTCAAATCGGCGGTTGTACTTCTTGTTTTTGTCTTGCTGGCCTATCTGACCAGTGCTTCACCCGAGGGAGGGGTGCTCAACTCCGTTGGCCAGATCATCATCGGTGCTTTTCGTCTGGTTCAATGGTCCATAGCCATGGTGATCGGCCTCACCGTGTGTATCGCTTTTCTCATTGGCATCTTCCTTTTTGCCGTCTCGCTGGTGAACAAGGAAACATCCTCGGCCATGTACGCGGCCCTCAAGGTTTCCGTTGGTGAACTCCTCCGTCCTGTTTTTTCCTTTATCGGCTCTTTCCAGTGCAGGGAGGCAACCTGCGCCCCGGTCGCCGACCCCATCGTGCTCAAGGATGAGTTGCAGACCATTATTGCCGCTGAGGTGAAAAAGGTAGCCGACAATCAGCAGACCCTGAACGAGCAGTTCACCGCTCTCAACACCAAGATGCAATCCCTGGAGGCAAAAAGCAGCGAATTTGCCGCCGCCGGCCAATTGGAGTCCATTGCCACTGAAATCGCTGCTTCCGGCCAGATGCTCGGAACGGTCAAGGACCATGTGGCCACCTTGGAAGGCAAACTCAACGCGACTGTTCAGCAGTTGCAGGCCATCACTCCGGAAAAGTTCCTCGGCGACGTGCCCGCTCGCCTGGAAAAATTGGAGCAAAAGGGGGAGTTTGACCCCAAACCGTTGACCGACTCCATCGAGGCCCTGCACAATGAGCTGGAAGGGCTGAAAAAGAAAGGGACGAGCAGTGCCAAGGCCAAGAAAAAGGCCTGAACCACATCTGACCGTCCCTGTTTTTCTCGCACACAAAAAAGCCATCCCGCCGCAGAGGCGGGATGGCTTTTTTGTGTAGGTGTAACGGCGACGATCTCTATTGGGGCAGCAATTCCTTGAAATAGACGATCGAGGGAAAGTTGCAGGAATACTGAACCCGCTGGCGGCTGCTCGGGCGAGCAACAAACAGGAGAAACCCAAGGCCATGGCTTTGAGCGGCAAATAGCACCTTTTCCGTGTCATCGACCAACAGCGTCCGTCTTTTGTCGAACTGGAGCATTTCTTCTAGCCGCTGCCAAAATTGCGGGTCTTCCTTGGCCAGTCCCACCTCTGCGGCGCACACAATCCGATCAAACCAAGGGCCAATCGCTGTTTTCTGCAGCTTGATCGACAAGGTGCTGGAATGGGCATTGGTGATCAGGTAGAGCCGCTTACGGATCTTCAGGCAATATTCGAGAAATTCAACGACATAGGGGTGCACGCCAATGAGATGGTTAATTCGCAACTTCAACTCCTGCACATCCATGTCCAACTCACGAGACCAAAAATCAAGATCCGACCAGTCGAGGGTATCTTTGACCTGATGATAGCGGGCCAGCAGATGCGCCTTGGCCTCTTCCACCGAAATGTCGTGCAGCAGGCTGTAATGTTCGGGGAGATACTGTTCCCAGAAGTAATCGTCAAAGTGTTTGTCCAGCAGGGTGCCATCCATGTCGAGCAGCACGGTATCAATCTGCTTCCAAGGAAAAACGGGGAAAATTTTCTCACAATACAGAGGGGTGGTCTTCATGATGTCGGTCCCTGCAAGGAATGAATGATGGTCTGAATGTGACGAAAAAGGTCCTCTTGCGCGGAAAAGGGGACAATCAGCCGTTGATCGGGGGTGAGCCGGATAGACTGAGCCGTTCTTTTTCGCCCCGGTTTTTGCTGGATCAGCGCCAGAATCCGCGCGGAATCGATGGGAGGATTGGCCACAAAAGAAAAAATCAGCGACTCCGGCCCCTGCTCCAGCTTCTGGATACCCAGAACTCGCAACTGCTGTTTCAGGCCGATCACCGCCAGCAGGGTGGCGGCCTCCCGCGGCAAGGGGCCATAGCGATCAACCAGTTCCTCCTCGATTGCCGTCAACTCTTCACTCGTGCCATTGCCGGCGAGGGAAATCCGACGGTAGGCATGGTAGCGCTGGCTGGTCTCCTGGATGTAATGATCGGGGAGGTATGCCGCCACCTTGAGCTTGATTTCCGGGTCGATCTCCTCGCGGGCCACCGTCTCTTGCCCTTCCCGTGCCCGGCGTTTCAAATCAGCCACCGTTGACTGCAACAGCTCAAGGTAGAGATCGTAGCCGACAGCGGCAATATGGCCGGATTGGGAAACACCGAGCAGATTGCCGCCTCCCCGGATCTGCAGGTCGTTCATCGCCAATTTGAACCCGCCCCCCAGTTCGGAGCAGTCCATGAGAGCTCGCAATCGCTGCTGCGCATCCGGCGTCAGGTGATCGAGCGAGGAGACCAGCAGATAGGCGTAGGCCTGCCGCGCCGCCCGGCCTACCCTGCCCCGCAACTGGTAGATGTCGGCCAGGCCAAGATGATCGGCTCGATTGATGACGATGGTGTTGGCATTGGGAATATCCAGACCGGATTCGATGATGGTGGTGCAGACCAGGATATCGAGTTCATGGTTGATGAATCGGACCATGACGTCCTCCAACTGCGGCCCAGCCATCTGTCCATGGGCCACACCAATGCGCGCCTGTGGCACCTGGGCGGCGATGGTGTCAGCCATCCGATGAATGGATTGCACTCGGTTATGGACAAAAAAGAGTTGCCCCCCCCGTTCCAGTTCGCGCAAAACCGCCTCCCTGATCACCAATTGATCGTAGCGGGCCAGGAACGTTTTGACCGAACGTCGTTGCTGCGGCGGTGTAGAGATCACAGAAAGATCACGAATACCCAACAGGGACATTTGCAGGGTGCGGGGGATGGGGGTGGCGGTAAGCGTCAGGACATCGACCGTGGCCTTGAATTTCTTGATCCGCTCCTTGTGGGCCACACCAAACCGATGCTCCTCGTCGACAATCAGCAACCCGAGCTTCTTGAATTGGACATCCTTGGACAGCAGCCGGTGGGTGCCCACCACCAGGTCAATGTTGCCGGCGCCCAGCTGCGCGACGATCTCCTTTTGCTGGCGGACGGTGCGGAAGCGATTGAGGCAGGCGATCTCCACTGGAAAGGAAGCGAAACGTTCACGAAAGGTGGCGGCGTGCTGTTCGGCCAGCACCGTGGTCGGTACCAGGATCGCCACCTGATAGCCGTCCTCGATCACCTTGAAGGCCGCCCGCGCCGCCACTTCGGTCTTGCCGTAGCCGACGTCGCCGCAAATGAGACGATCCATGGGCTGCTCATGGGTCAGATCATCGATGACCTCATCAATGGCTTTGGCCTGTCCCTTAGTTTCATCATAAGGAAAGGATTCTTCCAGCTGCCGATAGAGATCACCAGGGGGCGAAAAGCGATGTCCCTGGCGCATGGCCCGTTGCGCGTAGATCTCCAGGAGTTCCTGGGCAATCTTCCACACCGCCTCGGTGACCTTCTTTTTGGTTGTCTGCCACCGCTGCGATCCGAGACTGTCTAGTTTGGGCTGTTGATCGGTGAGCCCCTGATAGCGGCTCACCCAATGGAGCCGGTCCACCGGGACATAGAGCTTGTCGTCGTCACGGAAGGCAATCTGCAGGAAATCTCCCCGCTGGCCGGAAATCTCCATATTGACCAACCCTTGAAACACACCGATCCCGTGATCGCGATGGACCACCACATCCCCTTCGGCAAGCTGCTCGATCTGAACAGGTTGGCCTTGGTCGCGACCTCGTGTGCGCTGACGGCCGGTGCGCAATCGTTTTTCACCGAACAGCTCAAGAGCTGAGAGGAAATGAATCTTTTCAGCGGGAAAATCGAATCCCCTGGACAGGGGGTGTTCGTAACAATAGACCTGATCGTCGTCGATCAGGGCGGCAGGAGCGAACGGCGGGGTCAGCAGGGAGACCTTGAGTTGGTAATTGCCGAGCATTTCCCGGAGATGTTCGGCCTGACGAGCTGATCGGCAGGCGAGGACGATGCGATCCTGGTCCTGCTGCCATTTGAGAATGCGATCGGCAAGTGGCGCCAGCAGGCCCCGCTTTTTCCGCTGCAGTTCGATCTCCTGGACCAATAGGCTGTGGTCACCTGTCTGCACAGTCAGCGTGGCGGAGGGGTTGTCCGGATCCGGGATCGGGAGAATGCGGGCACGCAGACGTTCCCGGGTGGCCGTGTGCAGCTCGTGTTCTCCCACAAACAGTGCCTCCGGCGGCAAAGCGGGAAGCTGCCGTTCCACGGCCTCGCGATAATTGGCGGCAATCCGGTCATGAACCAGCTGCACCCGCTGCCCGACCGCGGCTGGATCGTACACCATGAGCGAAGCGGTCGGCGGCAGGTAGTCGAACAGGGTTTGCACCCCATCTTTGCCACCATAGATGAGCGGCAGCATGAATTCAATGCCCGGGAAGCGTTGGCCGGTGGCAAGACGCTCCCGTAGGACGCGCACCTCGGCGGACGCCCATTGATACTGATCGGCAACGGCTTCGAGTCGCTGCAACAGAGGGGCACGCTGATCGGTACGAGGGAACAGCAGATCTGATGCGGGCAACAGAATCGCTTCCCTCAGCTCTTGCCGCGAACGCTGGGACAGTGGATCAAAAAGACGGATGGATTCAACCGTGTCCCCAAAAAAATCAAGCCGCAAGGGACCATTGGCGGCAGGATCAAGGGTGGGTGGATACACATCGACGATTCCGCCGCGCAGGGCCAAATCCCCTTCCTGGCGAACCATGTCGCACTGCTGGTAGCCTGCGGCGATCAACGAGCCGATGAGCGCCTCTCGATCCGTTTCCTCGCCAGTCATGACCAGCTCACAGTGAGCGTTCAGTACGGCGGCTGGCAGAACCCGCCTGAGCACGGCCTCTGCCGAGGTCAATACAATGCAGGGGGAAAGGTCTTCCCGTAACAAATACAAGGTGGCCAAACGGCCGCAAACCGTGGCTGGATCGGGGGAAAGTGGGGTGTACGGAGGAATTTCGAAGCTCGGATACAGCAATACCCGAACATTGGAGAAAAAAGCAATATCCTGCGCTAACGGCTCGAGCTGCTCATCAGCGGGGAGGATGCAACAGACTGTGTGCTGGAGGGTTTCCACTGCCCTGGCAAGCAGCAGGGCAGTGGAAGCACCGTGAAGACCGACAATATCGGGGGGAGAACTGCTGTCACGCAGTCTCGCGAGCATCGACTGCATGAACAGCGGTCAGATCAGACGAGATCTGGAACGATCAGAAGGTGCCGCCCATGCTGAAGTCCCAATTCGAGCTGTCTTCGTCATCTTGCTTGTCCAGATTGAAGCCCCAGGCCAGTCTGAGCGGTCCCAACGGAGAGGCCCAGAGGATGCCAACACCGGCGGTTTTCTTATAATCGCTGAAATCCCAATTGTCGTCGACATCGTATACATTACCGAAGTCATGAAAGATTTCGCCATCCATACCCAGATCTTTAACCAAGGGGAAGATGATCGAAACGGTACCGTACCACATTTTGTCGCCACCAATCTTGTCATCCGTTTTCGGGTCGCGCGGACTGATGGAGGCGGAATCAAAACCACGAATGGAGTTCATGCCGCCAAGGAAGAAATGTTCATACACCGGCAATTTGCCGTCTTCGTTTTCAAAGGCTTGGCCAGCCGCACCTTTCACGTGGAAAACGGTGCTCCAGAACAATGGAAAGTACCAGGAGGACGCTCCCTCTACTTTCGTGAACTGGGCATCGCCGCCCAGCGGGCCGCCGGCATAATCGACGCTGATGCTGTTGCGCGATCCCTTGGTCGGCGAAAAGATTTTGTCGCGGGTGTCACGGACCAAGGAAAGCTCCGCCATGCTGGTGAGATGGATGTCCGCGGAACGTTTGATATATTCCGAGACGTCGTCGTCGATATCAGTGATGTCGGTGTCGGAAATGGTGTACCCGTAATAGATACGCCATTCCTCGAACAGCGGATGGCCGAGCCGCAGGGTGGAACCGGTGGAATCCTTGGTGAAATCGTCGTACTCCCGCTCCCAGTTGAACAGATCGATGCTCCCCGAAACCTGGGAATCGTAGAGCCGGGGATTGGTGAAATTCATGTTGTACTTGGTGCTCTTGCTGCTGGTACTGGCGGCAAGGGACAGCTTGTTGCCGGTACCGAAAATATTGTCCTCGGAGATCTCTCCCATGAACAGAACATTTTCCGACGACGAATAACCGGCGCCGATGCTGAATTGACCAGTGGATTTTTCCTTGACGTCGACCAGAATGTCCATCTGATTTTCAATCAGGGTCGGTTTCGGCGTCACGTTGACTTCCTCAAAGAATCCCAGGCGATTGAGCTTCTGGGTGGATGTGCGGATGGCTTTGGAATCAAAACGTCCGCCCTCCTGCACCTTGAGATCGCGTCGGATGACGTTGTCACGGGTGCGGGTGTTGCCTTGAATTTCGACCCTATTGATGTAGGCCATGGCGCCCTTGTCGACGTGCAACAGGACATCGACCCGTTTGGCGGCATCCGATTTGTTGACCTTGGGGTTGATCTCGGCAAAGGCATATCCCTGCTCGGCATACAGATCGGTCAGCCGGGTGACATCATCCCGCAGTACTTGGCGGTTCAGGTATTCTTCCTCGCGGATCTTGAGCAGGTCGACCAACTCCTCCTTGCTCTTGATCAGGTCGCCCTCAATGTCAACGGTACCCACTTGATACCGGGGGCCTTCTTCAATGGGAAAGGTGACATACAGCTCGTCGTCCTTCTGCTCAACGATCGGCTCGCCGACCTTTGCTTCAAGGAAGCCCTGGTTCTGGTAAAAGGTACTGATCCGTTCCGCGTCCTGCTTGAGGACCTCCATTTTGAGCACTCCGGCGTCGGTCAACCAGGAATGCCACCAAGAATGGGTGCCCGTCTGAATGGCATCCTCCAACTCGTCCTCATCAAAGCTGGTGTTGCCGGTAAAGGCAATCTTCTCGATGGTGATCTTTTCTCCTTCCTGAATATCAAAGCGGACTTCGGCGTTGGCATCGGCAGGGTAGCTTATCTTGGCGCCCACCTCGGTGTTGTAGTATCCCTTGGATTTATAAAGCTCCTTGATCTTTTGCACCGCCTCGTTGACCTTGGCCGGATTGAGGATGGCATTGGCTGTGATGCTGGCCGCATCACGCACGTCCTCTTCCTTGATTTCCTCGGCGCCGACAATGACCACACTGCCGATCAGCGGTTTTTCCTTGACCCGAAACACAACATTCTTCCCCCCCTCGCTCTCTTTGGCTTCAATCTCGACATTGTCGAAGTAGCCCATGGCGAAAACGGCTTTCAGATCCTCCCGCAGGGTGGTGGGGTCATAGAGATCTCCGGGCTTGGTCGATATCTTCTGTAAAATGGCGCCGGCGTCGATACGCTCGTTGCCTTCCGGCGTGATGGAGGCCACCGTGGCCCCGCGATTTGAATAGGCCAGCATGGTGCCGACTACCTCACCCGTCACCTTCTCCAACCCCTCAAGCGAATCTGCTTCCCGAAAGGCCGAGTAGGGAGCCTGGGGCGTGAGCACGTCGACGATCGCGCAATCGACGCTGATTCGATTGCCGAGCTTGTTCAGACTGCCCACCACGACGTAGTCAGTGCCGGCAGATTCCGCGACCTTAGTCAGGACTGAGGCGGCGGGTGGCCAGGGGCCGGAATAATCCACCAGTTTCTCCGCCTGCGCCCGGGGAACCATCTTCATTCCCTTGGCCATGGCCTCCTGGGACAGCACCCTATCGGCCGCCCCTGCCACGTTGGCGGCATCGGGGGCATTGATCTTGAACGGCAGAAAAACGGTGTTGCGTTCCAGCGCCAGGCACACGCCCGGTTGCCAGGCGAAAAGCCCTGATAGCAGAACGCAGAACAAGAGTGAAAAGCTCAGAGGGGGTGGCTGGATTCTTGATGTCGACTGCATGGGAAAAGTTCCTGGTTGAGTCTATGCCTTTGCCAGGTGGCACTCAAGCTAACCACCTGAAAAAAGAGGGGATAATCAGCGGATTAACGACCTCCGGTTGATCACCTCACAAATTGGTGGTCATTATGACAGGTTTACTTGTTTTTGCAAGAAATTCTCTCTTATGTTTTCGATGTTTATCGAAATCATCCCTGAACAACTCCGCGATAGCGCTCATTGTCCGGGACATAGCGCTCTTCGAGCAACTGCTGGACAGCCTTTTGCAATTCGAAGGCCAGCGTCTGCTTGTCCGCGCTTTTGTAGTGGCCCGTGTCGATCGGGGCACCAATACGTATGGTGATCGTACCGCTGCGAGGCAACAGTTTGCCTTTGGGCAGCACTTCATACGAGCCGTTGAACCCCAGGGGCACGATGGGCACCCCGGCCTTGATCGCCAGCAACACCGCCCCAGCCTTGAATTCCCGTACCATCCCGTCGGCGCTCCTGGTCCCCTCGGGAAAAATAAGCACGGAACTGCCCGCCGCTATCCGCCCGGCTGCCGCATCCAGACTCTTCATTGCCTGCCGGCCACGGGAACGATCGATGGGGATATAGCCGACCCGGTGCATGGCCTGGCCAAACAGAGGAATGCGGAAGAGTTCTTGTTTGGCGATCCAGCGAAAATCATGGGGAAAGTAGCCCTGAAATGAAAATATGTCATACTGACTGCAATGGTTGCCGGCAAAAATATAGGTGCGCTGCGGATCAATATGCGCAAAACCTTCCACCTTGACTCGCACCCCGGCACATCGGCACAGTATCCTTCCCCAGTAACGGGGAAAAATCTGGGCTTTGATTTCCGATTTGCGCACCCATTTCAGGTCGATCAGGGAGAGCGCGGAAACAATAAAGGTCAGGGGCGGCGCGAGGATGAGCGTGCAAAGGCTTCGAACAACTTGGAGTGGCGACATACAGGAAACCAATGGTTGAAATGCCCGTGTCCCGCCTCGAAGGGGTCGGCGCTGGACCGGTGCACAAGAGGTTTGCAAAAATTCCAGAAGCTACTTAGCAGGCAAAGGCCTCAAGAGCAAGATGAACCGTGCAACCGCCTCCAGCCAAATCAATACGCCGGCGAGCAATTACAAGGGCGAATGCGCCACGATTGACGGAAGACGTGCAATCGAATATAGTCCGCACTTCGTAATGCGTTCCATGCACCGTTGCAGCTTCGTGCGGATATACGGTGACTTGTCATCTATCAAGGAGTCTATTTTGACTGCAGACATCATCACTCTCAAAGCAAATGGCGCCCTGAACGTGCCGGCAAACCCGATTATTCCTTACATTGAAGGCGATGGAACCGGGCCGGACATCTGGGCCGCTGCCCAGAAGGTTCTCGACGCTGCGGTAGCCAAGAGTTATGGCCAATCGCGAAAAATCGAATGGCTGGAGGTGTTGGCCGGAGAAAAGGCCTTTCGTGTGACCGGCGAATGGCTGCCGCGGGAGACGATCGACGCCTTGAAGAAATACACGGTCAGTATCAAGGGTCCCCTGACGACCCCTGTGGGCGAGGGCATGCGTAGCCTCAACGTGACCCTGCGTCAGGTGCTCGATCTCTACGCCTGCGTGCGTCCGGTCCGCTATTACCAGGGGGTGGTTTCACCGGTCAAGGAACCGGGCTTGGTCGACATGGTCATTTTTCGGGAAAACACTGAGGACGTGTACGCAGGTATCGAATGGCAAGCGGGCACGGAAAAGGCCAACCGGGTGATCGATTTCCTCCGCAACGAAATGGGGGCATCCATCCGTGACAATTCGGGCATCGGTATTAAGCCGATTTCCGAATTCGGTACCAAGCGATTGGTGCGCAAAGCGATTCAGTATGCCCTGGATGAAGGACGGAATTCCGTGACCTTGGTGCACAAGGGCAATATCATGAAATTTACCGAAGGGGCCTTTCGCCACTGGGGATACGAATTGGCCGCCGAGGAATTCGGCGAGTCGACCATTACCGAGACGGCCCTGTGGGAACAGTTTAACGGGGCGATACCCGAAGGCAAAATCGTCATCAAGGATCGAATTGCCGATGCCATGTTCCAGCAAATTCTTCTCCGGCCAAGCGAATACTCGGTGCTCGCCATGCCCAACCTCAATGGCGACTACATCTCCGACGCCCTCGCCGCACAGGTGGGCGGATTGGGCATGGCGCCCGGCGCCAATATCGGCGACGGCGTCGCCCTGTTTGAAGCCACCCATGGAACCGCGCCGAAATATGCCGGACTCGACAAGGTCAATCCCGGCTCCGTGTTGCTCTCCGGCGTCATGCTGTTGGACTACATCGGGTGGAAGGAAGCTGCTGAGCTGATCAAATCGGCCTTGGAAACAACGATTTCCAAAAAGACGGTCACCTACGACCTCGCGCGGTTGATGGAGGGCGCCACAGAGCTTTCCTGCTCCGCGTTCGGCAGCGCCATCATCAACAACATGTAACCACTGTTCGGCACAGCAGGTGCCTTCCTACTTCAAGGCCCTCCAAGACCTGCTGTTTCCCCCGGCGTGCCTGGGATGCGAGCGCCGGCTGGATTCCTCCCAGCCACCACTTTTGTGCGGCGACTGCCTGGGCGCGCTTGCCGAGATCAGTTCTCCTGTTTGTCCGGGTTGCGGCCTGCCGTTTGCCAACGGCGCCGATCACCTCTGCGGCGACTGCCTGACAGGGTGCTACGCCTTTGACCTGGCGAGGGCCCTGTTTGTTTACCAGCCCCCTGTTTCCGCTCTCATTCTTGGGTTGAAATTCAGCACTAGCTTGACTGGACTCGCCACCCTCGGCGCCCTGGCGGGCCGGTCCGAATGCCTGCGCCTGTTTGCCGAACCCGAGGTTATAGCACCCGTTCCCTTGCACTCGGGCCGCCTACGGACAAGGGGATTCAACCAGTCCCTCCTCGTGGCCCGCAGCTGTTTTCCACAGTGGCGCACAAGGATCACCCCCAGCCTCCTGCTTCGCCGCAGGCCGACCACACCGCAAGCCCACCTCTCTGGCAAAGAACGACGGACCAACCTCAAGGATGCCTTCATCCTCTCCATGCCCGCATCGGTTCAGGGCAAGCGAGTTTTGCTGATCGACGATGTCTTCACCACCGGCAGCACGGTAAACGAGTGCAGCAAAGTATTACGGGCGGGAGGCGCGACGCGAATCGAGGTCTTTACCCTGGCGAGGAGCCTTTCCCGCTAGGATACTCTCCCGATCCGCGTCTTGTGGAGAAAAAGAACGAGCACATCAAGGCCGCGTGACGGTTTTCAGAACTACCGCCACGTGTTTGAGGTCAATCGCGTTCCCCGGGCGGGGCCACACTCACCTACCAAGTCCGATACTGCCCGGAGTCCAAGTGGACAAAATCGGCCTTGGCATAATAACCCACGCCTCCGGTGCGCATTTCAACAGCGCATTGATGGATTTGGTCGGTATCGATTCCTGGAAAACGGATATCGACGGCCTTGCCTTGCATGTGCAGACTGTGACCAGCCACGCCACTGCTGGTGCGCCGCAGTTTGCGGTTCGTTTGCGGCGAACGGAAACCGGAAATCACCTCGTAGACCCCCTTTCGCCCCATCTCCCCCTGGATGGCCCAGAGAATATCAAGAAGCTTGGGATCGATGGGATGGGTCTGACCGGTTTGGTAATCGCGCAGAAATTGGCTGATCTGCGCCAGGGCCCTTGGATTGTATGCCTGTCCCCAGGCATAAGTCAGCGTCAATTCCTGCTGGGTGCGGGTATGAACAAAGGACAGGGACCGCTTGCCCAGCGCCTTGGCGCAACTGATACTTGGGACGGAAACCACACCCAAGCCAAGAGCGATTTGTGTTGATTTGCAAAGAAAAGAGCGACGGGACAATTGTGGATCGAGACTTTTATCTGTAACCATTATCCTCTTTGTTCAAGGGTTTATCTTGTTTGTCCTTTAGACAAAAAAGCGCCCACTCTGAGTGGTTGCAGCCAAAATTGGTCCCTATTAAAATGTGCGAAATGCCTTTTGTCAAGGATTTGCGCCAACAAACCCTTGACAATAAAAAAAATATTACATGTTTTCAATGCATTACAGCGGCAATATACTTTAGCCTCAGCTAACGCTCCCCACGATCACCGGTGCCTTCCACCAGTCCTCCTGCTTCTCCTGTTTTCTTGCCGCAAATATGATTTTGCAGCGCACAAGGAGTGCGCTACATTAAAATTCAAAATGTGGCTCCCCTTCCCTATTCGGATAGGGAGAAACGTTGTCTCACCCCACCCGAGAGACTCGACAATTCCTGTTCGCACAGCGAGAGAACGGCAGCATGATTTCCCCTCACCCTCCGACAAACCTGGCACGCTTCCTGAGCAAGTGGTCCATCGGGAAAAAAATCTTTGTCGGCAACATTTTTCTGCTTATCGCACCGCTGTTGGGCATCTTCGCTTTCATTCTGCACTTTACCTTCACTCAACTCAACGCCACGATTGAAGAAGGCATGGAAGCGGCCGGCTCATCGATTGTTGACATGATCGAGTTAACCGTCAACAGTTCCATCCAAAGTTATCTGCGTGCCATCGCTGAGAAAAATCTAGAGATCATCAAAAATTATCATCAAAAACAGCTGACCGGGGAATTGAGTGAAAATATGGCGAAAATGGCGGTAACCGCCATTTTGCGTTCCCAGCAGATCGGACGATCCGGATACATCTCCATTCTTAACTCACAGGGAGTGTTCCAATTTCATCCCAACAGTGACCTGGAAGGAAAACCCATCCTCAAGATGGAGACATACAGCCCGGCCTGGTCCTTCATTACCGAGCAAATAACAAAAAAAACCGGATACATGGAATACGTATGGAAAAATCCGGATGAAAAGACATTCCGTCCCAAAGCCCTCTACATGGTCCATTTCAAACCGTGGGACTGGATTATTTCCGTCTGCTGCTATCGTGAAGAGTTTCAAAGCATCATCGATTTCAAGGTGATCGAACAGCGCATCGCCGCTTTCAAATATGGTCGCTCAGGCTATGCCATCATCCTCAATCAACAGGGAGAGTTTCTCGTCCACCCGCATTTGAGCGATGCAGACAAACCACGATTCGCTGAGCAGATACAAAAAATCATCGCCCGCGCCGGCACCGGCAACACCCGCATGGTCAAGTACTTGTGGAAAAACCCGGGTGAACAGGATGAACGGGAGAAAATCCTCTTTTTTAGGCGGATCCCCCAGTTTGGCCTGATCATCGGCGTGACGACCTACACGGCCGAAGCGTACGCCGGCCTGATGTCGAGCCGCAATGTGGTTGTCTTGGTCAGCCTGGCAGCGGCCCTGCTGGCCGTCGGGGTGGCGTTTTTCATGAGCCGACTGCTGGCCGCGCCACTGCGACGCTTCGCCATGCAGCTGCACCTGCCGGAGCAAGACGGCACAGACTACCAAGGAGGCTGTGAAACGACCTTCCTCGTCTCGCGATTTCAACAGTATGTGGAACAACTCCAGCAAACGAACGACAAGCTGAACGCCGAAATTCACTTTCGCAAAAGTGCCGAAAATTTTCTACAAATCTACAAGCGCATTTTTGACAACGCCACCGAGGGCATCTTCATCACCGACCAAACCGGCAAGATTCTCGCGGTCAACGACGCCTTCACCACCATCACCGGCTACGAGGCGCACGAGGCCATCGGCCGGAACCCCAGCATGCTCAAATCAGACCAGCATGATGCCGATTTTTTTCGCCAAATGTGGCAGAGCCTGATCGGCAAAGGTTCTTGGGAAGGCGAAATCTGGAACAAAAAGAAGGACGGTACCGTCTATCCCGAATGGTTGACCATCAATAGCATCCGGAACGAACGCAAACAGATTTTGTATTATTTCGCCACATTCTATGAGATCGGCGAACTTAAGAAACGGGAAAAGCAAATCGCCTTCATGGCCTACCACGATATCCTCACCCGCCTGCCTAACCGCGCCTTCCTGGAGCGCAAACTGGCCAAGACCATTCACGACGCCAAGCAGCAAGGCGGACGAATGGCGGTCTTTTTCATCGATCTCGACAATTTCAAAAACATCAACGATGTCTTCGGACACCATCAGGGCGATGACCTGCTGCTTCAGGTCAGCCAACGGCTTTCCTCGATTCTGGGCGGTGCCCACACCCTCTGCCGCCTTGGCAGCGATGAATTCATTCTCCTCATGGAACGGATCGACAACGAGTCCTTTATCTACCTGATGGCCAACCGCATCCAGGCGGTATTGAAAAAACCGTTTCTGCTCGAATTCAAAAAGATCTATGTGAACGCGAGCATCGGCATTTCGGTGTATCCGGACGATGGTGACACGGCCATGGAAATGATCCGCAGCGCCGACATGGCGATGCACCGGGCCAAGCGCGAGGGAAAAAACCGTTACGTGCTATTCACCAAGGGCATGCACCAGGAGCTCTACGAAAAATTCCGAACCGAAAACGGTATCCGCTTTGGCCTGCTGCATCGGGAATTTGTGGTCCATTATCAGCCCAAGGTCAACATCGACACCCGCAAGACTTCATCCCTGGAAGCCCTGATCCGCTGGAACAAAGGGGGCAAGCTGATCAGCCCCAGCGTCTTTATCCCCATCGCCGAGGAATCGAGCCTGATCGACGATATTTGTCTCTTTGTCCTGGAAGAGACTTGTGCCTTTCACGTGGTCATGAAGGAGCAGGATATCGCCGTGCCGGTGAGCGTCAACATCTCGCCGCGCCAATTCCATAACGCCGATTTCGTCGACCTGGTCGAGGACCTGCTCGGCCGTTATCAGGTCGCCCCTCACTATCTGGAATTCGAAATCACCGAAACCACGGCAATGAAGGATGTCGAGCACACGCTCGCGGTCATGTCCCGGCTGCGAGAACTCGGCATTCTTTTCTCGATCGACGATTTTGGAACCGGCTACTCGTCGTTGGGCTCGCTGAACAAGATGCCGGTCAATACCCTGAAAATCGACAAGCAATTTGTCGACAATCTCGACGCCAATAGCGGCATCATCGCCACCATCATCGCCATCAGCCAACAGATGCATCTCAATGTGGTGGCCGAAGGCGTGGAAACCGAAGAACAATTGCTCGGCCTAGGCGCCATGGGATGCCATGAAGCCCAGGGATATTACTTTTCCCGTCCGGTTTCCGACGCCGATATCCTTCGCTACCTGTTGGCGGAACACGGTCGATCTTGAGCACGGACCATGCGCTGACCCCGTCTTTGGGTGATCTTTTCCCGATGAAGCCTGCCAAGCCTCTTTCTCTTTTTCCGCCTTTACATATATAATGGCCGCCATGGGTCACTATTTCCCGAGAACACAACCAGCGACCATGGAGAGCTGTCAGCCATGAATCAAAGGCCGTCACGGCTGTTTTTCGACCGCAACGACTACAAGTTGCTCAGCATCGTCAACGATGTTCTCAAGCGGGGCAGCCGACCGCAATCGCTGAGTTCCCTGATGGCGCCCTACATGCATCCGCACGGCATCAAGGAGATGGCCGCCCCCAGCGGTCTGCGGATCGCCTATGCCATTGTCAGCCTGCTGGGCTCGCTCGAGGCAGGCAAGGCCCAAGATCGTATCGCCGCCCTGCGCAGCCTGCGCGAGGAAGTGTTCAGCTCCGCCACCAGTTTCTATCACAAGAATACCGCTCGGGTACTGGTGCAGATCATGAAGGAGCTGGTGCGTAGTGAGGGCAATCAGCTGCGGCAGCTGAAACTGGCCCATGATTTTCGCATGGTCTATACCGGCAAACCCCGCAGGGTCCGCGAGGAACTGGCCAAATATCATCTGCTTGAAATGCCGGAGGAATGGAACCAGTTCGCCTTCGACGACCATGTCCACGATGCCAACACCAAGGGCCGGAAATCGCCGACCCACCTGCTGATGGATGCCTGGATCAAGGGCATCCGCAAGCTGACCGTGGTCTATTACAACCATGTCGAGCGTGAAGTGGTGGAAGAGTTGCTGGAGGCCGGCGCCATCCTTGATATCCATGTGCGTATCGGCATTGAGCTGTCCGCGCGGTTTCGCGATAAGTTCGTCCGTTTTATCTGGGAATTGGAGGGATTTTTCGACACCAACAACCTGTTGCAGTTTCTCCAGGAGAAATCGGTGGCCGAGATGATGGAACAGGGCCGCCAAGTTTCTCTCTATCAGCAACACTATGTGCTTGACGTGTTCAATGAGTTCAACACCAAGCACCGGCTGACCCTGGATGAGGAACTCGGCCTGGAAAGCACTCCCTTGCACCTGGCCGACTTTCTTCACTTTGTCGGCACCGGCCAACCGTCCCTGCTCCATTTGGCCAAGTTCATCCAGAACCAGTACCATACCCTGCTCGATGCCGAAGTCCTCGAGATCCATGCGCATCACTCCGGTGACGTGAAAAAACGGGAAGAATTGCTGCTCCATTGTTCCCGCAAGATGCAGCTTCTTGGCCTGGAAAGCCTGATCAACCGCTTTCTCCAGCCGTACCGCAACCCCGGCCTGCATGACCCCACGGTCCCCCACGAGCAAGGAATGCCGCCGCTGCTGAATCTCTCGCCGCCCGAACTGCTGGCTCGTTTGGCCTCAATGCATTCCGGCTCCCGTTTCACCCTCAATCTCAGCAACCTCACCATTCAGGACACCTTGGAGCTGCTCTTTGTCTGCGAAGGCCGCATCACCCATATCGAATCCTTCAACCTCAAGGATTCGGCCCACGGCATGACAGCCCTCGCCTCGGTCAAGGACAGCGGTTTTGCCGGCGAAGCGGTGGATATCACCAGCCCGGCCCGCAACTACCAGCTGATCAATGCCTTGCAGAAGGCGCTCAACGAGGACAACGTCATCTCCCTCAAACGGGCGATCCGCTCGATCATCTGGGATTTTGAACGCACCCGCCTGCTGGTTGAAAAAAGGCTCGAAGAGAGCCGGGAGAAAACACCGCCCGAGGACAACACCAAACTACGGGCTGAATGCGAGGCAATGAACCGGCGCAAAACCGCGTTGCTCGACATTTTGCTCAACATCGAATCCTTTCATAACCACTACAACAAGCGTTATCTCGGCTCCCGCATTGGCTCCGGTTCAACCGGCCAGTCGCAGCTGCAATACGGCATGGGATTGGTGGCGCTCGACACCCTGCCGCCGCGGGCGGTGCGCACGGTCCTCCGCGAGCACCGGGCAGGGCAGCGAAAACTCATTCCGGTCACCGCCCGGATGATCAGCCATCAGCATGTTCGCGGCAGCGATCCGGTCTCCGTGCCCTGGCACCGCCGGGCACTTCATCGTCTCCCCGGACTTCGCCGCAACGGAACCCAAACCTGGCACGACTGGACCCTTGACCGCTTCGAGATCCATCCGGGAATCGATGGCAACATCGGTACCTTGGGGGGGATCCGTCGCAGCCCCAGGGTGGAGATTCATCCGGAGCTGTCCGTCAACAGTGAAAAGATCGGCCAACCCTTCCGCTATCTCAACTCCCATCTGCGCAACACCCTCAAGGTGCTGGCCGGTTTCATTCCCGCCTTCCTCACCTTCAGCTTGACCAAGGATTGGTGGGTGCTGGCCTATCTCGGGGCCTTCATCTGGTTCGGCATCACTGGCATACGCAACATCATCCAATCGATCCTCGGCGGTGGCGGACTCAAGCGTTCGCCGCTTTTGCCCTGGAACTCGCTGGTCAGTTGGAGCAGGATCGCCGACTCCCTTTTTTTCACCGGCTTTTCCGTGCCGCTGCTCGATTATCTGGTCAAGACACTATTCTTGCAGCAACACCTGGGCGTCACCACCTCAACCAGTCCGCTGGCACTCTATTCGGTGATGGCCCTGGCCAACGGCATCTACATTTCCACCCATAACATCCTTCGCGGTCTTCCCCGCAGCGCCGCCGTCGGCAACCTGTTCAGATCGCTTCTCTCCATTCCCCTGGCCATCCTGTTCAACGATACGTTGGCCATGGGGTTGCACATGGCCAACGTCCCAGGGGTCGAAGACGGGCTGCAGAAATGGGCGGCGGTGATCTCCAAACTGGCTTCAGACTGCGTGGCCGCAGTGATCGAGGGGTTGGCCGACCGGCAGAACAACATTCGCATCCGGCTGATCGACTATCGGGACAAGATTTCCCAGCTGTTTTCGGTCTTCGCCCGTTTGGACGTGCTCTTTCCGGAAGAGGATGTGCTGGATCTGTTGCAGGATCCGAAAATTTTGATCGCCGCCATCCATGACGAGGCCCGCGAGCTGGAAAAGGTCATCATCGTCAATGCCCTGGACCTGATGTACATTTGGATGTTTCAGCCGCGCTCCCGTAAAGCCTTGCAGCAGATCGCCGCCACCATGTCCACCGAGGAATGGCTGATCTTTCACCGTTCGCAGTTGGTGCTTAACCGCCATCGGGAAATCAGCCAGGTTTTCGTTGACGGTCTGGTGGGGAGAAACTTTGCCAAGGCCCTCTCCTTTTACCTCGACCGATCCGACACCTATCTCCATGACATGGCCGAGATGGGCAAGATCCGGGAAAAAATGGCGAAAAAACAAGGACTGTCCTATACCGCCTGAGATACCCCCTCCGGTGACGCGCCATATCGGAGCCAGCCTCTGCCAACGGCACCCAGCGCATCGCTCCCATTTTTCCTTATTCAATTCCGCAATTTGCTGTTGACACCCCACCCTAATTTCCCTATACAGGACTTTATTCATCCTATTTGTCTCATTCAACAAACCATGCGTTTAACCCGAGCCGCCGAATACGCCATCCGCTGCATGATCTATCTGTCCCGACAAGGACAGGGCGTCCTGACCAGTCGCCAGGAGATTGCCGCCCAAGCGGATATCCCCCCGAATTTTCTTGCCAAGATTGCCCAGGATCTCGCCAAAACCGGCCTGATCGAAATTCGCCAGGGGGCGCGGGGGGGATTGGTCCTCAACCGTCACCCTGCGGCCATCTCCCTGCTGGAGGTGGTGGAAATCATGATCGGCGAAATCTATCTCAATGACTGCGTTGCCCGCCCGGCCGCCTGCAAAGCTCAGCGGTACTGTGCCGTCCACCGGGTGTGGCTGGACGCCCGCGACCAGTTGCGCGACACCCTGCGCCGGGTCAACTTTGACCAGCTGAGCGCCGACTCCACCTGTCTCCCCGCCTTTGCCGACATGCTGCTTGAACCAAAAGGGCACGATGCCACTGCCCATGAGGATCTGCAATGAGCGGCCCACCGGGCGATCGGCCATGGCTGCCAGTGCGCGTCTATCGTTTTTACCGCGATGGCTTTCGCCAGATGACGGTCGGGCGGACCCTGTGGAAAATTATCTTCATAAAATTATTTATTCTATTTGCAGTCTTGAAATTTTTGTTCTTTCCTGATTTTCTGGCAACGAAGTTTGCCACCGATACCCAACGGGCTGACTACGTAATCGAGCAGCTGACGCAATCCGCCCAAGGTTATACCCAACCCGCCAAAGGAGAATGACTATGATTGAACATCTGGATCTCGGCATGGTCAACTGGGCACGCGCGCAATTCGCCCTGACCGCCATGTACCACTGGCTTTTTGTGCCGCTCACCCTCGGCATCACCTGGATCATCGCCTTCTATCACACCATTTACGTGACAACCGGCAACGAGGAATGGAAACGGTTGACCAAGTTCTGGATGAAGCTGTTCGGCATCAACTTCGCCATCGGCGTGGCCACCGGCATCATCATGGAATTCGAGTTCGGCACCAACTGGTCTAATTACTCATGGATGGTCGGTGACATCTTCGGCGCCCCCCTGGCTATCGAGGGTATTTTTGCCTTTTTCCTCGAAGCGACCTTTTTCGCAGTGATGTTCTTCGGCTGGAACCGGGTATCCAAAGGATTTCATCTCTTCTCCACCTGGATGGTCGCGGTCGGTTCCAACCTGTCGGCTGTCTGGATTCTGGTGGCCAATGCCTGGATGCAGTATCCGGTCGGCCAAGCCTTCAATCCCGACACGGCCCGCTTTGAAATGCAGAATTTCTTCGAAGTCGCTTTTTCCCCTTATGCGATCAACAAGTTCACCCATGCCACCAGTTCCTCGATGCTGATGGCCGCTTTTTTCATCATCTCGATTTCCTCCTGGTATCTGCTGCGTGGCCGGCATGTGTTAATGGCCAAGCGTTCAATCGTGGTCGCCGCCTCTCTGGGATTGATCGCTTCCGTTTTCACCGTTTTCAATGGCGATGAATCGGCCTATGAAATCGCCCAGGTGCAGCCGATGAAGCTGGCCGCATTCGAAGGGCTGTACGAGGGCCAGACCAATGCCGGCCTGGTGGCGATTGGCCTGATCAACCGGGACAAGAAGGTTTGGGACGTGCAGGAGCCGTTCATCGGCTTCAACCTCCACATCCCCGGCCTGTTGTCGTTGATGGCCAACCGCTCCTTCGGGTCGTTTGTTCCGGGCATGAAGGATCTGGTGTACGGCAACGCCGAGCACAACATTCTCGGCGCGGCACAAAAAATGGAACGCGGCAAAAAGGCGGTGGCCAGCCTCGACGCCTACAAGCAGGCCCAAAAAGCAGGGGACGCCGCAGCCGCGGCCACCCATCTGGCCACCTTCAACGAATACAAGGAATTTCTTGGCTACGGCTATCTCAACAAACCCGAAGATGCCGTGCCGCCGGTGGCTCTTTCCTTCAACGCTTTCCACGTGATGGTGATTCTCGGTTCGCTGTTCCCGTTGATCTTCTTTGCCTATCTGTATTTCTCCTACAAAGGGACGCTGACCGACAAGAAATGGCTGCTCGGCGTGGGCACCATCACCTATCTCCTGGGCATGATCGCTTCGCAGGCCGGCTGGATCGTGGCCGAGGTGGGCCGTCAACCTTGGGCGATCCAGGATCTGCTGCCGGTGACTATCGCTCGGACCAACCTGACCGCGGGCACGGTGCAAACGACCTTTTTCATGTTCCTGGCGCTCTTCACCCTGCTGCTCATCGCCGAGATCAGCATCATGGTCAAACAGATCAACATCGGACCGGAGGAAAACTAACATGATCGAACAACTGGATTACAAAACCCTGCAACACCTCTGGTGGTTGCTCTGTTCGGTGGTTGGCGCCTTGTTTCTCTTCCTTACCTTTGTCCAGGGCGGCCAGAGCCTGCTGTGGCAGGTGGCCAAGACCCAGACCGAAAAGGATCTGGTGATCAACTCGCTGGGCCGCAAATGGGAAATGACCTTCACCACCCTGGTCTTGTTCGGCGGCGCCCTGTTCGCCTCCTTCCCCAAATTCTATTCCACCTCCTTTGGCGGCGCCTATTGGGTGTGGATCCTGATTCTGTTCACCTTCATCGTCCAGGCGGTGAGCTACGAATACCGCAAGAAACCGTGGAATATTTTCGGTAGTCTGGTCTACGAGGGGTTCCTGTTCATCAATGGCGTGGTCGGCATCCTGCTGATCGGCGCGGCGGTCGGCACCTTCTATACCGGCGCCAACTTTCAGCTGAGCGCCAACAACTTCGTCACCTGGACCCATCCCCTGCGTGGTCTGGAAGCAGCCCTGAGCCCCTCGATTTCCTCGATCTTCAACATCGCCATGGGGCTTTTCCTGGTATTCAACGCTCGCACCCTGGGCGCCATGTATCTGATCAACAACGTGGAACTGGGCGAGGCGCCGGAGATGGAAACCCGCCTGCGCCGGGCCTGCTGGTTGAATTTCCTCATTGCCCTGCCCCTTTGCTTGCTCATCGTTGTCTCGCTGTTGTTCATGCGCGGCTATGGTATCGTCGATGACCGGGGCACCATTGCCATCGTTAGCTTTAAATTCCTGCTCAATCTGCTGGCCAACCCGTGGATGCTCGTTCTGCTGGTGGGCGGCCTGGCCCTGTTGATCTTCGGTGTCTGGAAGACCGCCAAAACCAGCGCAACCGGCGGCATCTGGTACGGCGGCCTGGGCACGGTGCTGATCGGCCTCACGGTGCTGATGCTGCCCGCCTACAACAACACCGCCTTCTATCCTTCCAAGGTCGATCTGCAGGCAAGTCTGACCATTTATAACGCCTCATCAAGCCCCTATACCCTCAAGGTGATGACCTATGTGGCCTTGGGCATCCCTTTTGTGCTGGCCTACATCGCCTATGTGTGGTGGGCCATGAACCGGTCCAAGATCAAAATCGAGGATACCGGCGATCGGGCCGCCTACTGAGAGCCGGCCAAAACATCTTGCCGACAGAGGGGGATGTGTCCCCCTCTGTTGTTCTCCCTTTATCCTTCCACGGAGTTTGTCATGATGACCATTATTCTTTCCATAGCCTGGGTGGCTGTTCTCGTTGCCGCCTTTTTGCTCGCTGTTCGCCTGTTGAAGAAGTTGCAGCTCTACTAATGCCGTGGCGAACGTGCCGTGTGCATATCCTGCAACCTGGGACATTGCAGCGACACTGTCGCCCCTCTCCCCCACCGCAGCGAGTCAGGGTATAAGCCTGCTTGGAAGCAGGCTGACTCGTTCTTTTTTTCGGCAGTGATTCGATCTTCTTCGGGAAAACCCGACACGAGGCCGCTTTTCCCGTGTCAGCGAAGCGCTGAGTGGTTTATAGTGCCCGATGCGTTTTTACCACGCCGCTGGCCATGCACATGGCGGCGGATGCACCAACAAAGATGTTCGGTTGCGCGACCGGAGGAAATGATGCAACGGATAGTGGTAGGAGTCATGATGTTGTTCTGCTGCCTGGGCACGGTGGCCGCAGCAGCGGAAAAACATAGCGGGACCATCGATCTGGCCGCACTCAAAATCCTCGATCTGCAGACTGCCCAAACCATTGCCGTGGCAAGCAATCCGGACATGGCCGCCGCTCAGGCCAGGGTCGAACAGGCACGGGCCAGGGTGCGTCAAGCCGCGGCAACCTGGTGGCCAAGCCTTGACCTGAATGGCGGCGGTGCTCGTCAACGACTCTCGGAGAGCAGTTATCGGGCCAGCAACAACCTGTACTCCAAGTTCGGCCTCAGCACCGACCAGACCACGGAGCAATACAGTGCCAACCTGCAGGCCACCTGGGTCTTGTTCGACGGATTTTATCGCAATTTCAAGGAACAACAGGCCGCCTACGACGAACAGTCCGTCAGCGCTGCCCTGGTCGACAGCCAGCGATTGCTGGTCACCTCGGTGGCCGAGGCTTTTCTCAACGCGCAGCTGGCCCAGACCTACATCGACATAGCTCGCGCCGATGAAACCTTTTACACCCGTCAGCTTGAGGACGCCCAGAATCGCTACGACGTCGGTGCCGGTCCCTGGGGCGACATCCTCAACATCAAGGTGCAGGTCAATTCGGCCAAAACCAGTCTGATTCGCTCGCAACGGGAATTCGAGGCTGCGGGTTACGGCCTGGCGGCGCTCATGGGCCTGCCCGAAGCCACCTTCCCTCCCAACCTGCGGCTGGAAGCCCTGGACAAGGCGCGAGCGGCCACCTCATCAAAGGAAAAGACGGAACAGCTCATTCAGGACGCCCTGGCAACCCGGCCCGATGTCCGGCGTCTGGAAAATGTGGTCAAACAGACGGATGCCGCCACCGGCATGGCCAAGGCCCCCTTTTATCCCAAGGTGCATATTGCCGGAGCCCTTGAGGGGGCCAAGGAGGGGGACATGGGACTTGACGAGGATGACTTCGGCAATACCGTGGCCATGAACATGAGCTGGAATCTCTATGCGGGCGGGGCCGACAAGGCGCGATTAATCGAGGCGGAACAGGCTAGGCGGGAAGCGGGATACACCCTGGCGGGCCTGCGCAATTCGATTGCCGCCGAAATTCGCCAGGATCTGGCTCTGCTGGCTGCGGCCGAAGAACAGGTCCGCCTGCAACGGGAGACGGTACAGCTGGTGGAGGAAAACCGCGATCTGGCGAAAAATGAATACGAGGCGGGCGAGGCCTCATTGGTGCGGCTGAACGAAGCACAGCGCGATCTGATCACCACCTATGGCCGCCTGGCCCAGGCCCTGGTCGGGCATCAATTGGCGCAACAGCGGCTGCTCTCGGCCACGGGCCGCAACCTCAACGTCCTGCAGAAACAGCCCGGGAATCGATAATGACCGCTGTCGGCACGATAGAGTTGGTCGTTCCGGAGAGCGCCATCGACCTCAACGGTCACGTCAACAACGTGCAGTACGTTCAATGGATGCAGGAGGCGGCCATCATCCACTCCACTCGGTTGGGCTGGCCGACGGAACGTTATCTCTCCCTGGGCCGAACCTGGATCATCCGCTCCCATTCCATTGAGTATTTTCACTCGGCCTACGCCGGAGAAACGATCCACATTCTCACCTGGGTTGCTGAATTTCAGAAGATCCGTTCCCTGCGCAAATACAAATTCCTTCGCCCGGCCGACAACACGGTCCTGGCCACCGCCTCCACCCTGTTTATCTTCTGCGATCTCCACACCGGCAGGCCGGTTTCCATTCCACCGGAGGTGCAGACAGCCTACACGGTGGTGGCCACGGACGGCGAGCCGTAACCTTCCTTCACTCCGCCATCAGCTTGGCAAAGGTCTCTTCGGGAATGTCCGGAGTGACGAAATTGCGGAAGCGGACCACGCCGTGTTTATCGGCGATAATGATGGTCGGAACCCCCAGGAGCTGATACTGCTCGCTGACCTTTCCGGAACCGTCAAAGAAGGCCGGATAGCGCATACCGTTCTTCTGGGCAAAGGCCTGTGCCCGCTCAACTGAATCATTGTACCCCACATTGACGGCGATGAAATCCATTCCCCGTCCGCTGTATTGCTCGGCCAGCTTGTTGATCTTGGGCACCTCGGTTTTGCAGGTTGGGCACCAGGAGGCCCAAAAGATGAGCATCACTGGCTTGCTGCCGATACTCCGTTGCAGATCGATGGGATTACCGTTGAGATCGGTCCCTTGAAAGGGAATCAGCCGCTGTCCCTCCTGAACGGCCAACAGGGAACAGGGGGCGAGCACCAGCAGGAACACCAACAGGGAAGACACAGCATTTTTTCGCATCATTATTTTCAGCGTCCGGGAGAAGAGGGTTGCAGTTGGATCGTTTTGTTCCTACAGAAACATCGATCCGGCCTTGATGAAGAAGTACTGGGCCAGGGCCAGCATACACCATCCCATGATTTTTTTGATCTTCACCATCCAACTTCCGGAACGGGGAATGGAGGCGAGGAAACTGGAGAAGGTGCCCACGCCCAGCAGAAGGGCGCCCATGCCCAACGAAAAAACAAAGAGCAACAAGCCGCCCGCGACCAGACTGCGGGTGGTGGCGGTATAGGCGAGCAGGGTGCCGAGCACCGGGGTGGTACAGGGGCCGGCAACCAGGGCCGAGGAGATTCCTGCCACGAAGATGCCGGTCATTCCCAATCTCCGACTGGCCATCCTGCCTGCAAAAGTGGGCAATTGTACGACATCGAGCATGCCCAGTGCAAAGAGCAGAATAATATTGCCGACCAAAAGAAACGTCCAGGGGCTGCTGTTGATCGCTCCGAAAAACCGGCCGGTGGCGGCGGCAAAGACGCCAAGCGCGGCATAGGTCAGGGCCATGCCGGTCACATAGATCAGGGACAAAACAAATCCGCGCCACCTTGACCCACCGATGTTGGCATGGCCGATCACCCCGGCGGTTATGGGAATCATCGGATAGACACAGGGGGTCAGGCTGGCGAGTACCCCCCCGGCAAAAGCAATGATCAGCGAGGCGAGCAGCGAGGACTGCAGGTAGGTATCAAATTGACTGAGCAGTATATCCATGCGTTACCCCTTCGTTAACTGAGAGACTTTCTCAAAAGTAACCAGAGTAGCGGAGAAGTAAAGAAGAAAAGGCGGGGGCCTCGCTTGTCACCGGCACACGTGCCCCCAAATGTCCCAGCACCAGGCAGGTTGACGCAGGCCCTTTATCCGTCCACGCCGATCAGGGCGGCACCGATGGCGTTCCCCACCTCGCAGTACTCGGGAAAGGAAACGGTCGTTCCCAGCCGGCGGGCCACGCCGGGGAGAAAACAACGGGCCGCGGCGCCAATGCCGATAATCGGCAACTTGAGACGGAAATGAAGGGAGAACAACTCGTTGTCGCGACGGTTGAGGAAGGGAGCGCTCTGCACGTCCTGCCAGACAGCGCGGCCCAGGTAGGTGAGAACGATGGTCTCGATCGCCGCCTCAGTCTCGGTTACCACCTGACGGCAGAATTCTTCAACGGATAGCCCCTGCTCGGCCGCCAGCACTTCGGCCCCGCTGCGACTGGCGGCGGTATTGCCTATCTCGAGCATTCCCAGGGCATGAAGGGCGTCGGTGGGGGTGAAACCTGCCAACACCACCTGCTGGAGAAACATCAGCCGTTCCAGCCGTTTCTCCAGAACGATGCCGCCGATTCCGGTCCGTTCGGCCAAAGTGCTGGGTGGGGTCGGGCCGTGCTGGATCAGGAAACGGAGGATGGGATCCGCTTCAATCAGGACAGGATCGAGTCCTTCCACCGGCAGCACCAGGGAGCAATCCGTGGCGCTGTTGAGCCAGGTGTGCGGGTCAAGCAGCTCCGGGGTCATGGCCAGAGGTTGAACCCGTGTGCTCTTCAGAATGACGCGGCCGTCGCGCTGACAGACCACGTGGCTGTCACCGCCGGCACCGGCCGTGTACATGTCCACCGCCTCGACATGGGTCCGCCATTCACCGATGGCGCAGCCCTCGCGGTTCAGCAAGGGTTTGCCGTCCTTGATCAGACAGACGTCGGTGGTGGTGCCGCCGACATCGACCACCAAGGCATCGGCAAACCCATCGGCCGCGCCGAAACGTGCGGTCGCCGCCGGACCGCTGGCCATGGTGATCGCCGCCTGGTCGGCTATCCGCTCCAACTCCATCCCTTGGCCATTGCCGCAGATGATGGTCACCGGACAGTCGAGCCCCACCGTAAGCATGGAACGCTGGATCGAGGCAAGAAAATCGGTCATCAGCGGCATCAGCTTGGCATGAAGGCAGGCGGTGGCCGACCGTTCGAGCATGCCGGGGTGGCTGGACACTCGATGCGAACAGAACACCGGCTTGGAATCAATCAGGCGGATCGCCTCCTGGGCCACCAGTTCGTGGGTCGGATTCTTGATCGACATGGCGCCGCAGACCGCATAACTGTCGACCTCGTTGGCCAATCCGGGCAGAGTGTCGATCAGGGTTTCGATGTCCAGGGGCTCGTCCTCCTCGCCGGTAATGGTGTGCCCTCCTTTGAGAAAGATATTGGCCACCACCGGCAGCTTGAAGTGGCGAACATAGCCGAGGACAAACAATCCGACCCTGGCGCCGCGCCCTTCCACCACCGCATTGGTGGCCAAGGTGGTCGAGACCGACAGTTTGACTACCTCCGCCGGCCGGGCCGATTGGCGCAACAGTCCAGCCAATGCCTTGCCCACGCCAAGACTGAGGTCATGCGGGGTGGTGCGTTCTTTTTGCCAGGCCACCACCTGGCCGGTGCGCGTGTCCATGAGAACGGCGTCGGTATAGGTGCCGCCGGTATCGATACCGATGCAATAGGCAGTCATAGGTGCTTGATCAGGAAAAAGAGAGAAAGATGTGAATCACGGGAAACAGGGCACGGAACAGGACCTGACCTCGTTTAAGCCAAGGGTTTGATGGATACCACCGTGCAAGGGCAAAAGCAAGAGAAGCTTGCCTGTACCCGGCTGCTTCTGTGCCCCCGTTAGAGAAAACGGCTCAGCGGGGTCAGCAACCATCCGCACAGCCGTTCGAACCTGTTCCGCCGCGCGTTTTCAGACAGAGTAATCCTGCGCGACAGCGTCACTTCTTCCTCGAACAGCGCCGCCACCTGCTCGCCGAACGCACGGCTGTCAATGATGACATTGATCTCGTGGTTGCGATGAAAGCTGCGGAAATCGAGGTTGGCGGAGCCAAACGTGGACCAGCGGTCATCGACCAGCATTACCTTGGCATGGAGAATGGTCCCCTGGCGTTCGAAGATGGCCACCCCTGCCTCGAGCAAGGGTTTCAGATAGGCGCGGCTCATGATTTGCACCAACGGCACATCGCTGATCGACGGCAGGATGATCCGCACCTCAACACCGCGCCGGACGGCTCGCAACAACGACCGAACCACGCGCGGGCCAGGGACAAAATAGGGGGTGATGATGCGGATGCTTCGCGAGGAACCGGCCATGGCCAAACGAAACGAGTTGCGGATGACCGAACGGGTATGATGGGGCGTGCCGTTGACAATGACCACATTCGCCTCCCCTGCGGCCTGGCCAGGCGAATCGTGTTGCTCCGGGACAGATGGTCCGCCCTCCCCTCTCCACGTTTGCCAAAACAGCCGCTGCAACTCGCCCGCGACCGGACCGTCAAGCCGGATACCGATATCGCGCCAGCGGTGAACACTGTCGCCATACCCTGAATACTCATCGCCCACGTTGAGCCCACCGAGGAAGGCGATCGTGCCGTCAACGACGACCATCTTTCGATGATCGCGGACATCGAGCCAGTGCAGCCGCGAGAAGGCGGGCGGATTGAAGGCTATACAGCGTACCCCCCCTGCCTGCAAATGTTGAAAATAGGCGGCAGGGGTATCAAAGCAACCGATGGCATCGTACAGCAGTGAAACCGCGACGCCTCGTCCCGCCGCCTGCCGCAACACGTCTGCAAATCTCTGGCCGGTGGCATCGGGTTTGATGATGTAAAATTCAACACAGATCGTTGTGCGGGCGGATTGGATGGCCATGAACAGCGCAGGGAAAAAATCTCCACCATGCGGCAGAAGGATCACGCTGTTGCCGGGAAAATGGATGACCTCGGGAATCCCCTTGATCCGGGACAGCAGTCCGCGGAAACGGTTCTTGGTCTTTCGTCTTGGCACCCGCATGGTCTACATCGTTTGAAGGAAAAGGGAGACAGTTTTGATCCCATATCATGACCAATGTAACATTTCTCTGGACAGAAACCAGAAAAGAAAACATTGTCTGAACAACATTCTGGCCTTCATCCACCCAGCCATCCGTCTCCACACGGCCGGCAAGGCATTCCATCCCAGAAGAGGACAGACGCCATGACCATCGAACCCAAGAAAAATGAACTGATGAAACGTTTTGAGATAACCCTTGAAGGAAAAACCGCCGTGCTTGACTACGTGGAACAGAATGACACCACGCTGATTTTCACCCATACCTTCGTGCCTCCCGAACTGCGTGGCCGCAACGTGGCCGCCATTCTGACGGAATACGCATTGAATGATGCCCGCAGCCACGGTAAAAAGGTCGTTCCGCAGTGTTCCTATGTCGCCACCTACATGGAGCGGCATCATGAATACGATGCCATACGAGTCACCTCCGGAAGCCTGCGATAAAGGAACACGTTTACCCCACTGATATTCACCCCCAACACAATGCGGTGCTTGAGATCTGTCGACCGGCACCAGCTTAGAGCGCTATTTCATGCCCACCTCGGGCATCTTTCATTGGTTTTCAGGCTCAAGGAAACGACACCCCATGGTCGAAAGGATCGTCGAAAAAATAACCACGCACGGCAAGTTGTTTAAGACTCTGGCAAGAAACCCAAAATTCTGGGTTATTCTCTGCGTTGATGCCGTGTTATTGGCCCTTGCCCATTATCTTGCCTATGCGGTCCGATTCGAACTGCATCTCAACGTCAAGGAGTTCCATCAATTTCTCAACCTGTTGCCGCTGATTGTCGGCGTCAAGATTCCCGCCTTCTATCTCTTCGGCCTCTATCGCGGCATGTGGCGGTACACAAGCCTTGACGATATCATTACCATTTTAATTGTTTCGCTTTTTTCCTCGACGGTCATCATTAGCTTGTTGCTGTTTGGCAATCGTTTTCTCGGCTTTTCCCGCTCGGTCTTTATTCTTGACTGTGTTTTCTCGTTTGGCCTGATCACCTGCCATCGGGTTGCAATTCGATATTTTTATCAACGATATGGAACCAGCCACAGTTTGGTTTCCACGGAAGACCGGCCAACGGACAAAAAGCGGCTGTTGCTCATCGGCGCGGGCGATACTGCGGAAAAGGTGCTGCGCGAACTTTCGGAAAACAACCAACTCCCCTATCAGGCAGTCGGCTTGGTCGACGACGACCCGAAAAAAATCGGGTTGAAACTGCACAATGTCGCGGTCATCGGCCTGCTGAACGATCTTGAGGAACACGCCCGCCGCACCAGGACACAGGAAATCCTCATCACCGCGGTCGCGTTCGACAAGACGAGAATGCGGCGAATTGTCTCCCTGTGCCAAAGAACACAGCTTCCATTTAAAGTCCTGCCGGACATGAATGAGTTGCTCAACGGTCGCGTGTCCATCACCACCGTTCGCGATATTTCCTACAAGGATCTGCTCGGTCGGGAGGAGGTCCGATTGGAGCAGGAAAAAATAGGTGCCTACCTCACCGGCAAGACCATCCTCATCACCGGCGCCGGTGGCTCGATCGGCTCCGAATTATGTCGTCAGGTCCTGCGGTTCACTCCAGGTTTGATCATCCTGTACGACAGCAGCGAGGAGAACCTGTATAATGTGCAGATGGAACTCCGCCACGAACATGAGCATGTGACGACAGTCACCGTGCTCGGCAAGGTGCAGGATCTGCGTCTCCTGGACAGTGTCTTCCGTCGGCATCATCCTTCGGTGGTGTTCCATACCGCCGCCTACAAACATGTCCCCCTCGTCGAACGGAATCCTTGGCAGGCCGTCTACAACAATATCTTTGCCACCCAGCTGCTGATGGAAGCCTCAATCCTCCACGGTGTCGATCGTTTCGTTCTTGTTTCCACCGACAAGGCGGTCCGACCGACCAATGTGATGGGTGCCTCCAAGCGGGTTACCGAACTGCTGATGCTCGCCTACAGCGCATCGTCTTGGGATGGTTGCCTCAGTCCGGTCTGGCGGCAAAGAACCGAAGAGCTCAATGACGAACCGCTCCTCTACCCCCAGCCTCCGGGCCCGCATCGAACCCGGTTCATGGGGGTCCGATTCGGTAATGTCCTCGGTTCCTCTGGTTCCGTCATTCCCCTGTTCAAGCGACAAATTGAAAAAGGAGGACCGGTCACGGTCACCCATCCCGACGTCACCCGTTATTTCATGTCCGCCGAGGAAGCAGCGCAACTTATTTTGCAATCCGGCTCCATGGGTAAGGGCGGGGAAATCTTTATCCTGAAAATGGGCGAGCCGGTCAAGATAGCCGATATGGCTCGCGAGCTCATCAAACTCACCGGACGTGATCCAGACAATGAAATCGAAATCTGCTATATCGGTTTGCGGGCGGGTGAAAAACTGTATGAAGAACTCATCACCGAAGGAGAAGGCATTGTCGGCACGCATCATGAAAAAATCATGGTGTTGAAAGGAGAAAGGATCATCCCCGTTACCAGGTTGAACGACCTACTTGAAATGTTGGCGCAACAGGCGAAGGCTCTCGACAGCAATGCTATCAAGAAAGTCCTCCAGCAGATTGTACCGGAGTATGTTCCTGACTTTACCATTACCACCTAAAGCGGAGCGCTTTGATCAAAGAACTTTCTTGTCCTGATCAACGAACAACATTTTCCCGTCCGGCCACTTTTCTCTTTCATCATCTACAGCATGCTGTGAGCGAATACCCTGACCATCCATTCGCGGTATGGTATATACGGCCTTTCTTTTGCAGCCCAGACGATGCAAAAGAAATTATTGCAATAATAAAAAAATACAAAAAAATCCAATCTCATACCCGTGATCCAATTTGTTCAACAGAAGTATCGTCAATTTGTAGCGGATAGAAAGTTCGAGGAAATTTTCAAGGGGTCAGCGTGGGCTTTAGGGGCGCGCGTGATCGCCACCGCTCTTACCTTCATCACAAGCATAGTGGTAGCACGTCTTTATGGGGCGGACATGCTGGGGGTGGTTGCCGTGATCCAGTCTTTTCTTTCATTGACCACCATTTTCACTGTGCTTGGCACGCATAATGCGATTCTACGTCTCATCCCGGAACATCTCGCGAAATATTCCGCCACTTCAGCCTATAAAATATATTGCACCACGCAGTCTCTTGTGTTGGTGCTATCCATCGCCGTCGGGGGCATCCTGTATTTTTTTTCTGAGAGCATTGCCGTCAAAATATTTGCCAAACCGCAACTCTCCTCTTTTTTTGCCCTGGCGGCTCTTTTCATCCTTTTCTCCGCAATCACTCAACTGAACACACAGTCCGTACGCGGATTACGCATGATCCGAACCTTTGCGATCATGCAGGTCCTCCCTTCTTTTACAAAGCTTGTTATTCTACTTTTGCTCACTTTTTTTTATTTCCCCCCTGAAGCACCGGTTTACGCACTTCTCGCCGCACTCCTAATCTCGGCCTTGACAGGTTTTTTTGTCATGAATGCGGCATTCAAAGAGAGAATGACCAGTACTGACCGGGTGCAGGTTCTATCCATCAGGGAGTTACTCGCCCTTTCCCTCCCCATGCTGATGACATCGGCGATGACCTTTTTAATCGGTCAGACAGGCGTCATCATGCTCGGCATGTTTCGAACCGAGGCAGAGGTTGGTCACTACGACATTGCCGTCAAACTGGCCACTTTGACGTCGTTTGCCCTGAATGCCATCAACAGCATGGCCGCTCCTAAATTTTCGGAACTTTTTCACGGCAACCGCATGGAAGAATTATTCTACGTAGCCAAAAAATCCTCACAGTTGATTTTCTGGGTCACCACACCGATCCTGGTTGGCCTGCTCGCATGCGGATATCCTCTCATAACATTGGTTTATGGAACCGAATTCGCATCCGCCTATGGTGCCATGATTTTTTTGATCATTGGTCAGTTTGTTCATTCCATCTCCGGGTCCACTGGGTATTTCATGAACATGACAGGCAACCATCTTGCTTTACGGAATATTATGCTGGGGGCTGTCATTCTGACCATCACTCTTAACGCCGTTCTCATCCGTCCGTTTGGCATTATTGGCGCAGCCATCTCAGCGATGATCAGCATAATTTACTGGAATACCGCAACGTTACTATATATTAAAAAAAAATTTGGCAAGAGCATCGGCTATCTCCCTTTCCTGATTCGGTAACGGCTGGTTTTGTGTCAAGCTAACTCATATCTGCCAATGAACGATCAGATGACATTCGACATCGCCTCCTCCCCCCCATCCGGTTCAGCTCGGTTTTAGGAGCATATTTTTCATTGTTCTTTCGATGAGCTGGAGATAGAATAATTTTTTTTGGAATGTCAAACTAGGTCGATTTTTCTCGCCGCAACGCTAACACAGTATTTTTCCCTATATGGCTATATTCGTTACCGGTGGTGCCGGTTTCATAGGAAGCAATTTTATTCTCGAATGGCTGCGCCACAGTGACGAAACGGTTATCAACCTGGACACCTTGACCTACGCCGGCAACCTGGAGAACCTGGCTTCGATCGCGAACGATTCCCGGTATTTTTTTATCAAGAGCGATATCGGCGAGTTTGACCACATCGCCCATTTGCTCAGTCAACATCGGCCACGGGCCATCATCAATTTCGCCGCCGAATCGCATGTCGACCGCAGTATTCATGGACCGGAAGACTTTATTCAGACCAACATCGTCGGAACCTTCCGTTTGCTTGAAGCGACGAGGGCCTATTGGAACAACCTCAGCGAAGAAGCTCGAGAAAACTTTCGCTTCCTCCACATCTCCACCGATGAAGTTTTCGGCACATTATCCCCCGATGCAGCCGCTTTCAACGAACAGAGTCAATATGCGCCCAACAGCCCATACTCCGCCAGCAAGGCCGCCAGCGACCACTTGCTCCGCGCCTACCACCACACCTACGGTCTTCCGGTATTGACCACCAACTGTTCCAATAACTATGGTCCCTATCAATTCCCCGAAAAATTGATTCCCCTGTGCATTCACAACGCACTGGCCGGAAAACCGCTCCCTCTGTATGGAGATGGTCGACAAATCCGGGACTGGCTCTATGTCATGGATCACTGCGCGGCACTCCGCCTTGTGCTGGCAGAAGGCCGACCGGGCGAAGTGTACAATATTGGCGGCCGGAACGAAAAATCCAATCTTGAGGTGGTCCATACCCTTTGTTCCATACTCGACGAACTTCGTCCGTTGGCAGAAGGAAAACGCTACCGCCAACAAATTATTTTTGTCCCCGATCGTCCTGGCCATGACCGCCGCTACGCCATCAACGCCAGCAAGATCGAACGAGAACTCAAGTGGAGGCCTTCCGAAACCTTTACAAGCGGTATCCGCAAAACCGTGAAGTGGTATTTGAACAATCAGGATTGGGTTCAAAATGTCACCAGCGGTGCCTATCGTGATTGGGTCACTCGGCAATACGGAGCATAAGCTATGCGCATACTATTAACAGGGAAAAACGGCCAAGTGGGATTTGAACTGCAACGGGCCTTGGCACCGCTGGGAACACTTACGGCGGTGGATCAGACCGACTGCGATCTCACGGACCAACAGGCCATCCGTTCCCTGGTGCGGTCGATTCAACCGGACATCATCGTCCACCCGGCCGCATATACCGCTGTTGATCGGGCAGAAGCGGAATCGGACTTGGCCATGGCCATCAATGGAACAGCTCCGGGCATCCTGGGAGAAGAGGCGGCGCGAATCGGCGCCCTAGTCGTGCATTACTGCACCGATTACGTCCATGACGGCACCAAGCAAGGGTTCCATACCGAAAACGACCCGCCCAACCCACGGAATGTCTACGGTGCAAGCAAGCTGGCTGGCACAAAATCCCTTTGCCAAAAAACAAACAAGCATCTGATCTTTCGCACCTGTTGGGTATTCGGCGCCCATGGAGCCAACTTTGTCAAAACAATGCTCAAGCTTGCCGGGGAACGGGAAACACTCAACGTGGTAGCCGATCAGTTCGGCGCCCCAACATCGGCATCCCTGATCGCCGATATCACCGCACAGGTGATCGGCCAGTACCAGCGGACGGAAGAAAAGCACTTTCCCTTCGGCCTGTATCACCTCGCCGCCGCCGGGGTCACCACTTGGCACGAATTTGCCCAGACAGTGGTTGCTGCCAGCCTCCGCGCGGGCATGGGCCTGAAATTGACACCGCAATCCATCCGTCCGATCACCACCGCCCAATACCCCCTTCCTGCCCGCCGTCCAGCCAATTCTCGACTGGCCACCGACAAGTTGCGCGACACCTTCAGCCTGCACTTGCCCCCCTGGCAGGATGGGCTCTCCCATGTTTTGCAGCAAATTCTCTGACCAAATCAATCATGCGTAAAGGCATTATTCTTGCCGGCGGCGCCGGTACCCGGCTGTATCCAGCCACGCTGGCTGTCTCGAAACAGTTGTTGCCGATTTTCGACAAACCGATGATTTACTATCCCCTCTCCACGCTCATGCTGGCGGGCATCCGGGATATCCTGATCATCTCCACACCACAGGATACGCCGAGATTTGCCCAACTGCTGGGCGACGGTACCCGATGGGGCATTCACCTCGACTACGCGATTCAGCCCAGTCCCGATGGCTTGGCCCAAGCCTTTCTCATTGGGGAACGATTTATTGGTCAGGATAAGGTCGCCTTGGTCCTTGGCGACAATATTTTTTACGGTCACGAATTTCATAAACTGCTGGCCAACGCCAGCGCCCAGAACAGCGGGGCAACCGTTTTTGTCTACCGCGTACAGGATCCCAGGCGGTATGGGGTGGTTTCCTTCGATGAACGAGGAACAGCCATCACCCTGGAGGAAAAGCCGAAACAATCCAAGTCCAATTACGCGGTCACTGGATTGTATTTTTATGACAATCAAGTCATTGACATCGCGAAAAGCATCAAACCGTCGGCTCGCGGTGAACTGGAAATCACCGACATCAACAAAACCTATCTCGAAAACAATATATTGCGCGTCGAGATCATGGGCCGCGGCTATGCATGGCTCGACATGGGCACCCACGAATCCATGCTTGAGGCAAGCCAATTCATTCAAACCATTGAGAAACGGCAAGGATTGAAAATATCCTGTCCAGAAGAGATAGCCTATCGTTTGGGCTGGATCAACGCCGAGCAGCTTGCCGCGCTTGCCCAGCCGCTTGCAAAAAATGGCTATGGCCAATACCTGCTGGCCATCCTGAAAAAAAAGATTTTATGATCAACGTGACCACCACAGCCATAGCGGATCTTCTGATCATCGAACCAAAGATTTTTGGCGATGAACGCGGCTTTTTTTATGAAAGTTACAATGAACGCGTTTTCCGTCAACTGACCGGTCTCACGGTCAATTTTGTTCAGGATAACCATTCCCGGTCAACCAGAGGAGTGTTGCGTGGTCTCCATTATCAACTGCCTCCAGCCGCTCAAGGAAAACTTGTTCGGTGTGTGGTCGGTGAGGTTTTCGATGTCGCGGTTGACATCCGCAAACAATCACCCACCTTTGGTCGTTGGGTAGGCCTCCATCTTTCCGCGGACAACAAACGACAGTTTTGGATTCCCCCCGGATTTGCCCATGGCTTTGTTGTCCTGTCGGAGACGGCCGAATTTCTGTATAAAACGACTGAATATTACCAACCGCAATACGACCGGGGAATTCGTTGGAATGATCCCGATCTGGCAATAACCTGGCCCTTGCATGACACGCCACAACTTTCCGAGAAGGATTGCACGGCACCTTTGTTCACGGCTGCGGAAGTTTTCGCATGAATGGGAGGATACCCTCTGCCAGCCGGTTTGACGATTGGCTTCATTGCAGCCTGGTATCGATGAACAAGGAACACGAACGAAAGCACGAAGCCTTTACAATCAAAAAATCTACCCTCATTTCGGCAGACTGTAACCATCCGTTCCTCGACCACACGAATCCGGGGTGAGGAATTGCCGAGGCAGGCTTATTGCCTTGATGCGGAAAAGTTGGTAAAGAGAAGCGATGGTCACGGATACGCCACCAGGCATGGAAATAAAAACAAAACAGAACGGACTGCCGCCATTTAGCGTTGCCGCGCAGTGGCCGCGCACGGCGATGAATGAGCAGCAATGGAATATCGCGGGGCAGCGTTGGGCAATATTGCGACAAGTCTATCCCCAAGAAGCGCAAGCATGGGTGGAAGCGGCAATCTGCCATCAGAAATGCGGTAACCACGATACCGCTGAATCATTGCTGCGGACCGCCATGGAACAATTTCCGCGGCACGCGGGCGTGGCGGCAGCCCAAATTCGCCATGCCTTGATCTGTGGGAAGATGGAGCAGGCAGATCAGCTTGCGCGCGCAGCCCGGGATATGTTTCAACGTAACCTTCAAGTGCTGCACGCTTCAGCCCAAGCTGCTCAATATTGTGGGAAGATGGAGGAAGCCCTCGCGCTCAATGCCCAGGCCCGCACCCTGTTTCCAGAAGAACCGCAAGCGTGGGAACAGTATGCGGAACTGGCCATGGCGGCTGAAGATTGGCCCCTGGCCCTTAAGCGTTGGGCAGAGGTGCGGGTCCGATTCCCTAAAATAGCCACCGGATACGAACGTGCCGCCGTGGCCGCCAACCACTTGGGTGACGACCGATTGGCCAGACAGCTAAAGGCGGCCCGAGAATTTGGCCACCAATGGCTGGAATCGCTTCACCAACAGAACCCTTTGCCGGCAGAGGAGATGAAGGCGCCGGCACGCTCCTCCTTTTTCTCGTTTGTTGATTTGGTTTTGACCAAGGCCAAAATGAACCTCAAGTCTGAAGCAAGTCAAAACTATCTGCGGTATCTCTGGTGGCTCATTGACCCCTTGCTGTACATGACCGTTTTTTACATTTTTTTTGGGCTGATCCTCCACCGCGGTGGCGACAATTATCTGGCCTATCTATTAACCGGACTTGTTCCCTTTCAATGGTTTTCTAAAACGGTGCAACAGTCATCCAACTCTATCGTGGCCGGAAAAGGCTTGATGCACCAGGTGCGCCTCTCACCCCTGTTTTTTCCGCTGGTTTCCATTTTCCAAAATCTGGGTAAGCAGATGCTGGTATTTATCATGCTTGCCCTATTCCTGATCTTGGTCGACCTTCCGCCAACAGTGTACTGGTTAGGCTTTCTTCCCATTTTTTTTGTTCATTTAACACTCATCGTTGCAACGAGCTGTTTGGTAGCGATGATTGTTCCTTTTATCCGCGATGTTGCCTACCTGGTCCCCACGGCCATTCAATTTCTGCTCTTCTGCAGCGGAGTCTTCATACCTTTGGAAAGTATACCCGAAGCATGGCGAGTACTGTTCTTGGTAAATCCCGTCGCCAATATCCTGCACCAGTACCGATTGATTTTTGTGCATCAAAGTTGGCCGGCCTGGGAGTTGCTGGGATGGCTCGCACTAGGCGCTTCATTGGCCTTAGTTTTCGTACTGCTGGGTTATCGGCGCTTGAAATCGACTTTCCCCAGAGTGGTACTCGAATGAGTGCACCAATAGAATCGACACAACAAGACACGATGCCAATGACCGATCAACCTACTCTCCCAAAAACGGACAAAATAATCCTTTCGCTACGGAATGTTGGGGTACGCTATAAACGCCGAGGCAACCTGTTTCGAAAGGTTACCTACTACCAGGCCTTGCGCGGAATCGATTTAGACATCCGTCGTGGGGAAACAATCGGTATCATTGGTCGTAACGGAGCAGGCAAATCGACCCTGCTACGGGTATTAGCAGGGATTATCGAGCCCGATGAGGGCGAGATCATTAACCATGGGGTTACAGTGTCTCTGCTGGCCTTGCAGGTAGGGTTTGACGGTAACCTATCAGGCAGGGATAATGCCATCTTCAGCGGCATGTTGCTCGGTTATTCCCGATCCCAGGTTGAGGGCAACCTGGAAGCAATAACTGAATTTTCCGAACTCGGTGATTTCATGACCGAACCAGTCCGTACCTACTCAACGGGCATGCGGGCTCGGCTCGGTTTTGCGGTTGCCATGTTCATGACGCCAGATGTTTTGTTACTGGATGAAGTTCTGAGCGTTGGGGATAAAGGCTTCCGGCAAAAGGCAGAAAAGGAAATGTTGCGCAAGATTCATTCGGAACAAACCGTGGTGCTTGTCTCTCATTCGGAAAGCCAGATCTCCAAGTTGTGCGATCGAACAGTTGCATTGTAGTGAACATTCCTCCCAGGAAAAAGCGGTGGAACAATAAGTCCTTAATCAGTGAAAAATCAGCAATAAAACAGAGCTGATTCTAAAATCAAATTATTGAAATTTTTATAAAAATATTGCAGTATGCTCTTGTTCGAAAAACTCACTCAGCAGGCGAAAACATGAAACGAATGCTCCTGGAGCAAAGCAGCGAAGAATTCTACACCAGCCACTCCGGGCTGGCCTTGGCTGGCGCCTGCATCAACCGGTACAGTGACCTTGGCCGGTATGTCGGCAGGGCGGCCAAGGGGAGCGATCACATTACCGAGATCGATATCCTGCGCAGCTATCTGGGCCTGTTGTGTCTGGGCAAGAGCGATTATCAGGCCATTGCCGCCATGCGAGAGGACGACTATTTCAAACAGGCCCTGGGTATCGGCCGGGTGCCCTCGGTCGAGCGGCTGCGGCAACGACTGGACGAGGCCGGAACTGAGCTGATCCCGGTGGTCAATCGAAGTTCGCGAACCATGCTCAAGCGGCTCAAAGCCCCGATCACCGGCTACCGGAGCGGTCTGGTCCCCCTGGATGTGGACGTCTTTTCCCAGGATAACTCCAACACCAAGAAGGAAGGTGTCAGCCGCACCTACAAGAACTACGATGGCTATGCTCCCATGGCTGCCTATCTCGGCATGGAGGGCTGGTGCCTGGAGGGGGAACTCCGGCCGGGCAGCCAGCATAGCCAGAAGGGGTTTGTCAACTTCATCAAGCGGGTGATTTCCGGCGCCAAGGATCTGACCAAGCAGCCGCTCAGGGTTCGCGCGGACGCGGGCAACGATGCCCTCGAGACCTTGGTCGCCCTGGAAGACGCGGAGCAGACCCACTACATCGTCAAATGGAATCCCCGGGAAAGCGATGTCATCGCCTGGCGCGACAGGGTGTTTGCCGAGGGACCGGTCAAGACTCCCAGAGAAGGGAAGCGGGTCGGCGCCCTAATCGTCGAAGAGCGCAAAAAGGTCGAAGAAATAACCTATACCTTCAAACGAATCGTCAGGGTGACTGAGCGGACCATCGATAAAAAAGGTCAGTTTCTCCTCGCTCCGGAGATCACCCTTGAGGGCTGGTGGACCGACCTTACGACAGCTGCGGAAGATGTGATCGAACTCTATCGGCAGCATGCCACCTCGGAGCAGTTCCATAGCGAGTTCAAGACCGACTTGGATCTCGAACGGCTGCCGAACGGCAAGTTTGCCACCAACGCCCTGGTGATGGCTTTGGGCGCCTTTGCCTACAATATCCTCCGCTTTATCGGGCAGACGGGCCAGATCGCCCCCTTTGGACCGGTGAGGCATTCGGCCAAACGCAGACGGCTGAGAACTGTGATCCAAGAGCTGATGTATCTGGCCGGACGGCTGCTCACCACCAGCAGGCGATTGAAGCTGCGCTTCAGCCGGCATTGCCCGGCCTTTGCCGCCTTCAGTGCCGTGTACTCGGGGCTGATGACGGCAAATTAAGAAAACAATAAAAAGTCAGAGTGATACAGGATACCCCTGTCCTCGTTTCGCGCAGATGCGGATTTTTCAATGAAAAAGTCGCCAGATTAACCGTAGCGTTCGGTGGACAAGCACAGTGTCAGCCCGCAAGGCTGACAATCGCCCCTGCCTGACCCAAACGAGGAGGTCCGGTCGAGGGCGTCACGGATTCAGGATAAGGACAAGGCAAAGAGTTTCTTCCGCCATCCCCATCATCAAATACACCGAAATATTCGGTGATTTATGTACCAGTTAACAAGAGAGAAAATGAAATGTTTGGTTTGTATCGCACAACACTTGCTGTAATGGTAATGGTACATCATTTGTTTTTAGGGTTCCTGCCTCTAGGAACTTATCCTGTATTCGGTTTTTACATTATTAGTGGATATTTAATGACGTTAATTATGCATGAAACATATGGATACACAAGCTCTGGACGATTTTCTTTTGCTATAAATAGAATTTTAAGATTATATCCTCAATATTTGGCGGCTGCATTGATTTCAATTATTTTAATATTAATTCTTGGCCCTGAGTTTGTAAAAAAATTTCATGGAAGCATGTTTATGCCAAGCTCAACAAAAGAAGCTCTTTTCAATTTTTTAATTCTATTTCATCCAACAATTGAAGGTAGCATGAATCCAAGACTTGTTCCTCCGACTTGGGCACTTACCATTGAAATATTTTTCTACATTTTAATTTGCATTGGAATTTCAAAGAATATATACAGAATATATACATGGATTTTCGTTTCAATTATATATGTATTTTATAGTTTCATTGTTGGATGGCCATGGCAGACTCGATATTTTACAATAGCAGCTGCCTCATTACCATTTTCAATTGGGTCAGCAATTTATTTTATATCAAAGAATACTTTTTTTACTCAAATTTATTATTCAATAAAAATACAACCAATATTTTTATTTTTATTAATGTTATTAAATGTTTCTTTTTGGTCATACATTAAAAGAAATTATACTGGATACTGGATAGAAACAGGATTTTATTTAAATTTAATAATATGTTCTCTCATTGTTTATAGCTTATCAATAGGAGAAAAAATATTTAATATAAATAAATATATAGATAAAATTATAGGAAACTATTCGTACCCTATTTATATTCTCCATTGGCAATGCGGTTTAATTGTTTCTTTTTTAATGTTACAGCAATCAAATTTTAACAAATACAGACAAGAAGGTCTCTTCATCTTTATATTATCCGTTATCTTTGTATTATTTTTTTCATTTCTGTTCATCAGGTATATAGATGAACCAATTCAACACATAAGGATAAAAATTAAAAAGCAAATTTAGGGAATACCTGAATCCGTGACGCCCTCGACCGGATTTCCTCTTTCAGGTCTGTCGGGGGCGATTGTCAGCCTTGTGGGCTGATGCTGTTGCTTATCAACCGAACGCTACGGTCATTTTGGCGTCTTGATCCTTGAAAAAATCGTTATTGGGTGAAGCGAAGGCACGGTTGCCGTGTATCGTGCTGATTGACCAGCAAATCTTGCTTAGCTGGCCGGAATAAGCCGCGAATACACAACGCTGAAAGCGGTGAACGCCGGACAATGCCGGCTGAAACGCAACTTCAATCGCCGACCGGTGGTGATGAGCCGTCCGGCCAGATACATCAACTCTTGGATCACGGTTCTCAGCCGTCTGCGTTTGGCCGAATGCCTTACCGGTCCAAAGGGGGCGATCAGACCCGTTTGCCCGATAAAGCGGAGGATGTTGTAGGCAAAGGCGCCCAAAGCCATCACCAGGGCGTTGGTGGCAAACTTGCCGCTGGGCAGCCGTTCGAAATCCAGATCGGTCTTGAACTCGCTATGGAACTGCTCCGACGTCGCATGCTGCCGATAGAGCTCGATCACATCTTCTGGCACCATCGCAAGGTTGGTCCACCAGCCCTCAAGGGCAATATCCGGAGTGAGGAGAAACTGACCGTTTTTATCGATGGTCCGCTCGGTCACCCGGACGATTCGCTTGAAGGTATAGGGTGTTTCGTCGATCTCTTTACGTTCCTCGACGACCATGGTGCCGACCCGCTTCCCTGGCCGGGGCGTCTTCACCGGCCCCTCGGCAAACACTTTATCGCGCCAGGCGATGGTGTCACTTTTCCGGGGATTCCATTTGACGATGTAGTGGGTCTTCTCAACGTTTTCCAGGGCGACCAGGGTCTCGAGAGCATCGTTGCCCGCGTCTGCGCGAACCAGCAGCGGCTGCTCGCTCAGCTCCTTGGCGCCGGCAATCACCCGGTTGAGAAAGTCGACAAACCCATTCTGGCTATGCTGACTTCCCGGCCGGAGTTCCACCTCCAGGCACCAACCCTCCTTGCCGAGATAGGCGGCGATGGGTGCATAACCATCGTAGTTCTTGTAGGTGCGGCTGACGCCTTCCTTCTTGGTGTTGGAGTTATCCTGAGGGAAGACATCCACATCCAGGGGGACCAGACCGTTCCGGTAGCCGGTGACTGGGGCCTTGAGCCGCTTGAGCATGATTCGCGAACTTCGATGGATGACCGGAACAAGGTTGGTTCCGGCCTCATCCAATCGCTGCCGCAACCGCTCGACCGAGGGCATCCGGCCGATCCCCAGGGACTGCTTGAAATAGTCGTCTTCACGCATGGCGGCAATGGCCTGATAATCGCTTTTGCCCAGACAAAGCAGGCCGAGATAGCTGCGAAGGATGTCGATCTCGGCAATGTGATCGCTCCCCTTGGCCACCCTGCCGACAGAACGGCCAAGGTCGCTGTACCGGTTGATGCAGGCGCCAGCCAGGGCCAACCCGGAGTGGCTGGTGTAGAATTCGTCGCTGCTCTGTTCGAGGATCAATCGCTTCATGTTTTCACCTGTCGAGTGAGTTTTCTGGACAGGCGGATATTGCAATATTTATAATTAAATATCAATGTGTTAATTGAAAAATATAGTCCTGGTTACTGATCGTTTTTCACTGATTCAGGGAATATTGAAACTAAACAACCACCGACTTGAAGTCGGTGGGTTCGGAATCGCGGACTGAAAGTCCAGCAATACCGGCAGGCTGCGCAGCCGGTTCATGGCTCGACATCGAAGCCGTCATGAGGTTTGGGCTCAAAATGATGCGAAAGATACTCCTGAATCATTTCTTTCGTCAATTCGCCGGCTGTGGCACAGAAATAGCCCCGTGCCCAAAAATGCTGGCCCCAATACCGCTTTTTCACATGCGGAAATTCTTCGAATATTTTCCGCGATGTTCGTCCCTTCACCCATCTCATGATGGTGGATGGCGATATGTCAGGAGGTGCTGACACCAAAATGTGGATATGATCCTTGCTGACCACTCCTCGCAAAATCTGAATCTCGTACCGTTCACAAGTTTGGCGGACAAGCTCGCGCACTCGGATGGCAAGGTCTCCAACCAGCACGGCGTAGTGTCTTGGTTCAACAGGAATAGGACAATCCTGCCGTTTATGATAAACCATCATGAACGGAGGGAAGTCCATGCGAAAGAAGCGTCACAACTACAGCCCTGAAGAGAAGGTCTTTATCCTGAAACGGCACTTGGTTGGCCGAGAGGCGGTTTCGGATTTGTGCGACGAATACCAATTGCAGCCGAAGATTTTTTACGATTGGCAGAAGCAGTTCTTTGAAAAAGGGGCTTCAGCGTTTGCCCGTGAAGGAAAGAGCAAACAGCAGGCGGAGGAGAAGCGCATTCGTGAGCTTGAGGAGAAATTGCGCCGGAAACATGAAGTGCTTTCGGAACTGCTGGAGGAGCATATCCAGTTAAAAAAAGAACTTGGGGAGCTCTGAATGGCGGTTGGGTTCCCCATGACACCCGCGATGCCGTGGTTGATTTCAGTCGCCGGTGGAGTGCAAAAGCAGAAATACCCACCAACAGGCTCATCGTCTGGCTTGGCGTGGCGCGGAGTAAATTTTACGCCTGGATTGGCCGTTACGGCAAGGCAAACGAACATAACGGTCTAATCCCTCGTGACTTCTGGCTGGAGTCCTGGGAGCAGGAGGCCATCATCCGGTTTGCGCTCGATCATCCCCTGGAAGGGTATCGGCGGTTGACGTTCATGATGCTTGATCGGGACATTGTTGCCGTCAGTCCGAGTAGTACCTGGCGAGTCTTGGCCAAGGCCGGTTTGCTCAAGAAGTGGAACCGAAAAAACAGCGCCAAGGGAAATGGCTTCGTGCAACCGCTTCGTCCTCATGAACATTGGCATATCGATGTGTCACATCTCAATATCTGCGGCACCTTTTATTATCTATGCAGCCTGCTCGACGGCTGCAGCCGTTTCATCGTTCATTGGGAGATCCGGGAGCAGATGACGGAGCAGGATGTGGAGATCATTGTCCAACGGGCCAAGGAGAAATACCCCGAAGCCCGGCCTCGGATCATCTCCGATAACGGCCCGCAATTCATTGCCAAGGATTTCAAGGAATTCATCCGGCTCTCCGGCATGACGCACGTGCGGACATCACCGTACTATCCGCAGTCCAACGGCAAGTTGGAGCGATTTCATGCCACCATCAAGGGAGAGTGCATTCGCCCCGGCGTACCGCTTTCCCTTGACGATGCCCGGAGGATGGTGGAGAAGTTCATTGCCCACTACAACAACGTCCGGCTGCATAGCGCCATTGGCTACGTGGCTCCAGTGGACAAGCTCAGTGGCAGGGAGCAGGAAATTTTTCAAAAGAGCGGGACCGGAAACTGGAAGCGGCCAGAGAACTGAGGAAGACAAAACGGCTTCGGGCGCCGTCGGCAAACCCGATGCTCTCTCAAAAAGACAATACGGCTCCTTCGGAGTCCTTACTGCAAACGGCAAGATTGTCCATTCTAAGATCGGCTTGCGCAACCTGGTGTACAACATTGACCGAATGGGGATGCTTCTGGCTGCAAGCAGGTGAAGTGTGCCCGGAGTGCGGCAAACTGGCAAAAGACCGCCATCGAGCACAGAGCGAGGCACCGCCAAGGTGCAAAACCGATCGGATTAAAAGCCAGAAGAGCATGGTCTTTGTGAATAAAATTGCCGCTGAATGGTGCCGGGGCTTGCTAAGCTAAATTTCAAGATTCCCCTGTGTAAACAGCATCTTTCCGAAACACTGCAAAAAAAACGAGCTCTTTCCTTGTTCTCAAGTTTCGGGGTTGGCGTGGCCAAGAAAAATCGACGGCCAACCTCCTGAAATAATGTCATTTTAATGTGAAAAGCCTTTTGCATTCTGATATGTTGGATTTGCGAAAATACCTAATGATATCAAAAAGAAAAGGCTCAGATGAACCATACCCAATACTACCTGGAGCAACAAGAGGCAAAACGACTGCAAAACCGGATTTCCTCCTTTCTGGAGGATTTCAGGGTTGGCACCCTGCTGGGTGGCAGCGGCATCCGCAAATTGCGAGGGGTAAAACCGCTGGCGGTGTTCGCCGCCATCTTCTCCTTGCCGTTTAGCGGGGTCAATTTCTCTCGCGGGATCGTGAACAACCCGGAGTTGGAATTCCGCAAGGATGCCGCCTACGAGTTCTTGAAGAATCCTCGGTATAACTGGCGGAAATTTCTGCTGGGATTGGTAACCGTGGTGGTTCGGTTCATGGACGTACTGACCAGCGAGCAACGTGAGAAGGTGCTGATCATCGATGACAGCACCTATGACCGGTCCCGCTCCAAAGTGGTCGAATTGCTCGCCTGGGTGCATGACCACAACGCCAACCGCAGCTTGAAAGGGTTCAAGCTCATGACCCTGGGCTGGTCGGATGGAGTAAGTTTCCTGCCGCTTGATTTCATTCTCTGTTCCGCCTCCGAGGCAAGCAAGCGATTGCAGGGGATCAAGAAAGAGATGGACAAGCGGTACTGCGGCTACAAACGCAGAGTGGAGGCCATGACCAAATCCACCGAGCATCTGGAAACCATGGTAAAGCGGGTGTTGACGTTGGGCATCCGGGCCGACTACCATCCTGATGGACAGTTGGTTTGCCTTCCCAGCCCTGCTTGCCACCTTGGGCAAACATCTGCCGGTGATCTGCATGGGCAAGGACATGCCGAAGGTCTTTTACCGCCATCAAGGGCAATAATGGTTGAGGCTGGGGCGGCTCTTCGCCAAGCTGAAAAAGCGGCGGGGCAAGGCCAGGATTCTGGCCAGCGTGGTGGTGGAAACCAAAAAGGAGCGGAAGGTCAAAATCGTTTTTGTCCGCCACAGCCACAAACGCCAATGGTTGGCCATCCTCTCGACCAAGATTGACCTCGCCGACGAAGAAATTGTCCGCATCTACGGCAAACGGTGGGATATCGAGGTGTTCTTCAAGATGATGCACTACCTCAACCTCGAACGGGAGACCCAACTGCGGGATTTTGACGGCATCATCGGCCATATCACCATTGTCATGAGTCGCTATGTCTTCCTGGCTTTCGAGCAACGCTGTCATGACGATCCCCGCACCCTTGGCTCGCTCTTTTACACTTGCAGCGAAGAGCAGCAGGACCTGAGTCTGGTTGAGGCCATGCAGCGGCTGCTCAATCTGGCCTTGAGCAAAGTCAGGGCTGCCGGCATCATCGCCGAAGATGCAGTGCTTGCCATTGTTGATGCAGTCATGGGCTTTGCCGTTGATATGCTGCAAACAGGAAAGAGATTGACCCACGTTACAAACCTAATAACAGCAAGTTGGAGCAAGTCAGAAACTTGAGCTTGAAGCCAAGCTGTCTCTTTGGTAGTATCAACAACATTTGACTCTAACCGCAATATCATTCGCCCCTTCAAGACTTATCCATACCCGAGGGTCTATCCGGCGACCGGACCACTATCCGGTGTTGCACAATCGAAAACCAATAAACCGAAAACGACAGGCTCTCTCCCTATGCTCATTCCCCTAATTCTTTCCGGTGGTGCAGGAACACGCCTTTGGCCGGTTTCCCGCCAAGGGCACCCCAAACCTTTTATGCAGTTGACCGATGGGCAAAGCCTGCTCCTAAAGACCTACCTGCGTGCCGCGGCAGTCGCCCAGGGTGGGCAGATTCTGACAGCCACAAATCGCGACTATTTTTTCATGAGCAAGGACGAATTAACCAAGGCGCGGGTGGGTGACGTTGAATGTCGCAACACCTTTCTGCTGGAGCCTTTTGGTCGCAATACGGCCGCAGCGATCATTATGTCCGCATTCATGGTTGCTGAGCAATTTGATCGCGATGCTTGCCTCTTGGTCCTGCCCGCTGACCACTTGGTTCAACGGCAAGAAGCCTTTGCCGAGGCAGTGCAAAATGCTGAAATTTTAGCCCGACAAGGACGCCTGGTAACCTTCGGCATCGTCCCCTCCATGCCGGAAACAGGATTTGGATACATTGAAGCCGGTCCGAACATTCCACCGGGCAGGTCCGTTCTACGTTTTGTGGAAAAACCTGATGTAGAAACCGCGCAAAAATACGTCTCGTCTGGAAATTTTTATTGGAATTCCGGAATGTTTTGTTTTTTAGCGGGTACTGTGCTCAACGAATTTGCCCTGCATGCGCCGGACATTTTCCAAACTGCCCAAGCCTGTTGGCAAGAGCTGCGACACACCACAAAAGCCGATGCGAACATGCTTGAGATCCCTGCCAAACATTTCGAACAGTTCCCCGACATCTCGGTGGATTATGCCTTACTGGAACGCTCAGCGAACATTGCCGTCTTGCCGGCCGACATTGGCTGGAGCGACATCGGTTCCTGGAGCGCGGTCAGCCAGCTGATAAAAGCTGATGCCGACAACAACCGCGGGATCGGTGAATGCCTCTTTGTCGACAGCCACAATATCTTTGCGCAAAGCGAAGAACGCCTGATCGCTACGGTCGGGGTCGACGACTTAATCATTGTCGATACGGCCGACGCTCTCCTGATCGTTCCCCCGGACAAGGCGCAGGACGTGAAAAAAGTGGTTACCCTGCTAAAAAAACAGAACCACGACGCCTACAAACTGCACCGGACCGTTTTTCGTCCTTGGGGGAGCTACACTGTCCTCGAGGAGGGGCCACGGTTCAAGATCAAACGAATCGAGGTCAAGCCGGGTGCTAGTCTCAGCCTGCAGATGCACCACCATCGCAGCGAACACTGGATTGTCGTCAACGGCATGGCAAAGGTAACCAATGGTGATCAGGAACTGCTGGTCGGTGCCAATGAATCTACCTACATTCCAGCCGGCTGTTCGCATCGGCTTGAAAATCCAGGTATTCTTAATCTGGTCATGATTGAAGTCCAGAGCGGCGAGTATCTCGGTGAAGACGACATCGTCCGCCTGAGTGACAAGTACGGACGATGCCAATGACTCTTTCCTGTTTCAAGGCTTATGACATTCGAGGCAAACTCGGTTCCGAGCTGAACGAGGACATCGCCCGTCGCATTGGCCGGGCGTTTGGGGAACACCTGTGCGCCCGTCGGGTGGTTGTCGGGAGTGACGTTCGCCTGAGCAGCGAGGCGCTCAAGGCCGTCGTGACCGAGGGGTTGCTCGATGCCGGGACCGATGTGATCGATATAGGCCTCGTCGGCACGGAGGAGGTGTATTTTGCCGCCTTTTATCTCGATGTGGATGGAGGAATCGAAATAACCGCCAGCCACAACCCTATCGACTATAACGGCATGAAACTGGTCCGTGGTGGGGCTCGCCCCATCAGCGGCGATACCGGCCTCAAGGAAATCCAACGACTGGCTGAAGAGAACGCCTTTTCAGCCCCGGTACAACGGGGCAAGCAAAGCAGCCTGTCCATCCTCGAACCGTATGTCGACCACCTGCTCCGTTATATTGCCCCATCCCGGATCCAGCCACTTAAACTGGTGGTCAACGCAGGCAACGGTGCCGCCGGCCATGTCTTGGACGCTCTTGAATGTCGATTCCGTGAACTGGCCGTGCCGTTACAGATGATCAAGATCCACCATCAGCCAGACGGGACCTTTCCCCATGGCATTCCCAATCCGTTGCTGCCGGAAAACCGCGCCGCCACCAGCGAGGCCGTCATCGCCCATCGGGCGGACATGGGTCTGGCCTGGGATGGTGATTTCGATCGCTGCTTTTTTTTCGACGAACACGGCCGTTTCATCGAGGGGTACTATGTTGTTGGATTGCTGGCCGCCGCATTCCTGGCCCATGCGTCCGGCGCAAAGATCATACATGACCCGCGGCTGACTTGGAATACCATCGATATCGTCAGTAAAGCTGGCGGCATTCCCATTCAAAGCAAGACCGGCCACGCCTTCATCAAGGAACGCATGCGCGCGGAAAACGCCATTTACGGTGGAGAAATGAGCGCCCATCATTATTTTCGCGATTTTGCCTACTGTGATAGCGGCATGATCCCCTGGCTTCTGGTGGCCGAACTGATGAGCACCACCGGCAAGCCGTTGTCCAGCCTGGTCAATGACCGCGAAGCCCTGTATCCCTGCAGCGGGGAGATCAATTATCGGGTCGCTGATACCTTGGCCGCCATCCGCGCGGTGGAGAGCCATTTTGCCACCCTCAAGCCGGCTGTCGATCGAACCGACGGGATCAGTCTGGATTTTACTCAGTGGCGGATGAATCTGCGCGCTTCCAACACCGAGCCGTTGCTGCGCCTGAATGTCGAGTCGCGCGGCGATGCTGTGCTGATAGACGAGTGTGTGCGGAAAGTCGAAAAGATCATTAGAGACGCAGCCTGACAGCCGACCTGCTTTTCTATCTGACTTTCAATGAGTTATTGACCATGCTAAACGAAATACTCAAAGCTTATCAGACCTGCACCTATGATTTTCGCGTTCATGCCTGCGCAGAAGATCCCTTGATTGATTTTTTCGATGAATGGGTTGCCTATTATCGAATGAAATGGGCTATTGCTAGGGCGCTAGCACCATCAAATATTCTAGAGATTGGCGTTCGTTATGGATACTCCGCGCGTGCTTTTTTAGAGGGAAGTCCGAAAGCTAAATTGATAGGTATTGACGCGGATTTACCTGCCTTTGGTGGCCAACCAGGTGCTGTAGATTGGGCAGAACAATCTCTCACCGCACAGTTCAACGTCAGTATCATCAAGATGAACAGTCAAAATCTGCAAAGATTGCCCGGAGACACTTTTGATTTGATACATGTCGATGGCCAACAAGACGGAGATGGGACATTCCATGATCTTGATTTAGCCTCAATGCAAGCGCGTTACATTCTCGTGGATGGGTACCACTGGACACGCGACAATTTCCAGGCTGTCAATGAATGGCTTTGGCTAAACAAAGCGGCTGTCGAATCGACCATCGCGATTCCCAGCTATGCCGGTGAATTACTAATCCGAACAAAAGATACAAACCTAGTCTCATTTGCTCCTGCAGGTAGCCCATCTCTCGCGTCCGCCTACACGACAGACTATTACCTTAATGACTGTGGAGGGTATAAAGAGTGGCGTTGCAGTAAAGGAGAAAGAATAGACCCTCGCTTACAGGCTGTCGCTCATGTTGGCATGACACTCTGCATTCCTCACCGTGTCGTCGATCTCGGTGCTGGCCGGGGAGAACTGACACGTTTTTTTGCGCAGCAGGGTGCAAAAGTAACATCTATCGATTATTCCACTGATGCTGTTCAACTGATCAAAAAAACTCTAGACACCGAAGGCCGCACAAATGTTAATATTGTTTGCGGCAGTGTGTTGGATTTGAATGTATATGATGAGAACTACGATCTCGCGGTCGCATCCGACATCGTAGAACATCTGTCCCCCATAGAAGACGATCTTCTGTACAAAATTATCAGTAAAAAACTAAAGAAGAACCTTGGATCTTTAGTCGTTCACTCGGCGCCTAATCTCTGGTGGTATCGTTACGGCCATCCCGAAGAGCAAAAGGCTGCTAAAAAGATAGGGTGCTGGTTGCCACGTATTCGTCGTACCTGGTATGAACGGTTAATGCATATAAACGAGCAGAACCCGCGCGTGCTAAAGCGCCAATTATCCCGTCATTTCCCCTATGTTGTTCTTTGGTTTGCAGATTTCCAGAGCATGGGAGGCAGCTTAATACGGCATTTTCGCATAGCAGATTTTCGCCGCGCCACTAGCCTCTTCGCGGTCGCTTCACATCAACCTATAAACACAAAAAAAATAGCCATGTTATTCTCCATGCCACCTCTTTCAGAAGAGGATGCATTGAGTCTTTCCTTGCAGGTTGTAAAGACACCAAAACAGGTCAAACCATTAGAAGAGTTTTTTGTCCCAGTGCGCGTCACCTACTTTGGAGAGAACTGGCTGACCAGCTATGGTAAGCATCCAATACATTTAAGTTATCATTGGGCAGACGAAGCTGATACCATAGTCGTTTTTGATGGGTTACGTACCCCCCTGCAAGTTCCTGTTCGTCCAGATCAAGAAACGAGATGTACGGTTCGGGTAAAGGCACCCGAGCGTCCTGGGAAGTTTTTTCTCCGTGTTTTACCGGTGCAGGAAATGGTCCGATGGCATGATAAGGCCAATAGTTTTGTACAGGAAATCGAGGTGAAGAAGCTTTAATGGAACATAATTTTTACCGAGCCTTTGAAGAAAAGCATCGTGGTCCCCGAGAATTAATCAAATCTCGCTTGCAGGTGTACCTACCTTTTGTAACCCCCTTGTCAAGGATATATGAGGCGGCCGAAGCTATCGATCTAGGTTGCGGTCGGGGTGAATGGCTAGAATTGCTCAACGAATCCGGTTTTCATGCCTACGGGGTTGACTTGGATGAGGGGATGCTTGCCGCCTGCCAAGAGCGAAATCTGCGGGTTGCCATCAAAGATGCTGTCGAGGCCTTAGAGGAATTGCCTGAAGCTAGCCAGGCCGCAGTTACTGCATTTCATGTTGTTGAGCATATACCGTTTGCAAAATTGCAGAAACTGATACAGGAGGCCCTCCGGGTGCTGCTGCCAGGAGGTTTGTTGATCCTTGAAACGCCCAATCCGGAGAATTTGGCCGTCGCAACAAAAAATTTTTATTTAGACCCAACCCATAGGCGCCCCATCCCCCCTGAACTCTTAAGCTTTCTACCAGTGCATTATGGTTTCAACCGAGTAAAAATTGTCCGATTGCAGGAATCCCCTAAACTGGCATATTGTGAAACATTGACTGTCATGGACGTTTTGGAAGGTGTAAGCCCTGATTATGCCGTGATTGCCCAAAGAGTGGCGGATCCGTTCATAATGCAGACAACCGCTGCCCCCTTTGCAAAGGACTATGGGATTGACCTGAAAAACATTGCTGGTCGATATCAGCAATATCTAACAGCCCGCATTGGCATGGCCGAAACCACAGCTCAAACGGCCGAACAAAGGGCACAGCGTGCCGAAACCGCGGTGCAGAACGCCGAACAGAGGGTGCAGCAGGCCGAAACTGCGGCGCAGAACGCCGAACAGAGGGCACAGCGTGCCGAAACTGCGGTGCAGAACGCCGAACAGAGGGTGCAGCGTGCCGAAACCGCGGCGCAGAGCGCCGAACAGAGGGCACAGCGTGCCGAAACTGCGGTGCAGAACGCCGAACAGAGGGTGCAGCAGGCCGAAACCGCGGCGCAGAGCGCCGAACAGAGGGCACAGCGTGCCGAAACTGCGGTGCAGAACGCCGAACAGAGGGTGCAGCGTGCCGAAACCGCGGCGCAGAGCGCCGAACAGAGGGCACAGCGTGCCGAAACTGCGGTGCAGAACGCCGAACAGAGGGTGCAGCAGGCCGAAATTGCGGTGCAGAACGCCGAACAGAGGGTGCAGCGTGCCGAAACCGCGGCGCAGAGCGCCGAACAGAGGGTGCAGCAGGCCGAAACTGCGGTGCAGAACGCCGAACAGAGGGTGCAGCAGGCCATTGCCATACATCAGGCCGTGCTCAATAGTCGGTCCTGGCGAACAACCGCACCGCTCAGGTGGATGAGTACGGCAATACGCTGGGTTGGACGTGGCAGTCGTGCTTGGATCACCCTCGCCCCCGGAAGCAGACCCCGAAGGACCGCACGACAGGCCGCAATGCACCTCAAGTTGTATGTTGCCCGCCGCCCACGCCTCAAAACACTGGTCCTGCGTTGCCTGGAACCCTTCCCTCAATTAAAGGCGCATCTGAGGTTACTTGGCAACCATCCAGTTCGCTTACAGCATCGACAAAACCTTGTAGATCAGAAGCCACTTTCCGACAATTGTCAAGCTTCCCCGTTAAATAGGCAAAAAGATGGGGACCAAAAGCAACTTTCCCCCCGCGCCTGTCAAATTTATAATGATTTAAAAAAGGCCATCGAACGATGGCACAAGGAGCCAGTCTGATGCGTATTGTAATCGATATGCAGGGTGCGCAAGCAGAAAATCGTTTTCGCGGTATCGGTCGCTACACGCTGGCATTGGCCAAAGAGATTACCCTTAACTGTAAAGAAAATGAAGTTATTCTGGCGTTAAACGGGCGATTCGAAGATAGTATCACTTCAATTCGAGAAGCATTTTACGGCCTGCTGCCGCAGGAAAACATCCGTGTTTGGTATCCCTGTGGGACCGTCAACCACATAAACGCGGCAAACGACCGATTTCGAAGGATTTCTGAGTTGATTTACGAGGCGTTTCTTTTCAGTCTAAATCCTTCGATTATCCTCATCTCAAGTTTGTTTGAGGGATTGGTGGATGATGCTATTACTAGTGTGAGACGTTTCAATCAATCCATCCCTATCGCCACAATACTGTACGATTTAATTCCATTTATTTATCGAAAACCCTACCTGGAAAATGCCGTCGTTGAGCGTTGGTATGAAAACAAGCTTATGCACTTGCGCCGAACTGATTTGCAATTGGCTATTTCAGAATCAAGCCGACAAGAAAGCATCGAGCATCTGGGCACACCAGGCGAGCAAGTGGTCAACATATCCACTGCTGCGGACTCCCAGTTTCTCCCAATGTGCATTAAACCAAAAAAAGAAGCAGGCTTACGGCAACGGTACGGCATCCATAAACCTTATGTGTTGTATACAGGAGGCATCGATCACCGAAAAAACATTGACGGCCTAATTCGAGCCTATGCAAGACTTGCCGCGCCAATCCGCAAGTCACATCAACTTGCCGTAGTGTGTTCAATCCAGCCGGCGGAACGCAAACGCTTACACCTTTTAACATCTCAACAAGGTCTAACTGCCGAAGAAGTTGTCTTCACGGGGTACGTGCCGGAGGAAGACTTGCTTGCACTTTATAATTTATGCAAAGCGTTCGTCTTTCCCTCGTGGCACGAGGGCTTTGGGCTCCCAGCACTTGAAGCCATGTCTTGCGGCCGGGCCGTCATCGCTTCCAATCGCTCCAGTCTGCCTGAGGTTATTAGCCGGAAGGATGCATTGTTTGACCCCTTTGACGACGAGGCGATTGCCAACAAACTCCACCAAGTTTTAGTTGACAAAGGATTCAGACACTCACTGGAACAGCACGGTATTAAACAAGCAAAACGGTTTTCCTGGGACAAAAGTGCAAAATTGGCTATTGAAGCTCTGGAACGTTGTGTTGCCAGCCATGCAACGGACCGTACTGTACGAGCTCTCCCACGTCATCGCCCACGCCTTGCTTATGTTTCGCCCTTGCCTCCGGAACGTAGCGGTATTTCCGATTACAGCGCAGAGTTGCTGCCCGAACTTGCTCGATTTTACGACATTGATGTCATCCTCGCGCAAGAGGTAGTTTCACCCCCATGGATCAAGGCAAATTGTCCTCAACGCAGTATCCAATGGTTCTTCGCCAACGCAACCCAATTCGACAGGGTTCTTTACCACTTTGGTAACTCAAGCTTTCATCAGCACATGTTTGCCCTGCTTAGGGAGATTCCTGGGGTTGTAGTTCTGCATGATTTCTATCTCTCCGGAATCATCGCGCACATGGATTATCACGGTCTTTCACCAGGAATGTGGAGTCAATCTCTCTATTCGAGTCATGGCTATGCGGCCCTCCAGCACAGGTTTATCGAGCCTGACCTTGCCAAGGTAGTGTGGAGATATCCTTGCAATCACGCCGTACTGCAAGATGCTCAAGGTGTTATTATTCATTCCGAGAATTCACGTCGTTTGGCGCAGCAGTGGTACGGCGAAAACACTGGTAGTGATTGGGCCCACATACCGCTATTGCGCATAGCTGTAAAAACCACTGTTGCGAAGCGCAATACTGCCCGCCGAGTTTTAGGCCTGGGGCAGGATCAATATATTGTATGTAGTTTTGGAATGATGGGTCCCAGCAAACTCAATCATAGAGTGCTGGACGCTTGGCTCAGTTCGCCCTTGGCGGAAGATGATCAATGCATCTTGATCTTTGTCGGGGAAAATGATGCTGGTGAGTACGGCACAACCCTACGTGATAAGATCGCTAGAAGCGATGATAGCAAGGAACGTATCCGCATCACGGGGTGGACAGATGCATCTTTGTTTCGCCAGTACCTTCATGCCGCTGATGTCGGAGTGCAGTTACGCACGCTTTCCCGTGGGGAAACCTCCGCAGCAGTTCTTGATTGCATGAATTACGGCTTGGCCACCATTGTTAATGCCAACGGCAGCATGGCTGACTTGCCAGCAAATGCAGTCTGGAAACTGCCTGACGAATTCACTGACGAACAATTAGCCCAAGCGCTTGTCACGCTCCGTGAGAACTCCGATCAGCGCTACACCCTTGGAATTTCTGCACAAGAAATGATTCAAACCTGTCATGCGCCGCGAGCCTGTGCTACCAGTTATTACGCAGCAATTGAAAATTTCCACAATTTATCATCTGCTGGTTTAACAGCGTTGGTACGCGCAATCGCTACCCTTGATGGCCCTCACCTTAGCGACGAGCACCTCCGGAGGGCAGCGGAGGCGATCGACCGTTCTATTGTCCCCCGTTCGGCGCAAGCGCAACTGTTTGTCGACATTTCCGAACTTGTTCAGCGAGACGCTCGTAGCGGCATTCAGCGTGTCGTGCGCTCTATCCTGCAGGAGTGGTTGCGAACCCCCCCACGGGGATATCGCATCGAACCGGTCTATGCCACTCCAGACAACCCCGGCTATCGATATGCCCGTCAATTCACCTTGGATTTCTTAGACTGCCCAAGCGATTTATTGGATGACGATCCCATCTGCTATCACGCGGGTGATGTTTTCCTCGGTTTAGATTTCCAACCTTTGGTCGTTCCCGCTCAGCAGAACTTCTACCAGACCATGCGACGTGCTGGCGTCACTGTCAAATTTATCGTCTACGATCTGCTGCTTCTGTTGTTGCCCCATTGTTTTATTAATGGTGGTTCTCAGTTGTTGCAAACGTGGCTGAAAGTCGTTGCACAAAGTGATGGGGCAATATGTATTTCCGAGTCTGTTGCCAACGATTTACAGACGTGGCTTGAACAGAATGCTAAGGCACGACAATTGCCCTTTGACGTTGACTGGTTTCACCTTGGCGCGGATATCAGCGGTTCCGTACCCACCCAAGGGGTGCCGGACAACGCTGCACAGGTACTGCGGCACATGCAAGAGTACCACACCTTTCTGATGGTCGGTACCATCGAACCCAGAAAAGGGTATGCACAGGTGCTTACGGCCTTTGAGCAACTCTGGATGAATGGCCACCAGTTCAATCTTGCCATTGTCGGTAAACAGGGCTGGATGGTGGAGTCTTTGGTTGAACAACTTCGTACTCACCCGGAAAATGGCAAGCGCCTTTTCTGGCTGGAAGGTATCAGCGATGAATACTTGGAGAAATTATATGCGGTCAGCGCCTGCCTCATCGCGGCTTCTTTTGGCGAAGGTTTTGGTCTACCGCTGATCGAAGCCGCTAAGCGTAAATTGCCAATTATTGCAAGAGATATCCCAGTATTCCGAGAAGTTGCTGGTGAGCATGCCTATTATTTCAATGACACCCCCCAAGAAAATCTCTCCCAAGCTATCCTCAATTGGCTCAAACTTTACAAAACGAGCGATCATCCCAAATCATGCAGTATGCCATGGTTTACTTGGAAGGAAAGCGCGTCGAGGTTGGCCAGTTTGTGCCTGCCACGAAATTTGAGTTAACGATCAAGATTTCAATTTCAGTTCTCCTTTTCTGTGGCGAAATTCCTCCCAGGAAAAAGCGGTGGAACAATAAGTCCTTAATCAGTGAAAAATCAGCAATAAAACAGAGCTGATTCTAAAATCAAATTATTGAAATTTTTATAAAAATATTGCAGTATGCTCTTGTTCGAAAAACTCACTCAGCAGGCGAAAACATGAAACGAATGCTCCTGGAGCAAAGCAGCGAAGAATTCTACACCAGCCACTCCGGGCTGGCCTTGGCTGGCGCCTGCATCAACCGGTACAGTGACCTTGGCCGGTATGTCGGCAGGGCGGCCAAGGGGAGCGATCACATTACCGAGATCGATATCCTGCGCAGCTATCTGGGCCTGTTGTGTCTGGGCAAGAGCGATTATCAGGCCATTGCCGCCATGCGAGAGGACGACTATTTCAAACAGGCCCTGGGTATCGGCCGGGTGCCCTCGGTCGAGCGGCTGCGGCAACGACTGGACGAGGCCGGAACTGAGCTGATCCCGGTGGTCAATCGAAGTTCGCGAACCATGCTCAAGCGGCTCAAAGCCCCGATCACCGGCTACCGGAGCGGTCTGGTCCCCCTGGATGTGGACGTCTTTTCCCAGGATAACTCCAACACCAAGAAGGAAGGTGTCAGCCGCACCTACAAGAACTACGATGGCTATGCTCCCATGGCTGCCTATCTCGGCATGGAGGGCTGGTGCCTGGAGGGGGAACTCCGGCCGGGCAGCCAGCATAGCCAGAAGGGGTTTGTCAACTTCATCAAGCGGGTGATTTCCGGCGCCAAGGATCTGACCAAGCAGCCGCTCAGGGTTCGCGCGGACGCGGGCAACGATGCCCTCGAGACCTTGGTCGCCCTGGAAGACGCGGAGCAGACCCACTACATCGTCAAATGGAATCCCCGGGAAAGCGATGTCATCGCCTGGCGCGACAGGGTGTTTGCCGAGGGACCGGTCAAGACTCCCAGAGAAGGGAAGCGGGTCGGCGCCCTAATCGTCGAAGAGCGCAAAAAGGTCGAAGAAATAACCTATACCTTCAAACGAATCGTCAGGGTGACTGAGCGGACCATCGATAAAAAAGGTCAGTTTCTCCTCGCTCCGGAGATCACCCTTGAGGGCTGGTGGACCGACCTTACGACAGCTGCGGAAGATGTGATCGAACTCTATCGGCAGCATGCCACCTCGGAGCAGTTCCATAGCGAGTTCAAGACCGACTTGGATCTCGAACGGCTGCCGAACGGCAAGTTTGCCACCAACGCCCTGGTGATGGCTTTGGGCGCCTTTGCCTACAATATCCTCCGCTTTATCGGGCAGACGGGCCAGATCGCCCCCTTTGGACCGGTGAGGCATTCGGCCAAACGCAGACGGCTGAGAACTGTGATCCAAGAGCTGATGTATCTGGCCGGACGGCTGCTCACCACCAGCAGGCGATTGAAGCTGCGCTTCAGCCGGCATTGCCCGGCCTTTGCCGCCTTCAGTGCCGTGTACTCGGGGCTGATGACGGCAAATTAAGAAAACAATAAAAAGTCAGAGTGATACAGGATACCCCTGTCCTCGTTTCGCGCAGATGCGGATTTTTCAATGAAAAAGTCGCCAGATTAACCGTAGCGTTCGGTGGACAAGCACAGTGTCAGCCCGCAAGGCTGACAATCGCCCCTGCCTGACCCAAACGAGGAGGTCCGGTCGAGGGCGTCACGGATTCAGGTGTCAGTCAACCTTATGCATCAAAATTAAATCCATCTAAACAATCATCATAATGACTTTCTCTTCGCCCCTATTTCTCTCATTATTTCTTCCACTTTTACTTTTAACTTATTTTGTTATAGATAATCGACACAGGAATAGTCTTTTACTCACTGGAAGTATTTTTTTTTATTCTTGGGGCGAGCCAAAAGCGTTATTCGCAATGCTCTTTTTGATTTTTATTAACTATTATGGATCTATAATTATTTTTAATTTTAACAAAAGGAATATTAATGGAAAAATAAAAAAATACAATTACTCAAAAATAATCTTAGCACTTGTTATATCTATAAATCTGGTGACATTATTTATTTAGGGAATCTTGAAATTTAGCTTAGCAAGCCCCGGCACCATTCACCGACAATTTTATTCACAAAGACCATGCTCTTCTGGCTTTTAATCCGATCGGTTTTGCACCTTGGCGGTGCCTCGCTCTGTGCTCGATGGCGGTCTTTTGCCAGTTTGCCGCACTCCGGGCACACTTCACCTGCTTGCAGCCAGAAGCATCCCCATTCGGTCAATGTTATACACCAAGTTGCGCAAGCCGATCTTTGCTCGGGCTCGGGCTATGCCGATCGTGCGCAACAGTACATTCCCCGCTCGCTGCGCCTGTACACCAAAGACATGCTCGATTCGCGAACGGACCTTGGATCTGGTTCGGTTGCCCTCCTGTTCTCTGGGCGTCAAGGGACGATTGCGGCTCCCCTTGCGTTGGATGTGTTCACGAAAACCATCCTGGCCGAGGCGCTCCAATCGATCCGCGGATCGATAGGCCGAATCCGCCCAGACGTCCTTGCTCGTATTGTCGGCAAGGAGTTGCTCGAACACGTTGCTGTCGTGCAGGGCCGCATCGGTCACGGCATAGCTGCGAATCAACTTGTGCTTCACATCCACCGAGATGTGGTTCTTGTAGCCGTAATAAGACTTGCCGTTCTTCTTGGTCCAGCGCGCGTCCGCGTCTTTTCTACGCCGCTTGTTCTCGGACCAGTTCTCCGGGATGTCGCCCTCTTTGATCCGGGCATTTTCCTCCCGGCTGTTCCGCTGTTTGGGCACGCTGACAATGCTGGCATCCACGATCTGCCCTTTCATCGCCATGAAGCCGTTGTCCCGGAGATGCGCATCGAAGGTCGCAAACAGTTCCTCTACAATGCCGGCCTTGACGAGGTCTTCCCGAAAACGCCAGATGGTGGTGGCATCGGGAACCTTCTGGCTGATGTGCAGACCAAGAAAGCGCCCAAAGGAGTGCCGGTCGAGAATCTGAAACTCGGTCGCGTCATCCGACAGATTGTACAACGACTGCAGGATGAGAATCTTAAACAGCAGGATGACGTCGTACCCCTTCGGCCCGACCGTAGACTGCCGGCCCTTGTCCCTGGCCTTTTCGAGCGCAGGACGAAACATCTCCCAGTTGACCGTCTCGTTGATCTTGGCAAGTGGGTCGCCGTTCTTGTCGATTTTGTGCAATCGGTCCTGCAAATCAAAAAAGCCGGGCTGGATCATGGCTGATCTCCATCGGGTGATGGTTGGCGGATGCGGCCTTAAAACGATGAAGAATGTAACATATTTACACAAAATCAACAATTTGATAGTTAAACTTGTCGCAGGCTACTGCATTTAATTTTCAAGAAACCCTTTATAAATATTTAGACTTCGCCATAACAAACATAAATAATATTTTAAGTATCTTTTATTTTACAAATATTCCACTCGCCAACATAGCTCTTCCTATTGGTATTTCATTTTACTGTTTCCAGGCCATGTCATATACAATCGATGTATACCGCGAAACGGTAAATCCTCAGTACAATTTAAAAAAATTTGTTCTTTATATATCTCTGTTTCCACAACTTATTGCTGGACCAATTGTTCGATACAGTGATATTTTTCAACAACTAAATAATCGCAATCTCATACTCGCTAATGTTTATGAAGGAATTGTTCGTTTTTGCATTGGACTTGCAAAAAAAATTTTAATAGCTGATACAATGGGAGCAATAGCAGATAAAATTTTTATATCACAACCTGAACAAATTCCAACAGCGGCAGCATGGATGGGAAGTGTTGCGTATGCATTACAAATATACTACGATTTTTCTGCCTATTCTGATATGGCCATTGGATTAGGGCTTATATTTAATTTTCACTTTTTGGAGAATTTTAAATTTCCTTATGGTTCTTGCTCAATCAGTGATTTTTGGCAAAGATGGCACATTTCATTATCTTCATGGCTAAAAGATTATCTATACATTCCTCTCGGAGGAAATAAGATTTCTAGAACGCGTACTTATGTAAACCAATTAATCGTTTTTTTTCTTTGTGGACTTTGGCATGGGGCTTCATGGAATTTTGTCGCATGGGGACTTTGGCACGGGTTAGGATTGATCATTGAAAAAACAACCTTTATCCATTTCTTGCAAAAATGCCCAAAGCCTATTGCAAACGGCTATGTATTGATTTTTGTCATCATTGGGTGGGTTTTCTTTCGCTCTCCAGATTTACCGTACGCTATGATCTATCTCAAAAACATGTTTTTAGGCAATCAATCTTACGATATTTATTCCTTCATGCCACTATGGACAGACTGCCTGACATTTAGCAACATGTTGCTACTAGTTACAGGATGCATTTTTGCTTACCCTATTCAAAGATTCTCACACAACTGCCTCATGAAAAAAAATACAGGAATATTAACTATATTTTTAGTATTTATCGCATCTTTTCTATTTGCAATGACAAATTCTTTTAGCCCTTTTATATACTTTAGGTTTTGAAATGAAAAAAAAAATTTTTATATGTGCTATAGTTGCAACCTTAATAATTCCATGGTTTAAATTACCTCAACCTGAAATTACAGGAGTAGAAACAAAACATATTTTTCCAAGTTTTACATTCGATTTTTTTTTCAAAACAACGTATCAAAAAAATATTGAAAAGTGGTATACAAGTAATTTTGGCTCACGGAACACTTTTCTTATCGCAAAAAATACAATATATGAATTATTAAATTTTGGACAATTCCATTCTGGTCACTCAGGAAACATTTTACAAGGAAGAAAAGGGGTACTTTTTGAGAAAGGGTACATTTTATCAAAATTCTCAAAAATGGATGATGTCGATCATCATTTAATAGCTAAAGACATCGTGACATCACTTTCTAAATTTCGTAATAAATTAAATGAAATGGGCATAGAATTCTTTTTCATCATGGCCCCAAGCAAGGCAGATTGCCGTGAGGATGCTATACCTATACTGTGGAAATACAGGCAAAATCATTTACAACCATCAACATCTATCTATCCAAAAATAGAAAAATTACTTCATAAAGAAAATATACACTATATAAATTCATTAAAAGAAATTCAACAACTGAATTTAACGAAAGACGCCTTCCCGGATAGTGGAATTCATTGGACAATGCATTGTTCTGCTATAATTTTAACCAAAGCGACAGAAATTTTAAACGCAAAAAACAAGGAAAAATTTCCAATAGTGACTATTTGTAATGTAAAAAAAACAATGCAATCTAATTATGCCGAGAGAGATATTGCATCCCTTTTAAATATTTACCCTCGATATAACAAAGGGAGAACATCATGGAATATTGCCGATTTTAAACCTACCGAATTTCAGAAATCGATCAACGCACTTATTCTTGGGGATAGCTTTTCCGATCAATTAAGACCGAATATTCTTCGTTCAGGTTTTTCTACGGACACAAAACTTATCGGCCGCGGTAATTGGTTGCCATCTCGTGACGAGTTGTTTTCTATACTCAAAAAAACAGATTTGGTAATTTTAACATATACCTATCCAGCATTAGTGAATAACCGTATTGTAAAAGATATATCATCAATAATTTCATGTATTGATGATGTTAGTTTTTCGGAATGGTATGGTCATGAAAAATCTTTAAATGGGCGATGGTCAAAAGCAAATTCAACTATTCACTTTTTAAATGATGGCTCTATTGAACATTTATTGTCTTTCCAAATTTTAAGAAAATCAAAAACGGCAAATCGAGTAAAAATATTTGTCAATAACAATATTTTCCATGATATTGATCTTAAAAATGTTTCTTTACCGTTAAACATAAACATTAAAATTCCTCAATCTATACTAAAACAAAGAGAAAATCAAGTTTTGGTGCAAACCAACTTCCCTAGCTCTCCTGTTTCCCTAGGAACAGGGAACGATTCAAGAGAATTAGGCGTATTTTGCAATAACTTTTCGATTTCTCGGCAGTGACGCATCTTGTTGATCAGTTCATAAATTAGCGAACATCTGGTGTACTCAGCCCATGAACGAATTCGATGGGCGTAAAATAAATCGCAAGGCACTTGAAGCAATTCGCATACGTGCCGTGAAGCGAGTTGAAGCAGGGGAAAGTCCCGAAGCTGTCATTAAGGCGCTTGGGTTGACCCGTTCTCGTATTTATGAATGGATCGCAAAGTACAGGGAAAGAGGAATCGAAGCGCTGCGGAGCAGCAAGGCCAGCGGCCGTCCGCCCAAGCTTCCCGGCACAGCATTGCACAAGATTTACAGTTTGGTTGTCGGCAGAAACCCACGGCAGTTGAAATTTCCCTTTGCGCTTTGGACCAGAAGCGTGGTGCGGGAATTGATCCGGCACGAGTTTGCTGTTCGCTTGAGCGATGTCTCGGTAGGACGCTTGCTGCACAGGCTTGGTCTGAGTCCTCAACGTCCAGTCCGGAGAGCGTTTCAGCAAAATCAACCTCTTGTTGTCGACTGGATGGCCAAAGACTTCCCCAGGATCAAGAAAATGGCCCTTGAGGCAGGCGCCGACATCTTCTTTGATGAACGAGGCGTCGGTCCGCTCCGATTATCATTCTGGCACTACCTGGGCGCCCAAGGGTGAGTACGGTTCATGGCCACTGAAAACAACGTGAACGCCATCATGCAATCACTTCAACAAGTTAAGGGAATCTTGAAATTTAGTTTAGCAAGCCCCGGCACCATTCACCGGCAATTTTATTCACAAAGACCATGCTCTTCTGGCTTTTAATCCGATCGGTTTTGCACCTTGGCGGTGCCTCGCTCTGTGCTCGATGGCGGTCTTTTGCCAGTTTGCCGCACTCCGGGCACACTTCACCTGCTTGCAGCCAGAAGCATCCCCATTCGGTCAATGTTGTACACCAGGTTGCGCAAGCCGATCGGCTCAAATGCCAGAAGAGCATGGTCTTTGTGAAAAAAATTGTCGGTGAGTGCAGCCGGGCCTTGCCGAGCTAAGTTTCAAGATTCCCATTAGTTAATACTCTTCAACAAAATTATCAAATCAGATAGGATCGATTAAATTGTTATGAACATGACTGACCACGACCTCATAGTTTTTTTGCACATCCCAATGGTGTTAGGCGCTTCAGCGAAAAATTATTTTAGAGGAAATTGCACAGGAAGCGTTTTATGGCTTGGAGAAGATTTCACACGGGATGATCTCATAAAATGGGACGATCAAAAGTTTCAATACGCTAATGTTATTGGTGGGCATTTTTCCTACTCCTTGACCACAGGAATAAAAAAGGGGAAAATTTATGTATCTATTATCACCGACCCTATTATTCGTGCAATAAATTTATATAGATATATACAAAATACCAATTCTCATCATTTACATATAGATGCGAAGAAACAATCGATGCAATCTCTTATTGAGAATAATCCTATTTTTCGCTCTCAAATCAATAATTTGCAGGTAAAATTTTTATCTGGCCTCTCTATCGATTTACAACACAAAGGAAATTTTCAAACCGCTCTAGACAATATAAACAATAATAACTTTTATGTTGCATCTGAGGATAATGTTCAAACGTTGTTCAATCGTCTTTTTAGCGATATCGATGGAAATTTCTTGTATAATTTTTCTTTAATTAGAAACTACAATCAATCTGACAAGATAGACGAACTTTTCAATGACGAATCTCTCATTGATAAAATCAATAGCCTTAATGATGAAGATAAAAAACTTTTTAATTACTTTAATAAACCTGGACTAATAGTAACCCCAGAAGGTACTGTTTCAGAACATCCTGACAGCTCGCATTTGCCCGAAAAACTTGTCTTCATGCATATTCCCAAAACAGGTGGTACAAGTTTACATGATATTTTGACAAACTTGGTTCACCCTGAATTGATTTGTCCGGAGCGCTATAATACTCTAAAATTTTTCGATCATAATTATCTGAATCAATACTTCTTTTTCTCAGGACATTATGACTGGGAAAGCGTCAGCAACATACCCGGAAAAAAGAAAATTTTCACAATCCTACGTGAACCAAAAGCAAGAATACTTTCGCTCTATCATTTCTGGCGCTCTCATACCTGGAAAGTGATCGAAGAAAAAAATCTAGGGGGGCCAAGATTAGCAAAGACGCTTGATCTTGTTGATTTTCTTGCCTCTGAGGATCCTGGAATTGTAGGAAACATTGATAATGCACTCGTTAGGAATCTTATTGGCCCTGTTTATATTGGCCCAGATCGAGGCTTTCTTTATCCGTCTGACGAGGTTGTTCAACGAGCGCTCAGGAACCTTGAAGCCATGGTGGTGGTAGGTGTTCTGGAAAATCCAGATTACGGAATTACCCATGTATTAAACAAGTTAGATTTACCCGTGCCAGCGATGATTCCTCGATCTAGGGATTCTACTAAGTTCGCCGAACAACCCAATATGGAATTTGTCGAAAAACAACCTGTTTCTGAAGAAGCAGAAGAATTATTAAAGAAATTAACAGTATTTGACAGGATAATTTACGAACATTATTATAGAAAATATTCATCAAATCTAATCAATGACTAACCGTATAATTAAATAATTTAAACATGAAAATAGCACTTATCACCGGCATCACTGGTCAGGACGGCCCGTATCTGGCCCAACTCCTTTTGGAAAAAGGGTACACAGTCTATGGCACCTACCGACGGTCCAGTTCCGTTAATTTCTGGCGCATGGATGAGTTAGGTATTAGTAATCATCCAAACATGCATCTGTTGGAGTACGACCTGACCGATCAGTCCGCCAACATTCGTCTCATTGGCCAGGTCCGGCCGGATGAAATCTATAATCTGGCGGCGCAGAGCTTTGTGGGGGTCTCGTTTGATCAGCCCATCGCCACAGCCATGATCACCGGGCTGGGGGCCTTGCATCTCCTTGAGGCCATTCGCATTGTCGACCCAAAAATCCGTTATTATCAGGCCTCCACGTCTGAGTTGTTCGGATTGGTCCAGGAAGTGCCACAACGGGAAACCACCCCCTTCCACCCCCGTAGTCCTTACGGTGTGGCCAAACTCTACGCACATTGGATCACGGTTAATTATCGTGAGTCCTACGGTATATTCGGGGCGAGCGGCATTCTCTTCAATCACGAATCGCCGTTGCGCGGTCGTGAATTCGTCACCCGCAAAATCACCGACAGCATTGCCAAAATCAAGCTGGGGAAGCTCGACGTGTTGGAACTGGGCAACCTGAGTGCCAAGCGCGACTGGGGCTATGCCAAGGAGTACGTTGAAGGCATGTGGCGGATGCTGCAAGCCGATACACCGGATACCTATGTTCTTGCCACGGGCCGGACCGAAACAGTGCGCGATTTCGTCAGCATGGCCTGTAAGGCTGCTGAGATCGACATCTTTTGGCAGGGTGAGGGTCAGGATGAGGTGGCGGTTGCGACCGCGACCAACAAGGTAATCGTCCGTGTTAATCCTGCCTTTTATCGCCCCGCTGAGGTGGAACTGCTCATTGGCGATGCGTCCAAGGCCAAACGTGCATTAGGCTGGGCACCCAAAACAACCTTGGAGCAGCTCTGCGCCATGATGGTCGAGGCGGATCTGAATCGCAATGAACGCGGATTTTCATTCTGACAAACCCTGTGCCCTGATCACCGGCATGACCGGTTTTACCGGGCACTACCTGGCCGAGGCACTGCGCCGCGATGGTTACCAAGTCGTCGGTACCTGCCATCACGACTTCTTGTCGACCGAAAGCGGACTGTTCGCCGTCGATTTGTGTAACCTTGAGCAGGTGCGCCAGATGGTGGCAGATGTGCGGCCGCATGTTGTCGCTCATCTCGCTGCAATTTCATTTGTCGCTCATGGCGATGTTGAAGCCATGTACCGGGTCAATATCCTGGGTACAAGGAACTTGTTGGAGGCACTGGCAGGTCTACAAATACAACCTCACGCCGTCCTGCTCGCCAGCAGCGCCAATATTTACGGCAACGCCCCGGTTGAGGTGATAGACGAGTCGGTTGCGCCCGCTCCAGCCAATGATTATGCTGTCAGCAAATTGGCCATGGAGTACATGGCGCGCTTGTGGATGGAGCGGCTGCCGATCATCATCACTCGGCCGTTCAATTACACAGGAGTTGGGCAAGCGCCCCAGTTTCTGCTGCCCAAGATCGTCAACCATTTTCGGCGTGGCGAACGGGTGATAGAACTCGGCAATATCGGTGTCGAACGCGATTTTTCCGATGTTCGTACCATTGCCCAGGTCTACGCGACCCTCCTTAAGCAATCGCCCGCCGGCGAGATGTTCAATGTCTGTTCGGGGCAGGTGTATGCGCTCAAGGAGGTGCTGGCGATGATGGCCGAAATCGCCGGCTACGAGATTGAGGTGCGAGTCAACCCGGCCTTCGTGCGCGCCAATGAGGTGAAGCGCCTGCAGGGGGATGCAGGCAAATTGCGACGGACCATAGGCGATATTAGGACAATTCCTTTACGGGAGACTTTGCGCTGGATGTACGAGGCTCCGGTTTCTTAATGCGTATCGGCGTCGATGCACGACTTCTTTCCGAGCCGGTCACCGGCATAGGCCGCTATACAACTGAGCTGACCCGCGAGTTGGTGCAATTGGGAGGAAACTTTTATCTGTATACACCGAAACCTCCCCTTGCTTCGGACTGGAACAATGACAATGTGATTCTGCGTTCCAGCCGCTTTGAAAGTCGGATCGGTAAAATGCTCTGGTCTCAGACGGTATTGCCTTATTGGGCCGCTCAGGACAAGGTTGATGTCTTCTGGGGCGCCACCCACAGATTACCTCGTGCCCTACCCGCTTCCATGGCCCGTGTGGTCACCATCCATGACCTGGTGTGGAAATGTGCCGGTGAGACCATGCGGCCACTAAGTCGATGGTTGGAAGGGCGTCTGATGCCGGACGCTATCCGCTTGGCCGACCGCATCATGGCTGACTCGAACAGCACCGCAGAGGCGGTAACAGCTGAGTTTCCCAATGCAAAGGATAAGGTTCGGGTCGTACATCTGGGGGGGACCTTTCATGCTCGGCCAGCTACCTTCGCAGCACTTGAAACTTTCGACATTGATCGCCCGTATTTTTTATTTGTCGGCACCCTGGAACCGAGAAAAAACCTAGATCGACTTCTGGCAGCGTTCGCTACTCTTCCGGAAAATTTGCGCGCGGAAACATTGCTCGTCATTGCCGGCGGCAAGGGTTGGGGCGGCGTTAATATTTCTTCACTTTTGCAGCAGTATGACCTGGAGCGAAATGTCCTGGTGACCGGTTATGTTAATGATGCCCAGCTTGCAACCCTTTATGCCAATGCGAAATTTCTCGTCATGCCTTCCCTTTACGAGGGATTTGGCCTGCCTCTTGTCGAGGCAATGTCCTATGGGGTACCTGTTTTAACTTCCGATTGCTCCTCACTTCCGGAAGTCGCAGGCGATGCAGGCCTACTTGTTAACCCACACGATTCCCAAGCAATCGCCGATGGCCTTGTCGAGTTGTTGACCAACGACACCCGGCGCCTAGCACTAGCGGCCAAGGCCCAGGAGAATGCCGCACGATTTTCCTGGAACAAGGCCGCGATCCGAACAATGGAAATTTTTGCCGAAGCAGTCAATGAACGAAGGGCTCGGTTGAGGTTGCGCCTGTGACTAACAGACTCAGGGCACTTCATGTGTATCGGACCTATTTTCCTGATCCCCCTGGTGGCTTACAGGAAGCGATTCGCCAGATTGCGTTGGCCACCCAAGCTCAGGGAGTCGATTCTACTATTTTTACGCTCAGCCCACACCCAGAACCGTCACGTCTAGAACGACCAGAGGGCAGCGTCGTACGCTGTCGATCTTGGCTGGCTCCTGCGTCTTGCGATCTAGGAGGACTTGATTCCTGCAGGACATTCAGGACACTGGTACGCCAGTCTGATATTCTTGTGTATCATTTCCCTTGGCCGTATGCGGATATCCTACATGCCTTAGGCAGCTGCGGCAAACCCTCAGTGATGGTCTATCACTCAGATATCGTCCGTCAACGTCTTCTTGGAATGACATATAAACCGATCATGGTGCATACATTGCACTCGATGGCCGCCATCGTTGCCACTTCAACGACATACGCACAAACCAGCCCAATTCTGTCTCTTCCTACCCTGCGCCATAAAGTACGCATCATTCCACTGGGTATTGATGAGCATTCTTATCCTACGAGCAGTGACGATAGCGTCTTTGTTCGTCTGCAGTTACATGCAACAGACCCCTATTTTTTATTCGTCGGCGTGCTGCGGTATTACAAGGGCCTCCACTCATTGATCCGTGCCGCAAAAGATGTAAATGGGAAAGTGGTAATCGCCGGAACGGGACCTGAACAGGAACGCCTTGAAAATTTGGTCAAAGATGCCGCTGTGAACAACGTGATTTTCGCTGGTCGAGTAACCAATACCGAAAAAATTGCTCTTCTTCGGCATTGCCGTGCTGTTGTCCAGCCCTCTCATCTTCGCGCTGAAGCCTTTGGCATGACCTTGGTCGAGGCCGCCATGTTCGCACGCCCAATGATCTCCTGTGAAATCGGTACCGGTACGTCCCTCGTCAACAAGCACGCGGAATCTGGGCTAGTCGTGCCCCCTGAGCATCCGTTCGAATTGGCACAGGCAATGAATTGTCTGTTGCAGGAAACACTTTTTGCCAAAAAATTGGGGAACGGTGCCCGTGCCCGGTATGAAAAATTTTTCTCAGGACCCGCCTTGGGGAAAGCGTACGCAAATTTATTTGCTGAGATGACTCGTTAAATATAGTTCAAGCAGAAATGTCCAGTAAAGTGAGTTTGCCTGTGACTACGCAGCGGATGCGACAAGTAGCACTGTAATCGGCTTTGGTCGATAAAGTAGCGGCGGTCTAAAATTTTCCACAACAACTTCAGTGATTGCGGCTCATCTTGGCTGGCAATGTTGCGAGGAAGAAATCCAGATCCATATTGAGCCAGGAAGCGCTCCACACACACCGACACTTTCGCCGAATCGCTACCGCTCTTCCTCAAGAAAAATCCGCCGGAGCTTGTAAAAATAATCGATTCCCGACCAAACGGTGAGCACTAACGCCACATACAAAATGGCAAGACCAATTTGGTGGAGGGAGGGGATAGGCAAGACGCCAAGAGGGAAAATGAGTGTTCCCAAACCGATATACTGGATGGTGGATTTCCATTTCCCAAGACCGCTGGCCGCCACCACCACGCCGCTGGAAGAAGCGACACCACGCAGGCCGGTGACCACAATTTCGCGACAAAGGATGATCAGCGCCACCCACGCGGGGAGTTTGCCGGAAGGAATGAGCATGACCAAGGCCGTGGTGACCAGCACCTTGTCCGCCAACGGGTCCATCAATTGCCCCAAGACGGTGACCGTCTTGTATTTTCGGGCAAAATAACCGTCAATCCAGTCGGAACCGGCGGCGATGGTGAAGACCAGCCACGCGGTCAAGGCCGTGGATGGTGTCTGTTCGAGGAGCAAAAGCAACATCAGGCAGCCGGAAAGAACAAACCGGCTGCCTGTGATCAGATTGGGAAGATTGAGAATTTTGGCACTGCGATTCAATTGACGGTTACCATTTGCCGGACATTGATATTTGAGGGAAGCGATGTCCGGCCGCCGTTGCGGTAGGAACGATAAGTTTCCATCACCTTGGCGACGTAGTTTTGGGTTTCGGGGATACTGGGAATAACCCCGTATGGAGCTACATTCGCCGGACCTGCGTTGTATGCAGCCAGACTTAATTCCACATTCCCATTAAAATTGTCAAGCAGATACCTCAGATATTTCGTGCCGCCGTTAATATTCTGCAACGGATCAAACGGATCATGCACCCGTAGATCCTTGGCCGTGCCGGGCATGAGCTGCATCAAACCTTGCGCGCCCTTGGGAGAGATCGCGTTGGGATCGAAATTGGACTCCGCCTTGATCACCGCTTTGATCAGCAGAGGATCGACCTGATGGTTCATGGCCGCCATCTGAATATAGCGATTCAAGGTCTGCGGCGCGGTGCGGTACCCAAAGTAGTTGCCGCGATAATCCCCCCTGTTCGGCACATTGGCCCGAGCCAATCCGCTGGTCGAACGTCGAGTGATGACCCGAACGAGTTGATCTTCCGGCGAACCCAATCGTCTGGGCGGTTTATTACTCAGTTTGTATCGCCCGCTCCCCGGTACATTGGTGTAATGGCAAATACCCCGGGCATCGACATAGGCGTACATCGCCGCCCCTGCCGAAACCGGCAGTGAAATCACCAAAAGGAGAAATACTGTCAGACGAAGGCGGGAGAGCATACGGTACCTTGTTTATTTTTTACGTTTTTCCCAATCGGCGAGGAATTGCTGCATGCCGATGTCGGTCAACGGGTGTTTCGCCAGCTGGGCAATGACCTTGTAGGGGATGGTGGCGATATCCGCCCCGAGCAAGGCTGACTCGACCACATGCATCGGACTGCGGACCGACGCAACGATGACCTCGGTGGCGAAGCCGTAATTGCGCAGTATAGTCATTATATCGGCAATCAGATCAAGACCGTTTACCGAAATGTCGTCGAGACGGCCGACAAAGGGACTGACGTAGGTGGCGCCGGCCTTGGCCGCAAGCAGGGCCTGAGAGGCCGAAAAGATCAGGGTGACATTGGTTTTGATACCCTCGGCCGTCAATCGTTTCACCGCCTTGAGCCCTTCTTCAATCATCGGGATCTTGATCACGATATTATCCGCGATCTTCACCAACTCACGTGCCTCGGCCACCATGCCGTCCGCCTCCACGCTGATGACCTCGGCGCTGACCGGCCCTTCGACCAGTTGACAAATGTCCTTGAGGATCTCAAGAAAGGGCCGGGGTTCCTTGGCCACCAACGAGGGGTTGGTGGTCACACCATCGACCATGCCCAAGGCCAGGCCTTTTTTGATTTCTTCGATGTTGGCGGTATCGATAAAAAATTTCATGATTCTCCTTGCTCCGTTTGCCCGGCAAATTGATCACAGCACTGTTCGCTGCAGAAATAATAGGTTTTCCCATCCCTGCGCAGACGCAGGGCCTGGTGTTTTGGAATCAGGACATGACAGACCGGATCTTCGACCAGTACGTCCTGGGGATCAGAAGTAGCCATGTGAGCGTTTGTGGATCGTTTTGCCCCCCAACCGCCTCGCAACATGCGCCAGCCGATATAGCCAAGAGCGATCAGGAACACCAGGCGCAAGGGGGTCATGTATCCACCGATTTCGCCTTGGAATGTTTCGCCATAACCGTATCCAGCATGGGTCCATTATAGCTGCGACCGGCGAAATGTCTAATTGATTTGCCCCGCCAGGTGACTTTTTTTGTCACTCCCTGGAACTAGGCCCACCACCGGCAATACCCCATGACACTTTCTCAACATGTTGATGGAAAAGTTCTTTTTCACCGTCAAGGAGCAACGATCTCAGAGGGATTCTGCTGATAGGGTGGATTCGATCAGCTGCTATTTCGCATAACGGTTCCAGGACAAAACGCCGTTGCGTCAGCCGTGGATGGGGCAGCACCAGATGCGGGGTGCGCAGGATGCGATCATCGTACAACAGGAGGTCAAGATCAAGTGTCCGGTCCTGATAACCGCTGGCCTGAGGACTGCGCCGGCGCCCGTGACGGTTCTCGATTGCTTGTAGCACCTGGAGCAGATTAAACGGTGACAACCGGCTGTGGACCAAGGCCACCGCGTTGATAAACCAGCGGTTGCTGTCCATCCCCACCGGCTGACTGCGATAGGGCGAAGAAAGCACAAGAGGAGCGATATCGGGATGCTCGTGCAGCGCCAGCCAAGCCGCATGCAGAATCTGCCGCGATTTTCCCATATTTGATCCCATGCCAATGACCGCCTCATGCGCCATAACTTCCCTGGAAGACATCGGCTAGGGACCGCACGACACCAAACGGGCCGGCGATAGGCCGTTAAAAATTGGCCAAATCAAGTACGTCGAACATGGTGTACATGCCCTTGGGTTTATCGACCACCCAGGCGGCGGCGAGAGCCGCGCCACGGGCAAAATTATCCCTGCTGGTCGCCCGGTGGGTGATCTCCAATCGCTCGCCCGCCCCGGCAAAATAGACGGTGTGTTCACCGACGATATCGCCCCCGCGGATGGCCTGGATACCGATTTCACGGTCAGTTCGCTCGCCGATGATACCGTGACGTTCCATGACGCCGACCTCGGCCAGATCACGGCCAAGCGCGGTCGCCGCCATTTGCCCCAATTTCAGGGCCGTGCCCGAAGGTGCGTCTTTTTTCATCCGATGATGGGCCTCGACGATCTCCACGTCGTAGGCATCGCCGAGGATGGCGGCTGTCTTTTCCACCAACTTGAAGAGGACATTGACGCCTACAGCCATATTCGGCGACTGCACGCAGGGAAAATGGTCTTTGGCCAGCGTGCCGATGGCAGCCAGTTCCTCCGGCCCAAGGCCGGTGGTGCCGATAACCATGGCGGTACCGTGTTCAGCGGCTTGGCGGGCAAACTGCACGCTCGCCTCGTGAAAGGTGAAATCGACGAGCACGTCGGCCTGATCGATGACCGATTCCAGCCCTTCAGTGATCCGTACCCCGGTTTCGCCCAGCCCGCTGATGGCCCCCGCATCCTTGCCGATGGCCGGACTGCCCGGCCGTTCAAAGGCGCCGCTGAGCCGCAACTGCGGGTGCGCCTGCACCATGTGAATAATGCGCTGTCCCATCCGTCCGGCCGCACCGGCCACGATAACCCTGATCATCGCCTCTCCTGTCCGTTCGTTCCGTCAATTCCTGCCTTACAGCAGGCCGCAGGCCCTCATATCTTGCTTCAACCGCTCCAAACCGGTTGCATCGATCTCGGTCATGGGCAATCGTACCTCGCTGGAAGCAATCCTGCCCATCAACTCCAGGCCCTTTTTCGCCGGCGCCGGGCTTGGGTAGCAGAACATGGCCCCCATCAAGGAGAAGAGTTCATAGTGCAGTTCCTTGGCCTCGGTCACGTTGCCACCGAGCGCGGCCGCCATCATGGCCGCCATCTTGGCCGGCTGCAGGTTGGAGACGACCGAGATCACCCCTCGGCCACCGATCAGCACCGTGGGCATGGCGGTGAAATCGTCGCCGGACAGCACGATGAAATCCTTGGGACATCCTTGCAGTAGTTCGCTGATCTGGCTGAGATTACCGCTGGCCTCCTTGATGCCGATCACATTGGGGTGGGTGGCCAGCCGGGCCACCGTGGCGGGCAGCATGTTGGTCACCGTCCGCCCGGGCACATTGTACAGCACCATGGGGATGTCAACCGCCTCAAGGATGGTTGTGAAATGCCGATACAACCCTTCCTGGCTGGGCTTGTTGTAATAGGGCACCACTGAGAGCACCGCATCGGCACCACTGTTTTTCGCCGATTCGGTCAACTCGATGGCTTCCAGGGTGTTGTTGGCCCCGGTTCCGGCAATGACTGGCACCCTGCCCCGAACGGTTTTAACGGTCAGTTCGATCACCCGTTTATGCTCGTCAAAACTCAGGGTCGCCGACTCGCCGGTCGTGCCGCAGGGGACAATCCCATGAATGCCGCCTTCAATCTGAAACTCGATCAGATCAATCAGGCTCTGCTCATCAATACTGCCATTGCGCATGGGAGTCACGAGTGCGGTGATCGCTCCCTCAAATCGTTTCATCCTTTTCTCCTTTTCTTCCTTCTCTTGCTTTTTCCGGCCGAATACCCGTCTCGTCATTCTCCTTGGGGCAGACCAGGGATGCGTACACGCCGGCTATGCAATCAGCGACTCAGAGGTCAGTTCACCTCGGTAGATGAGATGGGCCGGCCCCTTGAGCAGGACTTGGTCGACATCCGTTCCCTTCTTGCCGGAAAACTGCACGGTCAGGGCAATCCCCCCTGAGGTGACCATTGCCACCGGTGAATCGGCATAGCCCTTGACAGCGGCAATCAGCGCCCCGGCCACCACCCCGGTGCCGCAGGCCATGGTTTCGTCCTCGACGCCGCGCTCGTAGGTTCGGATACGGAAACCGTCCCCCGTCCTGCCGACGAAATTAACATTGGTTCCCATCGGGGCAAAAACCGGGTGATGGCGAAGTTGACGACCCAGTCCCACCATATCGACCTCGTCAATATCATCGACAAAGATGACCGCATGCGGCACGCCGGTGTCGACGCTGTGGACCATGAACAACTGCCCACCCACCTCGATCTGGCGATCAAAACGAAAGGAATGGGGCGACGTCATCTTGATGGTGGCGGTGGTATCGGCCACTGTGGCCTCAACGATCCCGGCCAGGGTTTCAAAACGCATCCGGGCAGCGGCAATTCCGTGCATGTAGGCAAAACGGGCCACGCAACGGGCGCCGTTGCCGCACATTTCCGCCTCGGAACCGTCGGCATTGAAAAACCGCCATTTAAAATCGGCACGTGTCGAGGGCTCGATCAAAAACAGTCCATCGGCGCCGACGGAAAATTTGCGCCGGCAGACCAGTCGAGCAAATTCCGCCATCCGCTCCTGGGGTATCAGTGGTTTGCGATGGTCAATGATGATGAAATCGTTCCCGGCTCCACTCATTTTCCAGAAAGGGATTGGCAGGGTGATGCTGTTCATGCTCGGCGCCTCTCGTCGCGCTTACGGTTCGATCACGATTTCCTCGGATCGGGCGCTTTCGTTGGCCGGATTGCGCCTGTCGATGGCGGAGACCGAATACAACAGGGTACCGCCAGGCGCCTTGCTATCGATGAACATGGTGTACGGCAGGAATACCTCACCAACACGCACGATCTCTCCACCCGGGGCACGACGGTAGATTCGATACCCGGCCAAATCGTCAAATTCGATTTGATCCCAATACAGTTTCACGCCCACTTCGGTCCTGATTCCTTCCACGCCAGCGGGTACGGGCGGAGGGGTCCGATCAAGCGGCTTGGCCTGGACGGTGGCGCTCAAGGCGCTATGTACCGTGCCGTGGGCATAGGTGTTGGCCGCCTGAACCTGGTAAGTGTACGTTCGGCCGTTTTCCACCTCGCTATCGGTGTAGGCGGTGGCCGCAAGGGGGCCACCGAGTTGGGCCATGGAACCGTTGTCAACACCGCGATAGAGTTGGTAGCGCACCGGTACGGTGAGCGAGGCCCCATCGCGCAGCCGGGTGACCGCCTGCCATTGGAGACTGTTTCTGCCATCCCCAGCAGTTGCGGTCAGGCCCTCGGGTGCCAGGGGCGGGGTTTGCCAGAGGAAGGAAACCTCGTTGGAGTCCTTGGATTCCCGCCACCAGCCGCTCTGACTGCGCACCTTGAAAAAGTAGAGGTTACCAGGCCGCAGATCCTTTGCCTCATAGCTTGCGGTTTTGCCGCCATCAGCGAGCAGGCCGCCGGGCACCTCGATCACGGCGCTGTAGGGAATGGGGCAGGTTTTACAGTAGCTATCCACCGGGATTTCGGCCCGGCAGAGCGCAAAGCCCTCGATTTCCTCCACCGCCTCACCGGTAACCGTTTCCCGGGGATAACTCCATGACAGCACGGCGCCCTGATCCGTCACCTCAGCCTTGAGATCGAGGACCGGGTTGGGCACCACATGCTGCGGCGGAACCGGGTTGTTCTTGACACCGCATCCCAAAGGGAACCACAGGGCCAGCATTGCCAACAAACAGGTTGCTTTCCCGAACCGGCCGCCGCCCTTTTTCATATCGTCATTCCCAGGAGTTGTTCCACTCGCGACAGGGCCTCCTCCACTCTCGCCCGCCCGGTGCCGCCAGCGGAAACTCGGCTATTCACCGACCCCTCAACGGACAGGACCCCGTACACATCGGTCTCGATCAATGCTGAAAAGGATTGCAATTCCGCAAGGGTCAGGTCAACCAGCTCGCAGTTTCGCTCCTGGCAGAAGGCAACGACCCGTCCCACCACGCCATGCGCCTCGCGAAAGGGCATGTTGCGCCGTACCAGGTAATCGGCGAGATCGGTGGCGGTCATGAAACCGCCGCTGGTGGCGGCCCGCAACCGCTCGACATTGAAGGCGGTATGGTCGAGCAGTTCGGCGGTGATCGCCAGGCTGGCCTTGACCGTGTCCAGGGCGTCGAACACCTGCTCCTTGTCTTCCTGCAGGTCGCGGTTGTAGGTCAGGGGCAACCCCTTGACCGTCATCAACAGCGCCATCAGGGCACCAGTGACCCTGCCGGTCTTGCCGCGGATCAACTCGGGAATATCCGGATTCTTTTTCTGCGGCATGATCGACGAGCCGGTGCAGTAGCGATCACCGATCTGGACGAACTCGAACTCCTTGGACGACCACAGCACCAACTCCTCGGACAGACGGCTGAGGTGGAGCTGGATCAGGTTGAGACAGAACAGCATCTCCAGGGCAAAGTCGCGATCACCGGTGGTGTCCATGGAGTTGGCGGTGATGGCGGTAAAGCCAAGCTCCGCAGCCACTGATTCCCGGTCGATCGGCAGACCGGTACCGGCCATGGCCGCGGCACCGAGCGGCATGATGTTGATCCGCTGCCGACAGCCGGCCAACCGGTCGCGGTCGCGGCCAAACATCTCCACATAGGCGAGCAGATGATGGGAGAGCAGCACCGGTTGGGCCCGTTGCAGGTGGGTGTACCCGGGCATGACCACGCCCAGATACTTGCGAGCCAGACGGGCAAAGGCCCGCTGCGTCTCGCACAGCAGCGCGTCCAGGGCATCGGCTTCGTCGCGCAGGTAAAGGCGGAAATCGAGATTGACCTGGTCGTTGCGGCTGCGGGCGGTGTGCAGTTTGGCCCCGGCCGGACCGATCCGCTCGGTCAGGACCTTTTCGATATTCATGTGAATGTCTTCCAGCTCGGGCCGAAAGACAAACTCGCCGCGGTCGATTTCGGCCTCGATCTCGGTCAACCCCTGGAGGATGGCATCCCGTTCCGCCTCGGTGATCAACCCCTGCCGGGCGAGCATCCGCGCATGCGCCTTGGAGCCCATGATATCATGGTGGTAGAGGCGGGCATCGTACTGGATCGAGGCGGAAAAGGCCTCAACCGAGGCGGCAGTGGCCTCACTGAAACGGCCGCCCCACATCTTGCCGGCGGGGTTTGTGCTGTCCACGCTCATTTCATCCGTTGGTGGGCCTGGATGCGCAGGCGCAGGGCGTTGAGGCGGATAAAGCCGGTGGCGTCCGCCTGGTTGTAGACCTCGTCTTCCTCAAAGGTGGCAAAGGACTCGGAATAGAGCGAGTTGGCTGATTTTCGGCCCACGGGGATGCAGTTGCCCTTGTAGAGCTTGAGCCGCACCGTGCCGTTGACCGTGGTCTGGGCATCATCCATGGTCCGCTGCAAGAGGCGCATTTCCGGCGAGAACCAGAAACCGTTGTAGATCAGCTGCGAGTAGCGCGGCACCAAACTATCGCGAATATTGAGCACTTCTCGGTCTAGGGTGATGGTTTCCAGATCGCGGTGCGCGGCCCGCAGGATGGTGCCGCCGGGGGTTTCGTAGACGCCGCGCGACTTCATGCCGACAAAACGGTTCTCGACCATGTCGAGCCGGCCGATGCCGTTGGCCCCACCCAGGCTGTTGAGTTTGCTCATCAGGGCCACCGGACCGAGCCGCTCGCCGTCGATGGCCACCGGTGTGCCCTGCTCGAAATCAATTTCGATGTAGGTGGGCGTATCCGGCGCCTTTTCCGGGCTCACGGTCAGCTTGAACATGTCCTCGTCCGGCTCGTTCCACGGATCTTCAAGGATGCCACCCTCAAAGCTGATATGGAGCAGGTTCTCGTCCGAGCTGTAGGGATTTTTCTTGGTCACCGGCACCGGGATATTGTGCGCCTTGGCAAACTCGACCAGCTTCTGCCGCGAGTTGAGATCCCAGATCCGCCAGGGGGCAATGATGGTCAGCTTGGGGTTAAGCGCCATGTAGCTCAGCTCGAAGCGGACCTGATCGTTACCCTTGCCGGTGGCGCCGTGGCTGACCGCGTCTGCTCCTTCCGCAATGGCGATGCGCACCTGTTCCTTGGCGATCAGCGGCCGGGCCAGCGAGGTGCCCAGCAGGTACGCTCCCTCGTAGATGGCGTTGGCGCGGAAGGCCGGGAAGATGTAGTCACGGACAAACTCCTCGCGCAGATCGGAGATGATCACCTTTTCCGCGCCGGTGGCCAACCCTTTGGCCCGGACCGCGTCCCAGTCCTCCTTCTGGCCGATGTCGGCGGAATAGGCGATGACCGGGCAACCGTATTCATTGGCCAGCCATTTTAAAATAACCGAAGTATCCAAACCGCCGGAATAGGCGAGTACAATCTTGTTGGTCGACATAATTCAACTCTGACGGCGCTCCCAGTGGCGCCTACTCGATCTTTTTGTGTTAATGACCACCGGCGATGAACCGTTCCAGGATCGCCGCATGGATATGCATCTTGTTTTCCGCCTGATCAAAAACCACGCTCTGCGGGCCTTCGAGGACCTCTTCGGTGACTTCCTCGCCGCGATGGGCGGGCAGGCAGTGGAGGACGATGGCATCCTTGTCGGCCTTGGCCAAGAGCGCGCTGTCCAGCTGATAGTCGCGGAACACGCCCAACCGCTGCTCTTGTTCCGCTTCCTGACCCATGGAGGCCCAGACATCGACATTGATCACCGCCGCGCCGCGAATCGCCTCGGCCGGATCGCGCAGGACCACGATCGGCAGCGGGCTACGCACCCGGGCCTTCTCAAGAATGGTCTCATTGGGGCTGAAACCGGCGGGACAGGCTAGAGTCAGGGGAAAGCCGAACACCGAGGCAGCCTCGATCCAGGAGTTGGCCATGTTGTTGCCATCGCCGATCCAGACGGTTTTGGTCTTGTCCAGGGTGCCCTTTTTCTCGATCACCGTCATCAGGTCGCTGAGAACCTGACAAGGATGATGCAGGTCGGTAAGGGCGTTGATCACCGGCACGGTGGCGTAGCGGGCCAACTCTTCCACTACCCCTTGGCCAAAGGTGCGGACCACGATGGCATCAACGTAGCGGGAAAGCACACGGGCGGTATCCTTGAGCGGTTCGCCCCGGCCGAGCTGCGACTCCTTGGTGGACATGAAAATAACCTGTCCGCCCAAGCCGTACATGGCGGCTTCGAATGAGACCCGGGTCCGGGTCGACGGCTTTTCAAACAGCAGACAGATCTTGCGGCCGGCAAGCTGCTGGTGACGGACACCCTGCTTGCTTTCCGCCTTGAGCTCCAGGGCCCGATCAATCAACGCGCGCAGTTCTTCCTGAGTAAAATCGCCCAATGCCAACAGGTGGTTGTTCATAACGCTATCCCATGTAATCCGGGAACAACACCGTATCTCCGCCTCTCAGCCCTCAGGCGCCCAGCCATACCGATGTCTCTCCGGGTAAAAAAACAACTGATACAAAAAAACAGGTCGTTTGCAAAGGGATTTCACCTCGGGAGCCCTGATTGCGGACGATTGCGAACCAGGAAAGGGGGTTAGAGGAGACCAGCGACCGCCTTGTCGAGAAACAGGGCTGAAAGGAGAATTTTCACGCCGATGGCCACCAGGATGACCCCGCCGGCCACCTCGACCCGCTTGCCCCACAGGGCGCCGGCCCGGGTGCCGAGAAACAGCCCCATGACCGTGAACGCACAGGCCACCAGACCGATCACCAGCGATGGAATCCAGATAACCACATCGAGCATGGCCAGGGTCAGCCCCACGGCCAGGGCATCAATGCTGGTGGCCACGGATAGGGCCACCATGGTCAGGCCCCGGCTGGGATCGTTGGTTCGCTCCGTCCCCTCTCCGGCCCCCAGCGCTTCATGGATCATCCGCCCGCCGATATACAGCAACAGGGCAAAGGCGATCCAGTGGCTCCAGGCGGCAACAAAGGACTGCACCGTGAGGCCGGCCAGCCAACCGATCACCGGCATCATCGCTTGAAATAGACCGAAGTGGAAGGCCAAACGGAAACAGGGCCGGAAGGTCAACGGCTGAAGGATGGCCCCGGCGGCCAGGGCCACGGCAAAGGCATCCATGGCCAGAGCCACGGCGACAGCCATCAAGGACAGACTATCCACGAGCAGCGCGATCAGCGGCGGGAAACCGGCTCAGGCCAAGCGGTCAAACACTCGGCAGAGCGCGTCGATCAGCTGGTCGATTTCCTCGTTACTGACGATCAGCGGCGGCACAAAGCGCAACACCCGGTTGCCGGCAAAGTTGATCAGCGCGCCTTGGGCAAACATCTGTTGGACGATCTCCATTCCCAGCTCGATGCCCCGCTCGCTCAGCACCAGCCCGAGCAGCAACCCCCGGCCGCGCACGCCGGTGGCCAGATGCGGATACCGTTCGGCCACCCCCTGGAGCCGTTCGACAAAATAGCGGCTTCTCGCCTGTACCGAGGCAAGAAATCCGTCGCCGAGCATGACCTTGAGCACCTCGACCGCTGCCGCCGCAGCCACCGGATTGCCGCCGAAGGTCGAGGCATGCGTGCCCACGGTCAAGGAGGCGGCGATCTTCTCGGTGGTCAGCATGGCGCCGATGGGCAAGCCGTTGCCCAGGGCCTTGGCCAGGGTCATGATGTCCGGGGTGACGCCCAGCTGCTGGTGGGCAAACAGGGTACCGGTCCGGCCAAGCCCGGTCTGGACTTCGTCGAAAATGAGCAACAACCCATGCCGGTCACAGATGGTCCGGATCGCCTGCAGGTATTCGGGCTCCAGGGGCCGGACACCGCTCTCGCCCTGCAACGGCTCGCACAGGATGGCGCAGGTCTGCGGAGTGATCAGCCCTTCAAGCGTCTGCGGATCGCCGAATTCGGCGTGGATAAACCCTTGCGGCAGGGGCTCGAAACCCTGGTGGAACTTGGGTTGGCCGGTGGCGGCCACCGTGGCCAGGGTGCGGCCGTGGAAGGAACCGGCGAGCGAGATAATCTCATACTTGCCCGGTCCGCTATAAATCCGGGCCAGCTTGATCGCCGCCTCGTTGGCCTCGGCGCCGCTGTTGCCCATGAACACCCGGTCGGCAAAACTGTTGGCCACCAACAGTTCAGCCAATTCGATCTGCGGCTGGGTGTGGAAAAGGTTGGACACATGCACCAGCGAGGCCGCCTGGCGACAGATGGCCTCGGTAACGCGGGGATGACAGTGTCCCAGCGAACACACCGCTATGCCGGCAAGAAAGTCGAGGTACTCCTTGCCATCCGCATCCCACAACCGACAGCCGCTGCCCTTGACCATGGCCGCCGGAAATCGGTTGTAGGTTCCAATAAACACCGCGTTGCCCCGGGCCGCCCACTGTTCGTTGCTCATGCCACCAACTCCGTTCCAATCCCTTTTCGTGTGAAAATTTCCAGCAAAATGGCGTGTTCCTGCCGGCCGTCGATGATATGCGCCTTGGCCACGCCGCCATCGAGCGCCGATTTGCAGCAGTTGACCTTGGGGATCATCCCCCCCTTGATCACTCCTGCATTGATCAGGTCGTCGATCTGGTCGCGGTAGATGGTGGAGATCAGCTCGCCGTTCTGATTTTTCACCCCTTCAACATCGGTGAGCAGCATCAGCTTGACCGCGTTCAGTTCGGCGGCAATGGCCCCGGCCACCAGGTCGGCGTTAATATTGAATGCCTGCCCGTCCTCGCCCACCCCCACCGGGGCGATCACCGGAATGAAATCCTGCCGGTCGAGGGCCTCGAGGATCTCGGGGTTGATTCGGGTGACTTCTCCGACCCGGCCGATGTCGATCAGTTCCGGGGGCCGATCCTCTCCGGCCGGCTTGCCCTGGATGGTCAGCTTGCGGGCCTGAACCAGGTCGCCGTCCCGGCCGGACAGCCCCACCGCCTTACCGCCGCAGTGGTTGATCAGGCCGACGATCTCTTTGTTGACCTTGCCCACCAGCACCATTTCGACCACATCCATGGTTTCGCCGTCGGTGACCCGCATCCCCTGAACATAACTCGGGGTGATCCGCATCTTCTCCAGGAATCGGTTGATCTGCGGTCCGCCGCCGTGGACGATCACCGGATTGATGCCGATGTATTTCATCAAGATCACATCCAAGGCAAAGTTGCGCTTGAGAGTCTCGTCGACCATTGCATGGCCGCCGTACTTGATCACCACGGTTTTCTCTCGAAATTCGCTGATATAAGGCAACGACTCGACCAATACCTTGGCCTTGGCGATTTCTTCTCGTATCATCTGTTTCCTCCCGTCCCGCACAACCCCGTGCGCTCATTGAAAGTCGATCATTTTACCTCTGCCGCCCCCCCCTGTAAACCCTTCAATGCCGGCCAAAGAAAAAGGAGGAACGGCGCGCCTCCTCCCCCTTTACATTTGTCCGATTACAAAGTAATATCCCCCGGTTCTTGCAAAAACCAAACCCAAAACAGTATCGCCCTTTTTTCTCCCGCACTCCAGAGGATACGCTCATGGGGCCTTTGCCTGCTGTCAGCAAACCAATCATCCATCTGACCCTGATCCTCCTGCTTGCCCTCGCCGCACCCTGCCAAGGGGTGGAAGATGCTGACCAACCGATCAGCATCGAGGCCAATCGCATGGTTTCACAGGAAAATCAAAACACGGTCGTCTTCCTGGGCAAGGTCGATGCCCGCCAGGGCAACCTGATCATCCGTTCCGAGGAAATGACGGTTTTCTACAGTGAAAAACCAGCGAATAAAGACGGGCAGCCGTCGACGCCCGGGCCGGGCAACCAGAACACCAGCCAGTTGGAAAAACTGATCTGCAAACAGAATGTCAAGATCAGCGAGGGCGATTGGCTGGGTACCGGCGACCGCATGGATTACTTTGCCAAGGAACGCAAGGTCGTGCTCACCGGCAATGCCAAGGCCTGGCAGGGACCAAACATGGTGGCCGGCAAGACGATCACCTATTACCTGAATGAAAAGCGGTCGGTCGTGGAACAGGACGAAAAATCCAAAGGCAGGGTCAAGGCGGTTATTCACCCGGAATCGAAGAAAAAACCATGAACAGCACCTCTGTTCTAGAAACCTGCGGCATCGTCAAGGAATACCGCAACCGGCGGGTGGTGGACCAGGTCAGCCTGCAGGTGCGCAGTTCATCGGTGGTCGGCCTGCTCGGCCCCAACGGCGCCGGCAAGACCACCACCTTCTATTCGATCGTCGGCTTCATCCGGCCCACCAGCGGCACCATTCTGCTTGACGGCGAGGACATCACCGCGCTGCCGATTCATCAGCGCGCCTCACGCGGCATCACCTACCTGGCCCAGGAGCCTTCGGTCTTTAAAAAGCTGACCGTCGAGGAAAACATCCGCATCGTTCTTGAGCCCTTGGGCCTGCCGCGCAATGAAATCAACCGGCGGATCAGCGACCTGATGGCCGAACTCAAACTGGAGTACCTGGCCGGCAACAAGGGGCACGCCTTGTCCGGAGGCGAACGGCGGCGGGTGGAGATTATGCGGGCGCTCGCCACCAGGCCGCGCTTCATCCTCCTGGACGAACCCTTTGCCGGGGTTGACCCGCTGTCGGTGGCCGATCTGCAAGCAATCATCCGCGAGCTAAAAAGCAAGGGACTGGGTATCCTCATTTCTGACCACAACGTGCGTGAAACCTTGCAGGTCTGTGATTTTGCGTATATAATGAATAACGGTCAAATACTGACCAGCGGCGTGGCCGACGACATCATTCAGAGCGCGGTGGCCAGAAAAATGTATCTCGGCGATAATTTTCACATGTGACGGCATCCGGCTCCTTTCCTCTCCATGGACGACCTCAAACCTCTGCGGCAGACATGATACGGTATGGCACTTGAACTCAGACAGAACCTGAAGCTCGCACAGAAACTGGTGATGACGCCGCAGTTGCGCCAGGCCATCAAACTGTTGCAGCTCGGTCGTCTTGAGCTGACCGAGGCCCTGCAAGCGGAAATCGAGCAGAATCCCATGCTGGAGGAGGCCCCCTCCCTGCTCGAACAACCGGCCAATCCCGAATCCCTCAACGGGGAGGAGAATGCCTACCAGGCCGAAGCCACCGTCACCGACCGGATCAAGGGCGACGATCCGGCCACCGTGGCCGAGGTCAACTGGGAGGATTACGCCAACAATTTCGACACCGACATCGCCTTTTCCCACGAAACACCGCCGGCCGACGCCCCCTCCCAATTCGACTTCATTTCCGCTGTTCCCGGCCTGGCGTCCTACCTCCAATGGCAGCTGACCCATCTCGACCTCAGCGAGCAAGACGCCGACCTGGCCACGTTCATCGTCTGCAACCTCGATGGCCACGGTTTTCTCGATGCCAGCATCGAGGATATCTGCGCCTACGGCCACTGTACCGAGGAGGAAGCCGAGGGAGTGCTGCGGCTGGTACAGAGCCTCGATCCACCGGGCATCGCCGCCCGCGACATCCGCGAATCCCTGCTTCTGCAGCTCGATCGGCTCGACGCCGATGATCCTCTGCCCTCCCAGATCGTCGAGCAGCACATGGATCTGTTAGAGTCGCGCAACTACGCGCAGTTGGCAAGAGAACTCGGCGTGCCGCTGAAAAAAATCACCGAAGCGGTGGCCGTGATCCAGGAATTGACCCCCTATCCCGGCAACGAGTTCAGCAACGAGCAAACCAACTACATCGCGCCGGACGTCTACGTCTACAAGATCGACGGCGAGTTTGTCATCCAGCTCAACGACGAGGGGTTGCCGCAGCTCCAGCTCTCCAGCGAATACCAGCAGCTGCTCAAGCAGAAGAACGCACTCAACTCCGAGTCGCGCGGCTACCTGCGAGAAAGCAAGCGCAACGCCGAATGGTTCATTAAATCGATCGAACAGCGACAGCGGACCATCTACCGGGTCATGGAGAGCCTGCTCAAGTTTCAGCGGGATTTTTTTGAGGACGGGCCAGCGGCGATGAAGCCCCTGATCCTGCGGGATGTGGCCGAGGATATCGGCATGCACGAATCGACCGTCAGCCGGGTGACCTCGAACAAGTATGTTCATTGTCCCCAGGGCATCTATGAGCTGAAGTATTTTTTCAGCACCGCCGTGCCCAACGCCGATGGCGACAGCGTGGCCGCCGAGGCCATCAAGACCCGAATTCGCCAGTTGATCACCAACGAAAATCCGGCCAAGCCGCTGAGCGACAACAAGATTTCCGAACTGCTGGCCAAGGAGAACATCACCGTTGCCCGTCGCACCGTAGCCAAGTACCGAGAACAACTCAAGATTCTTCCGGTCAAGCACCGCCGGAAAACCAATTAGCCAAAAGAGGCGGTGCTCGTGCCCGGGTTAGACAAAGACGCAATCATTCTCGACATGAAGGCCGCCACCAAGGAGGGAGCGCTGCGGGAACTGGCCGGCCTGGCCGCGACCCAGTGCGGCCGCTTCACCGAAGAGGTGCTCTACAAGGTCCTGCTTGAACGTGAATCCGTGGGTTCCACCGGCGTGGGCAACGGCGTGGCCGTCCCTCACGGCAAGATCGAAGGATTGGACGAGATCCTGCTGTGCTTTGGCCGCAGCAAGGCGGGCATCAACTTCGACGCCATCGACAACCGTTCGGTCTACCTCTTCGTGCTGTTGCTGTCTCCGGCGAGCAAGGGGGGAGAGTACCTCCACACCCTGGCCCGGGTCAGCAAGATTCTCAAACAAGACGCCAACCGCCAGCAACTGCTGGAATTCACCTCCCGCGAGGAGATCGCCGCCCTGTTTGCCGCCGATCCGGGCACGGCCTGAGTGCCGCAGGCCGCCCCCGGACCGGGTTCATCCCTACCGTCTCAGCTGCGGATCATCTCCGCGATTTGAAATGCCATCTCCAGCGATTGCTCGGCATTGAGCCGTGGATCGCAGGTGGTCAGATACCGCTGGCCCAGTTGGGCGTCGGACAATTGACGCGCACCGCCGATACATTCGGTGACATCGTCACCGGTCAACTCGAAATGGACCCCGCCGGGGACCGTTCCTTCCACCCAATTCAGCTCGAAGAAGCAGCGCAGCTCGGAGAGAATATTCTCGAAATCCCTGGTTTTGTGTCCCGATTCAGCCTTGAAGGTGTTGGCGTGCATCGGATCGCAGGTCCACAGCACGTGCAGTCCGGCCTTCTTGACCGCCCGCAGCAACGGCGGCAGATGCTTTTCGATGGCCTTGAAACCGAAACGGGTGATCAGGGTGATCCGCCCCGGTTCGTTGTCCGGGTTGAGCCGCTCGATGATGCGGAGTATGTCGTCGCTGTCGTAATTGGGCCCCACCTTCATGCCCAGCGGATTGCGCACGCCGCGGAGGAACTCGACATGGGCGCCGTCGAGCTGCCGGGTGCGATCGCCGATCCACAGCATGTGGGCCGAGCAGTCGTACCAGCCGCCGGCAATCGAGTCCTCGCGGGTCAGGGCCTCTTCGTAGCCAAGGAACAGGGCTTCGTGGGAGGTGAAGAACTGAGCCTCCTTGAGCTGCGGGATATCGGTGGAAATGCCGATGGTCTCCATGAATTTGAGCGCGTTGCTGATCTGCTTGGCCATGCGCTCGTAGGACCGCCCCATGGGCGATTGCTTGACGAACTCCTGGTTCCAGGCCTGGACCCGGTGCAGGGAGCCGAAACCGCCACGGGTGAAGGCGCGCAGCAGGTTCATGGTCGCCGCCGACAGGTGGTAGCCCTTGAGCAGGCGCTCCGGATCGGGGATGCGCGCCTCCAGCACCGGATCGGCGGAGTTGGCCATGTCGCCTCGGTAGCTGGGAATCTCCATCCCGTTAATTTTTTCGGTGTCGCTGGAACGCGGTTTAGCATACTGGCCGGCAATGCGGCCCACCTTAACCACCGGCTTGTTGCCGGCATAGGTGAGAATGACCGCCATCTGCAGCAGCACCTTGAGGGTTTCGCGGATGTTGGGCGCGGTGCAGCGGGAAAATTCCTCGGAACAGTCGCCGCCCTGGAGAAGAAAGGCCTCGCCTCGGACCGCTTTGGCGAGCATGGCTTTCAGATCCCTGATTTCGCCCGCAAAAACCAACGGCGGCAACAAGGAAAGGGTCTGAATGATCTCGTCGTAGCGTTCCTTGTCCGGCCAGTTGGGTTGCTGCAGGGCGGGGAAATGGTGCCAGTTTGTCTTGTTCCAGTTGCGTGTCTTCTCCATGGTCGTCGTGTCAGTTAGAGGTTCACTGAAGATGATCGACCGCGCCCGGCGGCGCGGCGTGATCAGATGGGTCATGCGGCTGTGGCCGGCAGCTGCTGCCAAAGCAGCAGACCTCCACATCAAAAACATTGAGAATGCGCAACGCCTGATCGCGCTTTTCCGCATCGGCGAACGGCTCGAAAACGCATTCCCGCACCAGCTCTCCGGCGCGGGCCCGGTCGGGGATGCAGTCCATGCCGGTAGCCAGCACCTTGCCCCGCGCGGTTTCCAACAGTTCCGCATCGCGGCCGTTGGTGACGATGGCCAGCGGAATACGGTAGGCCGGTTCCAGCACGCGGGCAGCCGCGACCGCCGCGTTCTCGCGGGTCACCAGGGAACCGGGGCCGTAACGGAGGATGAACAGCCGCCTGCCCGCAATGCGCGCGGTCAGTTCGATCAGGGTCTGCACCCGGATGTTGTTGTAGCAGGAATCGATGGTCAGTCGCGGCTCCAACTCTTCCCTGGCATAGCCGAGCTGCTCCACCAGCCGGCGAGCCAGGGCTTGGCGTACCCGTTCGTCGTCGGTGTCCGGCAGCACGTGGCCGGTGAGGTAATCCCGCAATTCACCGTACACGATATGGTGTCCCGAGGTATCGATCATGGCGCATCCTGAAAAAAAGATGAACAAACGGGAGGGAAACGGCGTTATGGCGCGCATCGGCCGGAGCTGTTGTCGGCATTGACTTTCCAGCTGTCGGCCGCAACTCCGCATGTGGCGATTCCGTGACCAGCGACAATCGATGTAAGTAATCGTTTAACGATGTTTTTGTCAATCCTCAATTTTAACCGTCGCCCGGCTGCCGGAGAGAAAGGCTCGCCCCATTCGCCCGCTGCGTGTATGATCGGTGAACTGTCCGGGTGCCACGCAAGCCGGCGCGGCATCCAATCACCCATCCACCAACTCCCTTCAGTGACCGTCGATGACCAACCTCACTACCTCCCATGCCCCCACCGGCCAATGGCTGAAAATCTCCCTCTTTTGCCCCCTTCCCCTACTGGAACCGGTCAGCGATCTCATGGGCGTGCTCAGCGGCTCCGGGGTGGAACAGAGTCCGGAAACCGATGCCGGCGCCCTGGTCAGCGGTTTTTTCCGTCTGACCGCCGACGATGCGGGGCGTCCTTCGCACAGTGCTGAACAGATCCTGACCGAGGTCACCGAACGGATGACCGAACTCTTTGCCCTTTACAACCTCGTCCCGCAAACGCCGACCACCACCCTGCTGGCCGACGAGGACTGGGCCACCAGCTGGCAGCAATATTTCAAACCCTTCGAGATCGTCTCCGGCTTGGTGATCAAGCCTTCCTGGGAGGCGTATCAACCTGCCCCCGGACAACAGGTGATCGAAATGGATCCGGGCATGGCCTTCGGCACCGGTCAGCATGCCTCGACCCGGATGGCGCTTGAATTGATCAAAGGCAGCATGGAGTCGATTCAGCCGCAAGAGGCCCTGGACGTGGGCACCGGCACCGGCATCCTGGCCATGGCGGCAACTCGGTTCGGCGCCAAGCGAGTGATCGCCATCGACAACGATCCGGATGCGGTGGCCGTGGCGCGAGAAAACATCGAAAAGAATGGACTCGCGGGGCGGATCGAGGTCAGCGCCACACCGGTGACACAGATTCAGGGCAGCTTTCCCCTGGTCTGCGCCAACATCGTCCACGACGTGCTGGTGGACATGGCACCGGCACTAGCCGCCCTGACCGCTGCCGGCGGCCACTTGGTGTTGGCCGGCATTCTTCGCGGCGGGCAGGAGGCCAATATCCTCGGGGTCTATGGCAACCTTGGCTGTGCATCGCTTGATCGCCGCTACCAGGATGAATGGGTGGCACTGCTGCTGCGCCGACCTTGAAACGTCGTCCGATTGGTGGCGTCAGCTCCCCTGAAGCAGGGCAAACTCCCCGGCGGCAATGCCGGGGAGTGAAGACTCAATAATCGAAGGCTGCTCTTTTCCGGCAGAGAAGCGGCCGATGCAAATGTCCACGGACAACGACAGATCCCTCCTTCCGCTGTATCCTGATGAAATATCCTTATTTTTTCGAAGTGTTATCGTTTCCATCTGAAAAAAAACTGTAAATTTTTGTAAATTGCCTAACCGACAGGCACAGGGAGGCTTTATGGTTGACGAGTTCCATCTCAATTGAATCACCTTGAACATCTGGCGCTCCTCCATGCGGATCTTGCTCATCGACGACGACACCGAGCTGTGCGACCTCCTGACCGAATACCTCGAACAGGAGGGGTTTGCCGTCTCGGCCTGCCATGAGGCCCAACAGGGATTGACGACCGCTCTCGCCGGCGATCATTCCTTCCTGATTCTCGATGTCATGCTCCCCGGCTTCAACGGTTTTGACCTGTTGCGCAAGATCCGGCAAGCGTCCACGGTCCCGGTGCTGATGCTGACCGCCCGGGGCGATGAAGTCGACCGGATCGTCGGCCTGGAATTGGGGGCCGATGATTACCTGCCCAAGCCCTTCAACCCGCGTGAACTGGTGGCCCGGATCCGGGCCATCCAACGTCGAGGCGAAAACGGATTGGGCAACCGGCGCACCGCGCCCGGCAAGCTGCTTGCCGACGACATCGTCCTTGATCCTGGCACCCGGACCGTCTGGCGGCACGACGTCGAAATCCCGCTGACCACGGTGGAATTCGCCCTGCTCCATGCCCTGCTCAAACGGATCGGCCAGGTGGTCAACCGCGAGGAGCTGGCCATGGAGGCGCTGGGCCGCAAACTGGAGCTGTTCGACCGCAGCATCGATGTCCACATCAGCAGTCTGCGCAAGAAATTGGGCCGCAACGTCAACGGCATTGAACGAATCAAAACCGTGCGCAGTGTCGGTTACATGTACATCTGCCCCTAACCCCCCAACCGATCGGACATGCGCAGCATCTTCTTCCGTCTCCTGCTCAGTTTTTCCCTGACCATCCTTCTCACCGGAGTGATCAGCGGCCTGGTGATGTACTCCCTGTCCCGCCGGTCGGTGGATTCCTTCCGCCACGATTTCCATCGTCAGATGCAGGCCAGCATCGCCCGTTCGATCGTGCTGATGGGCCAGGCCGCACAGGTGATGCGCCAGCACCGTGGCGAGCGAGCGTTCAACCTGTATGTCGAGGAAATCCAGGCGTCGATGCGAACCCGACTGTATCTACGCGCCGGCGACACCGTCGTGCCCGTCGACCCCGCCCTCCCCTCCGAGCTTGTCCGCTTGGCCGATACCGCCGTCGCGGGCGACCAACCTCTCATTCGGGACGACGGTCGGGAACTGTTGGTGATTCAGCGGCTGCGTGCCCCGGACGGAGCCTCCTACGCGGTGATCGGTTTGCACCGTCTGGGCCCACCTCCGGGCCTGGACGGCCCACCCCCGGGCCGGCCAGACTTTTTCCCCGACAATGGTCCAGGACGGCCAACGCAACCTCTGCCGAAGCCGCCGCCGCACCCTCCTTTCTTCGGCCGAGGCCAATGGCTGCGCCTGGTGGTGTTTCTCGCTGTCGCCGGGACCATCTGCTATCTGCTGGCCCGATCCTTCAGCGCCCCCCTGGAACGACTGCGCCGCATCAGCCGCCAGATTGCCGGCGGCGATCTCTCGGCGAGGGTGGGCGCCTCATTGGGCGAGGCGGGCAACGAAATCGGCGATCTGGCGAGGGATTTCGACCACATGGCCGAACAGATGGAAGAAATGGTCAACAACCAGAAACGGTTGTTGCGCGATATTTCCCACGAACTGCGCTCCCCGTTGGCTCGGCTGAACCTGGCCCTGGAGCTGGCACGAAAGCGGTTCCAGGCCGAGGAAGATGGTAATTTGGACCGAATCGGCCGTGAATCCGAACGCTTGAACAACCTGATCAGCCAACTGCTCTCCTTGACTCGCAGCGAGGCCTTCACCATAGACGCCAACACGCCCAGGGTCGCCCTCGCCGAACTGGTGCGGGACGTCGCCCAGGATGTTGATTTCGAGACCCGTCACCTGGGCAAGGGGGTCGTGGTCGGCGAGGTGGCCGAGGCATCGGTGCCCGGTTCCCCTGAACTGCTGCGGCAGGCCATTGAAAACATCATCCGCAACGGCGCCACCTCCACCCGGTCAGGCAGCCGCGTGGAGGTCTGTTTGTTTACCCGGAAAAACAGCTCAACGACAAACGCGCAGGCGGTCATCCGCGTACGGGATCACGGTCCAGGCGTGCCGGAAGACAAACTCCCCCACCTCATCGAACCCTTTTTCCGGGTGGCCGAGGCCAGGGACCGCAACACGGGCGGCACCGGACTGGGGCTGGCCATTGCCCATCACGCAATCCGGCAGCATGGCGGATTGCTGCACTTCCGCAACGCCCCCGACCAGGACGGGCTGATTGTCGATATCCGGCTGCCGCTCGACCAGGCATCACCGCCGGAGCAGACCGCGGCTCAGGACGCAACTTTTTCTTGACGCCCAGTCGACTCTGTGCTATTTAGCCATTCTCGAAATGAGGACGGTTGCTCAACGCGCCGTCATCCTTTCAACGCACATTCCTCGGTAGCTCAGTCGGTAGAGCAGGTGGCTGTTAACCACCCTGTCGGCGGTTCGAGTCCGTCCCGGGGAGCCAGAACGCACCAGGCCTCTTTTCTCCGGAAAAGAGGCCTTTTTTTTGGCTGTCCGGCCAGCGGCGCAAGGAGGCCGGGCTGATCAGGAAGACGCTGTCAACAGCATATGCCCGCTCCAGCCGCTACCGCAGCTCTGGGGTAAATCTGGTCAGGTACCGCAGATTGCCCGGCGTTCGGGAACGCTTCACCCCCTCCCTGGAGGTTTGTCATGTGGACACTGTTTGATGGCTGGAAATTCCTTGCCGGACTGGGAATTTTTCTGTTCGGCATGTTCATGATGGAGGAATCGGTCAAACTGCTCGCCGGCCGCTCGTTCAAGACCCTGATCCGCCGCTTCACCGACAGCCGCCTCAAAGGCCTCCTGACCGGTTTCGTCACCACCTCCATCCTTCAGTCCAGCTCCGCCGTGTCCCTGATGGTGCTCGCCTTTGTCGGCGCCGGCCTGATGACGCTGGCCAACGCGATCGCGGTGCTCATGGGCGCCATGGTGGGCACGACCTGCACCGCCTGGATCGTCGCCCTGGTAGGCTTTCAGTTCAAAATCGACGTCTTTGCCCTGCCGTTGATCGGCATCGGCGGCCTGGGGCTGATCTTTTTTTCCGGCTCCAGCCGGTATGTCAACGTCAGCAAGCTGTTGGCCGCCTTTGGTTTTCTCTTCCATGGCCTGGACTTCATGAAAACCAGCGTCGAAGCCTTTGCCGCCGCGGTCGACCTGTCCTTTCTGCCAGACGTGGGCCTGTGGGTCTATGTCCTGGCCGGCGTCGTGCTGACTGCGGCCATGCAGTCCAGTTCCGCCACCATCGCCATCATCCTCACCGCCCTTTTCTCCAACATCATTGATTTTCGCGAGGGGTCGGCCCTGGTGATCGGGGCCAACGTCGGCACCACGATCACGGTGCTCCTGGGCGCCATCGGCGGTATTCCGGCGAAAAAACAGACCGCTGCCAGCTCACTCATTTTCAATGCGGTTACCGCCGTGGTGGTCGTGCCCCTGCTGTCGCCGATGTCCTGGATCATCCATGACCTGTTCGCTCTCGGCGACAACCCCGTCCTGGCCATCGCCCTGTTCCACACCCTGTTCAATGTCCTGGGCGTGCTGCTTTTCTTTCCCTGGATTTCGGTGTTGGTTCACTTGCTGCATCGTTTCTTTCCCGAACAACAGACCGTGCTCACCCGCTACATCCACAACACCCCACCCCAGGTTCCCGAAGCTGCTCTAGCCGCCCTGCGCAACGAGGTGCTCCATCAACTGCTGCTGTCCATCCGCTATCTCGGTATCCGCTACGGTCTGCGCGCGGCGGGCAGCGGATTGGCGGCCTTACCCCCGCCATCCAGCGGCGTTGCCGACACCCCGCTCACCTACGGGGATCTGGAACGCCTGCATGCTGAAATTTTCACCTTTTATGCCCGGATACAAGCCGAGGCCATCGATCCCCAGGAAGCGGCACAGCTGGAGCCGATTATCCGGTCCAGCCGCAGTACCATGAACGTGGTGCGAAATCTGTATGAGCTGCGATCGGAAATCGAGGATATTGGCCAGGAAGACAACCCGTTTCTACTCAAGGCCCATGGCGAATTCCGTGACCGGCTGGCCCACCTGTGGCGGACCATTGAAGGGATAGCGGCCGAATCCCGGGCAGAGGTGCAGGAGGAAGAACTGCGGCTTCTATTCCAGGGCGTCGAGGAGGCCGACAAACAGTTTCTCCGCTCCTGCGCCGGGGCGGTGGCCCAGCGGGCGATCCGGGAACAGGATGTTACCAGACTGCTGATGGTCAACCGTTTCCTGACCCAATCCAGCCGGATGGTGGTCCTGAGCATGCAAAACCTGATCATGCGCCCCCTACCCGCCCCGCAGCCGGCCGCAAGTTAACGGTTGGTCCATGAGCAACGGGTCCAGAATCCCCGCGACAAAACACATTCTAGGTTGGACAAAGTTCGGCAAATCTATTATATAGATATGGTTTTTCCGTGATCGGGCCGGATTCCGGCCCTTTTTTTTTGCGCGCCGCCCATCGTGGCCGGCGCACCGAGCAATCCCTGATCAACAAGCCCAACGTGAGCAGTCAATACCACAAAGAGATTCAGAAACGACGAACCTTCGGCATCATCAGCCATCCCGACGCCGGCAAGACCACCCTCACCGAAAAGCTGTTGCTGTTCGGCGGCGCCATCCAGATGGCCGGCGCGGTCAAGTCGCGCAAGACTGCGGTTCACGCCACCAGCGACTGGATGGCCATCGAGCGCGAGCGCGGCATTTCGGTGACCACCTCGGTGATGAAATTCAACTACCGCGACTACGAAATCAACCTGCTCGATACCCCTGGTCACCAGGACTTCTCCGAGGACACCTATCGGGTGCTGACTGCGGTGGACTCGGCCCTGATGGTGATCGATAGCGCCAAGGGCGTCGAGGCCCAGACCACCAAGCTGATGGAGGTCTGTCGGATGCGCAACACCCCGATCATCACCTTTATCAACAAGCTCGACCGCGACGGCATGGAGCCGCTCGACATCCTGGCCGACATCGAGGAGAAGCTGCAGATCGAATGCGTGCCGCTCAGCTGGCCGATCGGCATGGGCAAGGGGTTCAAGGGCGTCTACGACCTGCACCGTCGGCAGATCACCCTGTTCACCCCCAGCCAGGACACCCGGCCCGAGGACTGCATCGTGGTGCAGGATCTGGCCGATCCCATGCTCGATGAACTGGTCGGTGTTTTTGCCGCCAACAAACTGCGCGAGGATATTGAACTGCTGCAGGGGGCGGCCAACCCCTTCGAGTACGAGCACTATCTCAAGGCCGGGCAAACGCCGGTGTTCTTCGGCAGCGCCATCAACAACTTCGGCGTGCGCGAGCTGCTCGACGCTTTTGTCGAACTCTCGCCCCCGCCGGGTCCGCGCGCCACCACCACCCGCATGGTCGATCCGAGCGAGGAGAGTTTCAGCGGCTTCACCTTTAAAATCCAGGCCAACATGGACCCGGCCCACCGCGACCGCATCGCCTTCTTCCGCATCTGCTCGGGCAAGTTCACCCGGGGCATGAAGGTCATGCACCACCGTTTGGGCAAGGAGATCTCCTTAAGCAATGCCACCGTGTTCATGGCCCAGGAGCGCTCCCATGTCGACGAGGCCTATCCCGGCGACATCATCGGCATCCATAACCACGGCACCATCAAAATCGGCGACACCTTCACCGACAAGGAAGAGCTCAAGTTCACCGGCATCCCCAACTTCGCGCCCGAGCACTTCCGCCGGGTGGTGCTGAAAAATCCGCTCAAGATGAAGCAGCTGCAGAAAGGGCTGTTGCAGATGGCCGAGGAAGGAGCGGTGCAGGTATTCCGCCCGATTGTGGGCAATGACTACATCCTCGGTGCGGTGGGCGTGCTGCAGTTCGAGGTGACCATGACCCGGCTCAAGGACGAGTACGGGGTGGATGCCACCTATGAGCCGCTCAGCTACACCCTGGCCCGCTGGGTCTCCAGCGACAACAAGCAGCAGTTGCGCGAGTTCGAGAAGAAACACCAGTTCAATCTAGCCCTGGACGCCGAAGGCCACCTGTCCTACCTGGCCGAGGGCAGCTGGCGGCTGGCTCATACCCAGGAACTCTTTCCTGACATCGTCTTTCACAAGACGCGGGAATCGGTGTGAGCGGTTCCGCCCCATTGCACGTTAGCTTCTGTTCGCGGGCATGGCCCGCTCCTTCTATAGGCGACATGAGGGGAGCGGGCCATGCCCGCGATGTGTCTCCTGCGCCATGACCTCCATCCTGCTGATCCATCCGCCCCTGGCCAAGGCGGGCGAGCCGCCGGCGGGCATCGCCGCCCTGGCCGGCTGCCTGCGGGCGCACGGGGTCGATTGCACCCTGGTGGATGCCAACCTGGAAGGCCTGTTGTGGCTGATGGGCTCAGCCACGAATCCGGTCGATACCTGGTCGACCCGCGCCCTCAAGCACCGCGAGGCCAACCTCGCTGCTCTGCGCAGCCCCGCCACCTACGCCAATATCGACCGCTATCAACGGGCAGTGCGCGACATCAACCGGGTGCTGGAACTGGCGGTCGCCTCCCGGCCGGAACTCTCGATTAGCCTGGCCAACTACGAGGACAACAGCCTCGATCCCCTGGCCAGCAGCGATCTGCTCAGGGCCGCAGAAGAGTATCGCGCCAACCTCTTCTTTCCCTGGTTTGAGCAGCACCTGGCGCCAAAGATCGCGGCCAAGGCGCCGCGATTTATCGGCATTTCGCTCTGCTACCTCAGCCAGACCCTGTGCAGCTTCAGCCTGATCGGCTTTCTCCGCGCCACCTTTCTGCACATTCCCCTGCTGCTCGGCGGCGGCCTGCTCACCTCCTGGATGCGTCATCCCGGCTGGACCAATCCCTTTGCCGGCCTGGTGGCGCAGTGCATCGCCGGGCCGGGCGAAGGCCCGCTGCTCGACCTGCTGGGGCTTGCGCACCAACACCATGATGTCGCGCCCGACTATGACGGCCTATCGCTCGCCGACTACCTATCCCCCGGCCTGATTCTCCCCTACGCAGCCTCGCGCGGCTGCTATTGGAACAAGTGTACCTTTTGCCCGGAGACCGCCGAACAGAGCCGCTATCAGCCTGTTGACCCGCAGACAGTGGTGGCCCATTTGCACCAATTGTGCCGCCACACTCAACCCAGCCTCATCCACCTGCTCGACAATGCCGTCAGTCCGGCTGTGATGTCGGCGCTAATCGACAATCCGCCTGGAGCACCCTGGTACGGTTTTGTCCGCTTTCACGAGCAACTGGCTGATGTCGACTTTTGCCACCGGTTGCATGCCTCCGGCTGCATGCTACTCAAGCTCGGCCTGGAATCCGGTTCGCAGCAGGTGTTGGATGGGCTGCACAAGGGCATCGACCTGGCCCTGGTGGAACAGGTCCTCGCGGCCCTGTATCAGGCCGGTATCGCCACCTATGTCTATCTGTTGTTCGGCACGCCGGCGGAATCCGCCGTTGAAGCCCGCCAAACCCTGGCCTTTGTTCAACGCCACCACCAGGAGATCAGCTTCCTCAACCTGGCCATCTTCAACATGCCTATCGCAGGCGCCGAGGCAACGGCCCTGGCAGGCACGACCTTTTCCCAGGGTGATCTCTCACTCTACTGCGATTTCCCCCACCCCCAGGGCTGGGATCGGCGCGCCATCCGCACCTTTCTTGATAAAGAATTCAAGCGCCAACCGGAGTTAGCGGCCATCTTCCGCCGTGATCCGCCTTATTTTACTTCAAATCATGCAGCCTTTTTTAATGACCACTCTCCCTGGCCAAGTCGATGCAAGCATGAGAAACGGGCATGATCATCCCACTTTGGAGCGGAAAAATGCAACCGCGCATGCTAAAGTTACGTGCATGGATGGCGTCAGTGTGACATGTTCCTATCCATTTCATTCTTCTCAGGGAGATGTACATGAAACTTCAGGTCATTCTTGAACCAAGCGAGGAAGGTGGCTTCACCGTCTACGTCCCCAGTCTCCCCGGGTGCATCAGTGAAGGCGACAGCAGAGAGGAGGCACTGGCCAACATCAAGGAAGCTATAGCCTTGTATCTCGAACCCATCGAAGACGATGCTCTCGTTGCTCCGAACGCCCAACTCCTCGAGATTGCGATATGAACCTCATTCCCAGTCTTTCTTATTTCAAGATCATCTCGGCCTTGAAGCGGGACGGCTGGGTTGTGGTGAGGCAGAGAGGGAGCCATATCCGGTTGCAAAAACACACCCGCACCGAAGTGCTCAAGTTGACGATCCCGGCGCATACGCCCCTCAAGCGATCCACCTTGGCACATATCCTCAAACAAGCGGGGCTTTCGGTTGAAGATTTCCGCGCGTTGTTATAAGCAGAACAATTTTCAGCTGCATACTCGTCGTTCTTTCACGGTGGGCAGCACATTTTTACCCTTCTCCGATTTCAACATCTAAGGACATTGCCATTCATGCCTTCCCACGTCATCCAACTCCATCGTCAGGTCAAACCCGACTTCGCCTACTGCTTTAACATCGAATCCAGCCGTGCGCTGACGCCTGCGGAGGTCGAGCGGCTGCGCCTGATCCTGGCCGACGGCTTCCTCCTCGACACCGTTACCTTTGAGCCGCAGCTTGTCGGTGAGCGGGTGGTCGAAATCGGCCCCCGGCTCAACTTCGCCACCGCCTGGTCCTCGAACATGGTGTCCATCTGTCGGGCCGTGGGCCTGGACGTGGTCACCCGGGTAGAGCGCTCCCGCCGCTCTCTGGTGCCCGAGGACGTGGCCATCGACACCTTCATCGCTCAAAATCACGACCGGATGACCGAGTGCGTCTATGCCCAGCCGCTGACCACCTTCGAGACCGGCATCGTGCCGGAGCCGGTCTACGAGGTCGATCTGCAGTCCAAGGGGCCGGACGGCCTGCTCGACATTCCCGGCATCTCCATGGACCAATGGGACCGGGAGCTGTATTACGACTATTTCGTCAAGCGTTGCGACCGCAACCCGACCATTGTCGAGATCATGGATCTCAACAACGCCAACTCCGAGCACTCGCGGCACGGCTTTTTCCGCGGCAAGCAGGTGATCGACGGCCAACACTACGACCGGACCCTGTTCCAGGTGGTCACCGACACCCTCAAAGCCCATCCCAAGGGCAGCAAGGTGGCCTTCAAGGACAACTCCAGCGTTATCGAGGGCTGCACCCTGACCACGCTCCTGCCTGCGCGACCGGGCGAACCGTCGCCGCTGAGTGAAGCCACGGTCTGCTATCACCCACTGCTCACCGCCGAGACCCATAACTTCCCCACCGGCGTCGCCCCCTTCCCCGGCGCTGAAACCGGCACCGGCGGCCGCATCCGCGACGTCCAGGGCACCGGCCGCGGTGGTCTGGTCATGGCCGGCACCGCCGGCTACTGCGTGGCCAACCTGCATATCCCCGACTATGAGCTGGAATGGGAGAACGCCTACGCCTGTCCGGACACCCTGGCGTCCGCCCTGGAGATCGAGATCGAGGCCAGCAACGGCGCCTCGGACTACGGCAACAAGTTCGGCGAGCCGCTGATTCAGGGCTTCACCCGCAGCTTCGACCTGCGGCTTTCGACCGGCGAGCGTTGGGGCTTTCTCAAGCCGATCATGTTCACCGGCGGCATCGGCCAGATCGACGACCGCCATACCGAGAAGAAGCAGCCGCTCAAGGGCATGCTCATCGTCCAGGTGGGCGGCCCGGCTTACCGGGTCGGCTTCGGCGGCGGCGCGGCCTCGTCGATGATGCAGGGCGAGAACGAAGCCAAACTCGATTTCAATGCGGTGCAGCGCGGCGACGCCGAGATGGAGCAAAAGATGAACCGGGTGATCCGCGCCTGCAACGAGATGGGCGACCTGAGCCTGATCGACGTCATCCACGACCAGGGCGCCGGCGGCCCGGCCAATGTGCTCAAGGAACTGGTCGAGCACGCCGGCGGCCGAGTGGAGATCCGCAACATCCGCGTCGGCGACCCGACCATGTCGGTGCTGGAGATCTATGTGGCCGAATACCAGGAACGGGTCGGCCTCTTGATCAGCCCGGAGAACATCGAGCGATTCCAGGCGATCTGCGCGCGGGAAAAGGTGGCCTGCGAGGTGCTCGGCGAGGTTACCGGCGACCTGCGCTTCGTTGTCCATGACAATCAGGACAACACCACGCCGGTGAACATCGAGATCCCCGAGCTGCTTGGCAAGATTCCGCAGAAAACCTTCACCGACAACCGGACGGTTCCCGCCCTGTCCGCCTTTGTCCCGCCCAAGAAGCTGGACGTGCGCGAGGCGCTGAACCGAGTGCTGCGACTGGTGTCGGTCGGCTCCAAACGGTTCCTCACCAACAAGGTCGACCGGGCGGTCACCGGCCTGATCGCCCAGCAGCAGTGCTGCGGTCCGCTGCAGCTGACCGTGGCCGACGTGGCGGTGGTGGCCCAGAGTCATTTCGGGGTCAGCGGCATTGCCACGGCCATCGGCGAGCAGCCGATCAAGATGCTGGTCGACCCGGCCGCCGGTGCACGGATGGCAGTGGGCGAGGCCCTGACCAACCTGGTGTGGGCGCGGATCAGGGATCTGGAACAAGTCAAATGCTCGGCCAACTGGATGTGGGCACCGAAACTGGCCGGCGAAGGCGCGGCCCTGCGCGACGCGGCCGAGGCCATGGCAGCGGCGATGATCGCCGTGGGCATCGCGGTGGACGGCGGCAAGGACAGCCTGAGCATGGCCGCCAAGGTCGGCGAAGAAGTGGTTAAGTCGCCGCGCGAACTGGTTATTTCGCTCTACGCCGCCATGAACGACATCCGCAACAAGGTCACCCCGGACATCAAGGAACCGGGCTCGGTGCTCTTGTTCATCGATCTTTCGGGCGGCAAGAACCGGCTAGGCGGTAGCGGCCTGGCCCAGACCTGCGGCCAGATTGGCGACGAGGTTCCGGACATGGACGATCCGGCCTTGGTCAAGCGGGCCTTTGGCGCGGTCCAGTACCTGCTCGACCACGGGTTGATCCTCGCCGGCCATGACCGCAGCGACGGCGGCCTGATCACCACTGTGCTTGAAATGGCCTTTAGCGGCAACTGCGGCCTCAACCTGGCGCTCAATGGCTCGGCGACCGTGCTCGAAACCCTGTTTGCCGAGGAACTGGGGTTGGTGATCGAATGCCACTGGCACCATCTGGCCCAAGTCAAGGAGCGGTTCGAGCAGGCCAAGGTCCCGTGCACCGTTCTGGGTTCCACCACCGTCAAGCAGGCAATCACCGTTCAATACAATGGTCATCTGGTGCTCGACGATTCCATGGCCGTGCTGCGCCAGTGGTGGGAGGAAACCAGCTACCAACTGGAGCGGCTGCAGATGAACCCGGATTGCGCCGAGGAGGAACGCTACGCCATCTTTGACCGTCAGGGGCCGGAATACCGGCTCGGCTTCACGCCCGAGGCCACGGCTCCGGCCATTCTCCAGCAGAAGGACAAGCCCAAGGTGATCATCCTCCGCGATGAAGGCTCCAACTCGGATCGGGAAATGAGTTCCGCTTTCTACAGCGCCGGTTTCGAGCCCTGGGATGTGACCATGACCGACCTGTTGGCCGGGCGGATCGATCTGGCCGATTTCCGCGGCATCGCGGCGGTGGGCGGCTTTTCCTACGCCGACGTGCCGGAGAGCGCCAAGGGCTGGGCCGCGACCATCCGCTTCAACGAGCGGCTCCAGGCCCAGTTCCACCAGTTCTACAACCGGCCCGACACCTTCACCCTCGGCATCTGCAACGGTTGCCAGTTGTTCGGGCTGCTGGGCTGGGTGCCGTGGGAGGGCATCGAGGCGGAAAAACAACCCCGCTTCATCCATAACCAGAGCGGTCGCTTTGAATCGCGCTGGACCACGGTCAAAGTGCTGCCGAGCAAGGCCATCATGCTCCAAGGCATGGAGGAGCTGGTCTTCGGTATCCATGTGGATCATGGCGAGGGCTACCTGCACTTCCCGGACGAGGCCATCCGCCAGCAGGTGTGGAACGAGGGCATGGCCGCCGTGGTCTTTGTCGACGATCAGGGCCAGGCCACCGAAACCTACCCCTTCAACCCCAACGGCTCGCCCGGCGGCCTCACTGGCATCTGTTCGCCCGATGGCCGCCATCTGGCGATGATGCCCCATCCGGAGCGGGCCTTCCTCCCCTGGCAGTGCCACTGGCTGCCCGAGGAAATGAAGAACCTGCCGGTCAGTCCCTGGCTGCGGATGTTCCAGAACGCCTATGCCTGGTGCAAGCAGTAAAAAGACAAAAAAACCGCCCTGCGGTGTACTTCCGCGGGGCGGGTTGAGAGTTACGCGTTCCCACCTAGAGCATGGGAACGCTCAATACCTGTTCATTGCCCACGATTTATGACTGCGAACGCTGCCAACGTTTTTTTCCTCCACGGCCTCGACTCGTCCATCCAAGGAACCAAGGCGCGGTGGTTCCGCGACCATTTTCCCCAAGTGGGCATGCAGGACTACCAAGGCGATCTGGGCCAACGGCTGGCGCAACTGGAAACCCAGCTGGCCGGGCGTGATCGGCTCATTCTGGTGGGGTCGAGCTTTGGCGGCCTGATGGCCGCCTGTTTTGCCCAGCGCTATCCCGAGCGTTGCCGACGGCTGGTGCTGCTGGCCCCGGCCCTCAATTTCGGCGACTACCGGCCGCCTTCCACCCCGCTGACCGTGCCAGCCGTGCTGGTCATGGGCGACCAAGACAACGTCTGTCCACCCGCCCTGGTGCTGCCCCAGGCTCGGGCCACCTTCAGCGATCTGACCGTGTGGCTGGAACATGATGACCACATGCTCCACCGCACCTTCCCCGCCCTCGATTGGGCCGCCCTGCTTACCTGATTGTTGGCGGGGGCAGCGGTTTCTTGTTGTCGTCTAGCTCAGGTGCCTGCTGTTTGGCCAGCAACTCGCTGGCCTCCACCAAACGGAAAAATTCGGCCCGATAGCCCTCCTCGTCCGCACCTCGACCAGAACGGGCCAATTCCAGACACCGCTGCCAGGTGAACTCGCCCAGATGCTCGGAACGGGTCAGCAGCATGCCGTACCCGGCCACGGCCGAAGCGAAACGAAAGTCCGTTGACGGTTTTGTGGTCGTTTCCCCCACCGCCAGATGCATCTGGGTGGAATGGGGTTCGCCTTGGGGCTTGAAGCGCAGCTTGACGGTCATCCACTCGCCGGAATGGGCAGGAGCGGCGGCATTGCGCTGGTACTTGAGCGGGTCGAGCTGGGGAATCGATGCATGCCCGGCCGGGATCAGCTCGTAAAGGGCGGTCACCCGATGGCCGACGCCGACCTCGCCGGCATCCTTGGTATCGTCGCGAAAATCCTCGTCGGCCAAGGCCCGGTTCTCGTAGCCGATCAGCCGATAGGCCCCCACCCGCGCCGGGTTGAATTCCACTTGGATCTTGACATCGTTCGCCAGCGCGAACAACGTGCCGCTCATCTCCTTGACCAGCACCTTCTTGGCTTCCAGCAGGCTGTCGATGTAGGCGTAGTTGCCGTTACCCTTGTCGGCCAGCACCTCCATGGTGTCGTCGTGGTAATTGCCCATGCCCAGACCGAGCACGGTCAGATAGATGCCGTCCTTGCGCTCCTCTTCGATCAGCCGGGTGAGTTCGTCGCGGCTGGTGACGCCGACGTTGAAATCGCCGTCGGAAGCGAGAATCACCCGGTTGTTGCCGCCCTTGATGAACGACTTGCGTGCCAGTTCATAGGCGGTGCGGATGCCGCTGGAGGCGTGGGTCGAACCGCCGGCCTGGAGCTGGTCGAGCGCGGCGAGGATCTCCTGCTGACGGTCGCCAGGGGTGGGCGGCAGGACCACACTGTCGGCCCCGGCGTAGACCACCAGGGCCACCCGATCACGCGCCCCCAGCTGCCGGACCACCAGTGGCAGGGCCTGCTTCAACAGCGGCAGCTTGTTGCCATCCTGCATCGAACCGGAGACATCGATCAGGAACACCAGATTCGACGGTGGCAGGTGTTCCTTGGCCAGATCCTTGGCGGCGAGGCCGATGCGGGCCAGGAGATAGTCCCGGTGAAAGGGACTGGGGCCGACCTCGGCACCGAGGGCAAAAGGGGCCTTGCCGATTGGCCGGGGATACGCATAGGTGAAATAGTTGATCATCTCCTCGATGCGCACCGCGCCCACCGGTGGCAGATGCCCCCCTTGAATGAAGCGGCGGACATTGGTATAGCTGGCGGTATCGACATCGATGCTGAAGGTGGAGAGCGGGTCGCGGGCGGCATTGATGAAGCCGTTCTCCTGGATGGCATTGTAGGATTCGCGATTCCAGGCCGGCTTGCCGATGGGCATGGCTTCGGAAACGGCCGCGCGCTTGACCAGGCCGGTGGTCTTCATCGTGCCGCTGCCGCCCACGATCGGACCGGCCGGAGCCGGCGGCGGCTGAAGCTGACTGGCGGCCTCGCCGTCAACCAGGGGGTGCCGCTCGCCTTGCGCCAGGTCGCCGGTTGCACGCTGCTCTTTGTTCCTGCCGCTTTCCGACGACGGCGCGGAGCAACCGGCCAGCAGGGCCAGTACCAAAAGGACAATGACCGATGTGGTTTTCATGCAGGTCTCCTTGAACGGTTTGCAGGGCACGATGGGGGGAAGCGTTCGGCCCGATGAGCCGACCCTGTTTGTTCAGATCGGCGGGGCGATGGTCACCACGATACGCATGTCGGTGGTCGCCTTGACCCCATGCGGTTCGCGGATCTCGGCAATCAGCATGCCTCCGGTCTTGGCGGGCATGGTCACCTCGTTGTCGGCCAGGAACAGTCCCTCTCCCTCGATCACCAGAATGGACAGCTGGCCATCCAAATCGTGGGAATGAATAGGAAACAAGGCCCCGGCCTTGAGGTTGAAGTTGAGGATTTTGAAATATTCCGAATCGTGCAACACGATGGCCTTCATGCCCAGCGGATTGAATTCTCGTGTACCATCCAGGTCAATCTTTCTCATGGGTGCCCTCCTCTCCTGTTGTCTCCGGTTGTTTCTCTATCCCTGCATACCTCGATTCGGCGCTCGATTCAACCCCGATGGTTTTCCGGCGGATGGGCAGCCCTGACGCGCCGGAATGGTGTCAGGTGCTTTTTTTCGCCGAGGGCAGGATCTGGCCCGGCCGCAGACTGCCGACAAAGGCCATCTGCATCGCCTCGCCATGGGAACCGATGACGCCGTCGATCACGGTGATCTTTTTCCAGTTGAAGAAACGGTAAAAAGTCTCCTCGATACCGCCGCAGATCACGCACTGCACCCCCTCCTTGATGATCAGGTCGCTCAATTCATCGGCACTCTTGTGGGGCAGGATGATCGTTCGCGGCTCGGCCATCAGCTTCTGGCCGTCATGTTCGGCGATGATCACCTCGGTGGCCTGGTCGAACCGGGGGGCGACGTTGTTGTCCTGCACGGTAATAAGAATCTTCATGCCCTGCTCCTGGTGACACCGGAGGACAAGGCGGTCATCGGCGCGCTGCTCTGGCGGGGAATCATGGGTTTGTTCTCGGGGGGCGTGCAAGAGGACAATTCGTCGGTCATCGGTGGCAAGAAAGTGGTGGTTGGGGGCAGCAAAACAATGGCCGGCCCCGCAAAGGGGTCGTGGACACGGAGTGGCGTGGCAGCACGCCGCCCGCGCACCGCATCTCCCCTCTTCCCGGCAGGCAACCGGGAAGAGGGGGTGGGGTATTTAGTGGAAAAGCTTGTACTGCGCAATATAAACAACAATGCCGGAGAAATAGCCAATCGCGGCCAGGAAGCCTATCTTGCGGGCATACCAGAAGAAATGGATCTTCTCCAAGCCCATGGCGGCCACGCCGGCGGCGGAACCGATAATCAGGATGGAGCCGCCGGTCCCGGCGCAGTAGGCCATGAACTCCCACAGGAAACTGTCGGTCGGATAAGTGGCCATGTCGTACATGCCCATGGAGGCGGCCACCAGCGGCACGTTGTCGACCACAGCGGAGGCCAGGCCGATCAGGGTGACGATGATTGCCTCGTTGCCCACGGTCTGGGTCAGCCAGGCGGCCAGATTGCCCAGGATGTGGGTATGCTCCAGGGTGGCCACCGCCAGGAGAATGCCGATGAAAAAGACGATGCAGCTCATGTCGATGCGCTTGAGCGCGGCCACCAGGCTGAGGTGTTCCTTGAACTCATCGTCCTCCTTGCCGCGGTGGAGGAGCTCGCCGACCAGCCAGAGGATGCCCAGGCCAAAAAGGATGCCCATGAACGGCGGCAGATGGGTGATGCTCTTGAAGATCGGCACCGCGATCAAGGTCCCCATGCCCATGCAGAACATGAAATTCTGCTCAAAGGGGGTGGTCTCGTAGCCGGCCCGCCGCTCGATGGCGCAGGCGGCCACCACCTCGCGGCCGCGCAGGACCCAACTGGTGATCAACAGCGGGATGACCAGACAAGACAAGGAGGGCAGGAGCACGCCCTTCATGATCTCCAAGGTGGTGATCTGGCCGCCGATCCACAGCATGGTGGTGGTCACGTCGCCAATCGGGCTCCAGGCGCCGCCGGCGTTGGCGGCGATGACAATGATGCCGGCAAAGAACAGCCGGTCCTCGTGACGGTCGAGCAGTTTCTTCATCAGCGAGATCATGACGATGGTGGTGGTCAGATTGTCGAGAATCGAGCTGAGGAAGAAAGTGACAAAACCGACCAGCCACAAGAGGGCGCTGAGACTGTTGGTTTTGATCCGGCTGGTGATGACGTAAAAACCATTGTGGGCGTCGACCACCTCGACGATGGTCATGGCGCCCATGAGAAAGAAGACGATCTGGGCGGTGGAGGCGACCGATTCATGCAGATTGTGCACGGCCGCATGGAAGTCGCCGCCGGCCAGGGCGTAGATGGTCCAGAGCAGGCCGGCGGCCAGCAGGGCCGAGGCCGACTTGTTGACCTTGAGCGGGTGCTCCAGGGCTATGGCCGCGTAGGCCATGACAAAGATGGAAACCAGGGCGGTTGACATAATGGATGTGCGAGCCTCCTTTCCGTTCGGGAAAAAAGAAATGACAAAGGGTGTACGCCCGCTGTTCCCTTCCCCGGACGATCATCCGGGCAAGGGAACGGGGCGCGGGTCTGTATGCGGAATGCTATTGCACCTTGGGAACAAAGACTTCCATGCCCATCATCGGCCAGACAAAGGCGACGAAGACCCACAGCACCACCATCAGCAGAACGCTGGCGAGTATACCGAACTTAAGGAACTCGCCGGTGGTGAATTGCTTGGAGTTGTAGGCGATGGCGTTGGGCGCCGCGCCGATCAGCAGCAGGAAAGGCATACCGGCGGTGGCCAGGGCCGAGAACAGGATGACCTCGCCGGCCACGCCCAGATAAGGGGCGATGACCAAGGCCACCGGCAGGCTGATGGCAATCGCCGCCACGTTCATGATGAAGTTGGTCATGATGAGGACAAAGAAGGCCATGCCCATGATGAAGACCACGGCCGGAGCCTGCTGGAACAGGACCAGCCAGTTGACCGCCAGCCATTTGGCCGCGCCGGTTTCCCACAAGCAGAAGCCGATCGACATGGCGCCGGCGAACAGGAGGATGATGTTCCAGGGGATGTCTTCCAGGTCGTCGATCTTGAGGATATTGAAGACAAAGAAGGCGATGGTCGAGCAGAGCAGGATGCCGGTCTTGTCCAATTTGTCGAGCGCAGGGACAAAGCTCTTCAGGGCGATGATCAGCACGGCCAGCAGAATGATGGTCGCGGCCAGGATCTCGTTGCGGGTGATCGAGCCCAGTTCCCGGTACATGCGGCTGGCCTTTTCCTTGAGACCGACAATGCGCTCCTTCTCCGGCTTGCAGAAAATCATGAAGAATCCCCACAGGAGGAAGACCATCAGCCAGCCCAGGGGAAACATGTAGTAGCTCAAGGTGCCGAAACTGATGTCCACATGCATCATGTCCTTGTAAAAGGCCAGGGCCACGGCGCCGCGGGCCGCGCCCAAGAGGGTGATGATCGAACCGGCGCCGGCCACGTAGGCCATGCCGATGAACATCGCCTTGCCGAAATTGGTCGGCTTGGTTTCGGTGGTGTAGAGGGAATAGATGGCCATCAGCAGCGGAAACATGGTCGCGGCCACCGCGGTATGGGCCATGACGTGGGTCAGCAGGGCGGTCATGAGGAAGCAGCCGAGCATGATCATCGAGGTTTTCTCGCCGATGATGGAGAGCATCTTGTAGGCGATTCGCCGGGTCAGCCCGGTCTTGGTGAACACCATGCCGATGACCACCGAGCCGAAGATAAAAAGCACCGACGGGTCCATGAAGTCCTTGAAGGCCACCACCGGTTTGCGGATGAGGAACAAGGCTTGGAGGGTTCCAATCAACAAACTGGTGACGCCGATCGGCACCACCTCGAAGATCCACCAGGTGGCGGCCACGGCAAACACCGCCAGCGCGCCCTTGGCCTCCTTGGACAGGGCAAAATGTTCGCCTTTGGGATCGACGGCGTCCGGCCAGGCCGGCGAATAATAGATCAGGGCAAAGAGGGCGAGGCCGCCAAGGATGAAGACCACGCGCTTCCAGTCAAAGGGCGTTTTGGTGTCAGGAAGTTCTTGTACGGTTGCAGACATGGGTGTGATTCCTTTGTTGTCGATAAGGGTGTCTCTGGAGCAGTCTTACAGCGAGCAGCTGGAGGCCAGGGTCCGGAACAGGTCGATCAGGCGGACAACACCGATCAGTTGGCCGCCGTCGACCACCGGCAGACAGTTCTGGTTTTCGGTCATCATGATCTCGGCGGCGTGCAGGGGATGCATGTCGGCCTTGATCGACTTGAGCGGCGGCACCATGTACTGGCTGACCGGCAACGCTCCCTGGCGCTTGCACTCGGTCTGGAAGCTGTCCTCGAGCAAGATGGCCAGGTCGGTGAACTTCTCCTGTTTGCCGGCGAAGATCGGCTTCTGGCCGCCGTCGAACAGGGTCGGGAAATAACAGGTGAGAATCCCCCGGATGGTCAGGCGGCCGACGTATTGGTTCTGGCTGTTGACCACCAGCAACTCGTCATACAGCAGCTTGCCGGAACCGTTGACAGTGTGGGAAAAGAGCTGGGCCACGGCTTCGTGCACCGAGGCCTCGCTGCTCAGATGAGGAAAAACATCCAGCGGAATGATCAGGTCTTTGACGACGGGCATTGGATTGCTCATGCCTTTCTCCTTTAGGTGGGGTCCTGGCTGTTACCAGCTCTTGGACTTGATGATCTTGCGCAGCTCTTCCTGCGACTGCTTCTGCAGCACCAGCATTTTCTTGCTCTTGGCCTCGCCGATCTTGTCCATCAGCTCGCTCAGCTCCACCGGTTTCTGGAGGAAATCGCCGGCTCCGAGCTTCATCGCCTCCACCCCGCTTTGCACCGAGGCCTGGCCGGTGAGCATGATGATCTCGGCGTTGGGATTGTCGGCCTTGATCCGCTTGAGGGTTTCCAGGCCGTCAATGCCGGGCATGGCCAGATCGACGATGATGGCGTCGTAGTCCTGCTGCTTGGCCTCGGTCACCGCCTGCTCGCCGCTGGTCACGGCGCTGACCTTGAGGCCCCGCATCTCCAGGCGGCTGGACAGCGTTTCAAGAAAATCCTGCTCGTCGTCCACCAGCAGAACCTTGGCCTCCATTTCCTTTTCCATAGCTTCTCCTTGTTTCTATCGTTATCGAATAGTTTCAAACTGATACGACCGGCGACGATACCGATCAGTGAATGGCAATTCATAACGCCGTCATGCTTAAAGCAAAAGAGATGCCACTTTTGGTTTTAATTTTAATTGAATAATATTAGCAAATTGGCTGAACATTATTTTTTTGTTTCTAATCCAGACCGCCACTAAACCATAATGAAACATATTGAACCATTGGTGGATTCAATATGTTTCATTATGGTTCGATTTGGGTCACGATCAATACATTCCGCTATGCAAAGTTTCTTGGTTTATGCGCCCCCCTTGTAGCCCACTACGGGTACAGTAAAATTTTTTATTGTCGGGCTCGGCACAAAATAAAAACAGCCACTTGGAAAATATTTTCCAAGTGGCTGTTTTTTATGTTCTTCTGGCACGCCAGGAGGGATTCGAACCCCCGACCCACGGCTTAGAAGGCCGTTGCTCTATCCAACTGAGCTACTGGCGCGCTTGATTTTTCGCAGGCAATGTACCGGGGACGGTCGGAGAACGCAAGCAGTATGCCACAATTTTCAACGGACGAAACTGGCCGGAACCCTCGGCACAATGGCGGTTAGGGAGCGCCCCCCTCCTTGAGCAGCAACAGATAGGCGACCCCTTCCTCCTTCATCTGCCCCGCTTCCCACCCCGCTTGCTCGCCGGTCCCCCAGAACACATCGATCCGCCTCGGTCCCTTGAGCGCGGAGCCCGTATCTTGCACGGTGACAAAGCGGCGCATTCTCTGCCATCCGACCGCTCCGCCCTCTTTCATGATCGGCCGGCGGCTGTCCAGGAACAGGAGCGATCCGGGAGGATACCACTGTTGATCGGCAGCCACCGAGCGTCCGGCGGTCAGCACCTGATTGAGGCTGCCGAGCGCCGGTCCTGGCTCTCTCCAGTGAAAAAAAATAAAGGAATCGTTTTGTCGCAGAATCAGATCCCGTTCATCCGGGTGCTGGTCGATATAGCTCCGGATGCTGTCCATGGTGACATCGGCCAGCCGCATCCGGCCGGTATCGACCAGATATTTACCGATGCTGCGGTACTCGCGGCCATTGCTGCGGGCATAATGGACGCCTCGCAGGGAGCCGTCGACCAGGCGGATGATCCCCGAGCCTTGGACATGGAGCATAAAGGCGTCAAACGGGTCCTTGAGCCACACCATTTCCATCCCCCGCAGCAGGTTTGCCTGTTCGATCTCCCGCCGACTCCAATAGGGGACAATCCGCCCGTTTTCCTTTCGCCCAAGGACGTTCCTTTGCCCCGCCTGTTCCCGGACCAGAAGGTCATCGGGTTCGCGGTAGAGTGGATACAGATAGGGGGGGTGCCTAGAGAGGCTTCCGGCGAAAACCGGCTGATAATAACCGGTGATCAGCATCCGCCGTGCCGAAAGGGACTCGTCGTCAGGCCGGCCATGGACAGTCCAGACCGTGAAGTGCTCAAGGATCTGGCGGTGTAACTTTTCAGGATCTGGATTGGCCTGGATCAGGGTGCGAAGACGGTGGATCGAATCGATCAGACGCCCTACCGGTATCGTCGTATCGGCCACCCTGAACCGGGTGGCCGCAGGCAGGATGCGCAAGTGAGCCAGGCTTTTGTCCAAGGCCGGCTCGAGCCCATGCAGTTCGAGATCATCGATAAAAAGGGGAGGCGGTGCGGCCGCCGATGCGTTCCGAGTAGCCCAACCAATGAGCAGAATGGCGATGACCCCCACCAGAGCGCGCGCCACGGGACGGCCCTGACCATGGGCGGCGTGGCGTCTTCGCCGGGAGGCACCGGGGTGATCAGGCAAAATGGCGGGCAAAGGCGTCGAGGAAACGCTCCAATTCACGTTCCGGCAAACGATTGATCCCGGCAGCGGCGGCCCGGCCACCACCGGTTGGGAACTGGCGGCAGAGGTTGTCGGCGCCCAGGCGGGTGGCCAACGGCGCGCGCACACTGATCAAATAGCTGCCGTCCGCCTGGGGCAGGACCGTGGCATGGGCCTGTTCGGGCTGTTCGCGCGACAGTTGATTGGCAAAAACACCAACCACTCGTTTAGACCAGGCAGCCGTCGGCAGCAGGAAGACACGACCGCTGGTACTGGTCCGATACGGGGCTAGATCCGCGGCCCTGCGCATGTCTTCGCCGTATCCCCGGCGGAGCGCCGCAAGCAGGGTTGAATCGCGACCAAAGGCAAACGGATCGGCGAAGCGGTGTACCTCACGGTACAGGTCGGCGGGATGGACCAGAAGGTCCTCCTCCACCAACCCATAACCGTTATAGTTCAACAACCGACCGATATCCTTGAGCACAGCGGTGCGCGCATCATCCAAGCCGGTATCCTGCGCCTGTTGCTGCGCCACTTCATCGAGGTTGTCGCCAAAAGCGCCGACAAGTGCCCAAGGTCGATACGCCCCCTGCAACAAACGGTCAACGATCAACGAGGTGCAGAGCAGCGGCGAGGGGTCGATGTGCACCTCCAGCGCGTCGGACTCGGGAACGGCTCCGCTGTAGTGGTGATCGACGTACAAGATGCGGTTGTCGTGGCCCAGCAGCCGTTCCAGGGCGGCGCGGTTGCGGTCGAGCGAGACATCAAGCACGGTGATCCGATGGCCGTGCACCCCGGCCAGCCGATCAAGCAGAGCGATGTCCCGCTTGACTCCGGTGACTAGGCGGGCCTCAGGTTGCGGGATGTGAAGGCGCAGCTGGTGCAGGGCGCAGATACCGTCCGCGTCCCCATTGAAAACATCGATACAGTTCATGAGGCACCACAGGTTTCGGTGACGGGCAACAATCGCCTTGTTACTGGCCAGGGAAGTCAATGCCCAGGGGAGGGCCTATGTTGGCAAGGCGGAAGGTGATCATCACCGTTTGATCGCCAGGGGTGTGGTTCGAGGAGACCTCCACCGACCAGCAGGGCTGGATGTAACGCAGCTTGACGGTTTCCTCGATGGTTTCGTCGGTTTCGATCGCCCGTTCCAGTCCGTAGCCGGCGGCAAAATTGTACGGCAACAGATACCAGAAACTGCCTTTGACCGAATTGACGTCGGTGAGCTCGTTATACCGGTAATCAAGGGAAAACCTGTCCCCGGCGGAGCTTGCGTAATCGCTGTCGACGGAATGCAGGTAGGCGCCGTCGCCGTACACGTCGATGTAGGTGGTGTACTTGAGGCGCATTCGCTCGATCGGATACCAGCCGGTCTCCGCCATGACCGGGGTCAGCGGCGTATCGCTTTCCTCGCTACGCATGTCGTAGCCTTGCTTGATCTTGAAAAAGGCGTATTCCCGCTCAAATGCACGGCCGTTGCGCTCGCCGGCAATGTCAAAGAAATTGTTGATGCCCACATAGAGGGTATTCTGTTCTTCCAGATCGTCGATCGGATCAAACTGCGGCAACACTTTTTCGTCGGGAATCTCGGTATAGCCGTAGGCAACATAGGGCCGCAGGGTATGGCTCAAGGTGTTGACATCGCCGAAGGAGACGGAAAAATCCCGCATCAGGGTGGTGGCGAGTTCACCGTCAAAATTGTAGAGCAACCTGTTTTCCGAATCGGTCTCCTCCCAGTCCGAGGCGCCGTTGTCGCGAATCGTGTAGCCGGTATCGCGGACGCCGCCGCTGACATAGCTCTCGAGATAGGGACTTAGTGGAATGCCGGCGGTCACCGTGGGCATCAGATCGATTCGCTGGGCGCCCACGCCCTCTTCCCGCCAGTAATTGGTGTAGTTGGCGTCCCAGGAAAAATCGGGGCCGCTGCTGCTGGCCAGGGGCACCAGACCCGAATAGGTCAGGGATGGCAGTTTCCAGGGCTGCGAAGGATTGTCCGCGCTGTAGACCCGTTCGCTGACGTCATTGACCGCGACAAATTCGCCCAGCAGGGCGGTGGCACCATTGTCCCAGTTCCGCAGGGTGGCTAGGGAATTTTCCCGATAACGATTCGATTTATCGGTGAACCCCCGGCCGAAGACATCGAGGAATCTGTCCTTGCTGGCGGTGAAACTGGTAGCGCCGGTATTGAACTCCCGCAGGTAGTCCAGGTCGGAGACGATATCCAGATCCAACCGTGTACTCCAGGGCCCCTTGTCATGATCCGCCTTGCCGCGAATCCAGTAGCGTTCGGAATTGGTGTGGGTGAAATCGCCGTCTTCGTAATAGTCCACCTCTGAGGGATCGGACAACTCGTCTTCCAGATAGTTGCCCATGAGCATGCCCTTGCTGTCTTCATCGAGGACATAGCGGAATTCGGCGCCACTCATGAAGCCCCGGTTGGCGAAATACCGGGGATAGAGGGTGATGTCGCTGCTCGGGGAGAGGTCGATGAAGAAGGGGGTTTCCAGGCTGAATCCGTCGCGATCCGACATGAACACCATGGGAAAGAGAAAGCCGGTCTGGCGCTTGCGCTTGGCAGGCAGCACCATGACCGGCGAATAGAGCACCGGGATATCCTTGATGCGGAAGGTGGCGTGCTTGAGAAAGGCGTAGCCGCCATCGGTGAGTTCCGTCTCGGCGGCGGCGAAACTCCAGGGCGGGACTTCCCCGGGGTGGAGTTTACAGGTGACCACCCAGCCGTCTTCGATATGGTAGGTCAATTCACCGGTTTTCTCGATCACTTCCCCTTCGAAATGCAATTGCTTGTCCTGACGGACGACCACGGCACTTTCAAAGCGTCCGGTGGATTTTTCCAGATCGATACGGCCGGAATCCGCGGTCAGCTGGTCGGGACCGACGTCGATCAACAAATGGCCCCTGGTTTCCAGGACCCCTTGGGTAATGTCATAGCTGACCCAGTCGGCCTTGACCGTGGTCACGGTTTTCAGCTCGGTGGTCGGTTTTCCCTGCTGTTTGGCTGTATTGCCGCTGGGCTCGTCTCCCAGCAGGTCGCTCCAGGGTGATACCTTGCGCGACGGGACGGCACTCACCGGTTCCTTTTTTTCCAGGATCACGTTGCCTTCGGCCTCGATACGGGGAGGATTTTCGTATCTGGTCATTTTATCGGCGGTAATCTCCCACTGTCGGGCATCCACCGACACGGCGGAGGCTTGAGCAGGACAGAAAACAAGGCAGGTGAAGAGCGGAAAAAGCAGTGCAAGGATCGGGGAGGATGGAATGGTAAACTGCACCTCGATCGGCTCCTTTGAAAAGAGGACAAGACAGGAGGACGGACGCGCAGAAAGAAGCCGTGCGCGCATTTGGTAGACCTCAACTGGTTGGAGCGATTAAAGAAATGAAACAACAATAATCACTGATAACAGGGCCGAATGTACGTGTCCGCCAGATTTGTGTCAAGCGAAAAGTCGTAGATTTGCCTTGCGTCACCGTGGAAATTGGTTTAAGTATCCGCTGTCACTATCGGGTCTAATGACTTGATTTTCCAAGGCTTGCATCATCCCCTTATCCATGCCTTTCACAGCGGCATCAACACGCACAGCGCTGCATGAAATGTATCTTCGGCCCGGTGAATTCCCGGCGACTTGGCCGCTCCCTCGGCATCGATCTTTTTCCGAGTAAAATCTGCAATCTCAACTGTATCTACTGTGAGGTGGGCAAAACCGCCGTTCCTGTCGGCCAGCGCGGCACCTACGCCGACCCGGCCGGAATTGCCGCCGAGATCGATGCAGTGTGCGCGGACAGCCGAAGGATGGCCGAGGTGGATGTACTGACCGTCACCGCCAAGGGCGAACCGACCCTGGAACGCGGTCTCGGGGGCATCCTGCGCCACATCAAGCAGAAAACGACTAAACCGGTGGCTGTGCTGACCAACGGAACAACCCTCACGGATCCGGAGGTGCAACGGGACCTGATGGCTGCGGATTTGGTTATTCCCTCGCTTGACGCGGCGCGCGAGGACAGCTTTCGCCGCGTTGACCGGCCAATCGACGGCCTCGCTCTGGATGCGGTCATCGCAGGATTGACGAGTTTCTCCCACGCCTACCCGGGCAAACTCTGGCTGGAAATCTTGCTGGTGCGCGGCGTCAATGACCGGCCCGAGGATATCGAGGCCCTGATTGAAGCGCTCCGGCCAATGCGCATTGATCGCATCCAACTCAACACGGTCGTCCGGCCGCCCGCGGAACAATTCGCCCTGCCTGTGTCCAGCGAGCGTTTGACCACCGTTGCCCGCGCCCTGCACCAAGCCCTTGCCCTGCCGGTTGACCTGCCCTTTGTCGCGGAAGCGGAAGGGACTGCGCCGCTACAGGTGCAGACGGACGAACCGCTCCCCACGCCGGCTGCCGATGGAACATCTCCGGAGGCACTGGTGCAGGAAATTGTAGAAATGGTCCAACGGCGGCCTTGCACCGCTGCTGACATAGACCGGACCTTCCATCTCGGCGGTCCGGATAAAGTTGAGCAACTCCTTGAACCGCTGATACTTTCTGGTATCCTGCAGTGGCAGGATCACGGCGACAAGCGCTTTTATCAGCATGCCCGATGAGGCGGCAGCCAGGCGCGACTCCTTTGCAAGGGGCACGCTCCTGCTTGGAGTAGAGGACGTTGCCTGAAAAAATTACCCACAGGAAACGAATGACAGCAAACGATCCCAACGAAAAAGACGAAAAAGAAAGAAGAGAAAAAGCCCCACCAGCGCGCAAGGCGAAAACCGGCGCCTGGTGGAAAAGCGTGCCCCGCGCCGCATCCAAGGAAAGCGTCAAGATGGTTGCTCCGTCAGACGCTGCTTCCCTGGAGCCTGCCGAAGCGCAGCCTGACCAGATGGTCCTTCCTCTCCCATCGTCACGATCCGACGCCGAGGGGCAGATCGCATCCACCCTGCCCCCTGCCCTTGAATCACCCTCGGAAACTCCTCCGGCCGGCGACGCCCTCGCGGCCGCGCCCTCTTCGGTTGTCGCGCCATCGGAGGAGGCCGAGCCGGTCGTGATCGAACCCGATTCCCCGCCTGCCCCGGTCGTCTCGGCAGCATCGGTGACCGAACCGGCCGAATCGGCCTCCACGGAGACGGTCGAGAACGTCTCCCAACCGGTTGCCGCCGCTGCGGACAGCGCGGCCTCCGAAGAACAGGGTCCGGCCTTGGAACCGTCGGACGACGGCGAACCCGGCGAGGAAGCGGCCCTGCCCAAAAAAAGGCGGCCACGTCGAGGCGGGAGGAAGCGCGGCAAACAGGCGGAAGCAGCCCCTGGCGAGGACGCACCAAGTGCCGAGGAAACGGACAGTGCCATCGCCCCCATGATCGAACCGGACCGCGATGAGGACGAGGAGACAGACCGGGTCGAGGACGAAGAATCTGAAATTCCGCAAAAGGCTGCCACCTACAAACTACTGATCAATGCCGAGGAACCGGAAGAGTGTCGCATCGCCCTGGTGGAAGACGGCCGGCTGGAATCCTTCCATGTCACCACCATCGATCGCGAACCGACCAAGAACAACATCTACAAAGGCCGGATTGTGTCCATCGAGGCCAACCTGCAGGCCGCCTTTGTCGACATCGGCACCGGCCGCAACGGCTTTTTGCCCTTCAACGAAATCCACCCCGAATACTACCGCCAGGATGTCAACGAACGCTGCCGCAACCTGATCGCCCAGCACCAGTGGAAAAAGCTGAAGATCGAGGAAGTGATGCAGAAAGGCCAGGAAGTGCTGGTCCAAGTTGTGAAGGAGGTGACCGGCAACAAGGGCGCCAACATGACCACCTACCTTTCCCTGCCCGGCCGCTGCCTGGTGCTCATGCCTGGCAGCGACAGCGCCGGCATCTCGCGCAAGATCGTCGGCGAGGAACGGCGGACCAACCTGCGTGAGATCATGAGTGAGTTCGAGATTCCCGAGGGCATCGGCTACATCATCCGCACGGCCAGCGCCGAGACCACCAAGGCCATACTCGAAAAGGATCTCAACACCCTGCTCGAACTGTGGGAAGAAATCAAGAAACGTGGCCAGACCATGGATGCACCGGCCTTAGTCTACGAGGAACAGGACACGGTTGTCCGCTTCCTCCGCGATCATTTCTTTCCCGAGATCAAGGAAATTCTGGTCGACACCGAGGAGTCGCTCGATAATGTCAACGCTTTCATCGAGCAGCTGCCGGCCAAGCAGCGCCAGGTTAAGGTGCGGCTGCATCGCAGCGCCAAGCCCATCTTCAACCAGTACAATATCGAGGAGCAGATCGAGTCGATCTTCAAGCCGCAGGTGCCCCTGCCCTCGGGTGGCTCAATCGTGATCAATCCCACCGAGGCCCTGGTGGCCATCGACGTCAACTCCGGTCGAACCTCGAAAAACTCGGATTTTGACGAGACAATCTTCCTCGCCAACATGGAGGCGGCCGCGGAGCTGGCTCGACAGCTCAGACTGCGCGACCTGGGCGGCCTAATCGTGGTCGACTTCATCGACATGCGCAATAAAAAGCATATCCGCGAGGTCGAGCGCCAGGTGAAGATGAGCATGAAGCGCGACAAAGCCAAGGTCGACATCAGCAAAATCTCGCGCTTTGGCCTGATGCAAATTTCTCGGCAGAAAATGGGCGCGCCCATCGAGAAGGGCAGCTACCGGACCTGCGAGTATTGCCAGGGCCGAGGCACGGTACGCTCGGTGGAAACCCTGGCCCTCTACTATCTCCGCCGCATCCAGACTGGCATCACCCGCAAGAAGGTGGGCCGGGTCGAATGCCGTTTTCCCCTTGATGTGGCCCAGTACCTGCTCAACAAAAAACGAGCGGAACTGGCCGAGCTGGAGGCCAAGCACCGGGCACGGATCGATATCATCCCCAGGGTGGAGATGAAACCATCGGAACATCAGATCGACTACCTCGAAGCCGAGGGTGGGCGCTGACGCTCGGCCACGGCCAGAACATAGCCAAGCGGGCGTTCAAGCAACACAATGAAAGAAAGTGCTTGAATATCTCCCCGGTTCAGAGTATATGAGGAAACCGTTTTGCGCCTGTAGCTCAGCTGGATAGAGCGCCGGACTACGAATCCGTAGGTCGGGAGTTCGAATCTCTCCAGGCGCGCCAGAAAATCAAGGGTTTAGAGTTCATTCTCTAAACCCTTTTTTTTTTGGTGCTACCTCGGTGCTACCTTTGAAAAAAATCATGGCCGCCACAGGGCAAAAAAAATCCCCTGCCGGTGATCCGGTCAGGGGGATAAACAGGCAGAACGTTACTTTTCGTGACCACCCATGGACTCCGCTTTTTCAGGCTCAGGTTTTCTCTAGTTCCCATGGGGTTTGGTTCTCCACCAACCTTAACATTTCCCAACATCTCAGGGGCTCCGCTTCTTTTTGGGACAATTCCCATTGAGCGCGGCACATCGCTTGCCCTCTTCGGTGGTCGGGCCGGTGGATAGGCCGCCATGCAAAGGGCAACGGCCATTCTCGTAAATATCCAACCGCTTGCACGGTGTGCCCTTCCTGGTCTTTGCGCCGCAGTATCGACGGGCAAGTAGTTCTTCAAATGTGTATTTCATGGCGTCACCTTTTTATGGAGGGGAAATGGAACAACCACCACAGGCTGTTCAATTTCGCGCCCACCACCTCGTTATTCTGTTGAAACAGTGTCCACCTTCCAGGGCTCATTGTGAAACCTCAACTCTCAAGATAATAGCCAGAAGTGGCCGAATTGCATCAAATAGCGCTTTTCGCTCCTCCCTGCTCCACCCATGCCGCTGTTCCGTTACAACTTCCCGCAGGGCCTCGACATGGGGCACTGTTGCCGCTGGTATCTGCTGCTTTTTCTTTCTCATTTCTTCACCTCTTTCATGATCCGTTTTTGTGCCTCTTCGACGGCCTCCACCAGATCGACAATCTTGTAGTGCTGCCACGACTTGCCGGTAGTTACCCATGCTTGGCCGCCCTGGCGTTTCAGGTGGACGGCTAAAACAGAGAGACGCTTGTCGAGTTCGACCGGGTTCACTTCTCTTTCTCCGGGCACCTGCTCATTGTGTCGATCCGATCCCGCCGCCAATGTCGTTCATCAGTCTCCCAGCAACACCATTGCATCGTTCCCACGTCCGGCACATCTAACCGGTGGTAATGGTCGCACCTGGCGTTGCACCAGTTCGGCAGGGTGGGCCGGGTGGCCTGCATTTCTCCAGACGGTTTTCCGCTCAACAGGTTGATGATTTCCGTCTTGTGCTGCTTCAGGAGTGGCCGCCAACGATTAACCGCTTCCTGTTCACCGATCGCCTTGAGTGATCCGGTGGGGGATAGATTGACAACCAGACCATCAGTGACTGCCGCCTCGATAATCGCCCGTGCGTTCATATCTCCACCTCAACCTTGTTATCTTTCGGGAGGGGGTTTCTATCCGCAACACCGCAACAATTACGATTAAACAACAACTTGTCATTGTTTTTATCCGCAACGTTTCCGCAACGTTGCTTTGCATCCGCAACAGGTAAACGCCCATCAGTCAAGGGTTGTGGCGGTGTTGCGCTTGGAAGGGGGGGAGGGGTCAAGTAGCGTGAAAAGGCTTCTGAAAACTGATCCCGCATGAACCCCTTGGGGGTGGTTATCCCGAGTCTGATCGTGTTGCTGCTGATGCCGTAACCTTTCAGCTTGTTGGCAAGCTGCCGGGGCTTGATAGGGTTCCCCCGGTTGTATGTTGACCACACCTTTTCGTCATCTTCGCATAGGGCTTTGATAAGGTCCGCCGTGCTGATTCTGTCCGTGTCCCTGGCCTCGAATATCTCTTGAATGTCGGCCAATAGCTCCGTGCCGATTGTCTGCGCCGCGCTTTCGGTGCCGGATAGTTTCAAGGCTGCCGATGTGCCGATCTCCAACCATTGACCACCCGCAACCATGGCGATTGCCAGCAGGGGTTCCCAATTGTCTTGTGCCCGGTCGTTCAGGCTTGCCGGTAATGGCGGCCGGGCCTGGCGCACCTTCTCGCTGTAATCCTCAGCAAACCGGGCCAGCCTTGACCGCAGGTTGTGGAATAGGTTAGGCTCCGCATACCGTAGCCGGTCAACGGATTCATGGGGAAGTTTGCGCCGCAGTTCCAGAATAACCGCCCGGTCCATCAGCGTGTCGGCAATGTGACCGATACCAGCAATGGCCTTCGCTCCCCAGGTGTTGAATTTGGTCGGGGTGAAGGTGTCGCCAACAGTGCGGATAACATAGGCCGAGTCCCTGGTGTGGCCGCTGTTGATGATCCCGCGCAGTTCCTCGTTGTCCTTCATGAAGGCGTCCGCTTCGTCAATCAGCAGAGTGGGGCTCCATGCGTCAATGGCACGGTACAGGGCCGCCGGTGAAATGCTGCTGGCAGTGATCGACCTTGCGGACAACCTCCCCAGCAGGAACAACAACTGAGATTTGCCACACCGCTTTTCAGGTGCGGTAATGACCGCCAAGGGGGCAACCTGCACCACATCCATGAACCACGTCATCGCAGACCATAGGACTACAGTGTGGGCCACCTCTTTTGAACAGACGATGAACCGCTGAATGGTGCCCGTAATATCAGCCAAGAGGTGATTCGGGTTGACCGGTACGGGCCACGGGTCTGATTCGTCAAAGGGCAGATCGTTTTCCCCTTGGCCTTTCTTGGCCTCCTTGACGGCACGGTCAAGGGCAGTGGCTCGGATTCCCAAGGCTTCAGCCGCCGCCTTCCGTTTCAGTTCGTATTCAACAGGGGACAACCCCGCCAATAGTTGAACCATAGCCGCCGGGTCAACACCTACCTCTTGTCCGCGCTCCTGATCCTCTGCCGGGGCTTCACCCTGGCCGCCGTGCTGATTCTCCGCTGGTACCGCCTTCTCTACCGCTGCCCGCACCGCATCCGCGCCGCGCTCGTTGAGCAAGTCCCAAAAATCGCTTTTTATGTCCATGCCTGGAAGGGCCAGCAGGCCGCCGACAGCCAAGGCCGCCTTGGTGGCCGCTTCGATACCGGGGTTCTTGTCGGTGCCGTCCCTCCGGTCATCATCGCCACAGACAACAACCGGGTGGCCCGGTAGCTTGTCCTTGACGATTCGGGCAACTGCTTCCAGGTTCCCGGCGGTCATCGCGCAGGCTACCGGGTGGCCGGTGGCTTCATGGATCGCGGCGCCGGTGGCGAAACCTTCCACGATACAGACCGGTGCGCCCGGCTGGGGTTTGTCGCCAATGGAAAAATACAGGCCCTTGGTCCGACAGCCAGCCGGGGAAAACAGCTTGCCGCCATCAGGGCCGATGGTTTGCAGTGCCCATATCCCACCGAATTCATCCCGCATAGGCACAAGCAGCTTGTCGCCTTCCTGGCGGGTGCCGTGGGGATTGATGTTCTTTTTGGCAAGGTGCGGGTGGGCAGGGTTCGCCGGCGGGGCCGCCTCCCATCGTTTCCTTGCCTTGGCCGCCGCCTGCTGCTGCCCCTGGCGCTCTTTGGCCTCCCGATCATTCCGCCGCTTGGCCGCTTCCGCCTTCATAGCCTCAAACTCTTTGCGTGAAGTGGGGTTGCCGGTATCAATTCCCAGCCAACTTTCCAACCACCGCGCAGCTTCTCCTTGCTCGCAACCGTGGACAGCCGCCACAAGGGAAATCGGGTCGCCACCTTTGACGGTATCAGCAAAATCAGACCATTTTCCCGTCTCGATATTCACGCTCATGGATCGACCAGGACCGCCGGTCACGTCTCCGCATTGATATTCACGGCCACTGATCCGCCCGCCCGGTAATAATTCCGGCAACAAACTTTCCATATGGGAGAGAGCCGCGCTGTTGACTCGCTCAAAATCAATCATGCTTCATCCCCCCTTTACGAATAATCCACTCAACTATGGCAACGGGCAGCACTCCACGGACGCCCAGCCAAAAGATTATGGCTTTGACACGTTGACGATTTTTCCGCGCCATCGTTCAGACCTCCGCAGGGGAAACGGTCCGGGATTCGATGAACGCTTGAATGTCTTCCAGCCGATAACGGACAAGCCGACCGGATTTGACGTACTTAAGGGGGTAACGGCGGGTGGTCCGCCAAACTTGGAGTGTGCCGACGGTAACGCCCAGCATGGCCGCCGCTTCTTCTGGGGGAAGGAGATTGCTTGTTGTTCTCGTTTTTTGGATCAGTTCCATTCTTTCACCTCATAGTTCAGGTTGACGGGTAATCCGTCGTTCATGTGGCGAAAGTACGGTTATTTTTTCCTGAATAGTGGCATTTGCCAAAAAGAAAAGGCATTTGCCAAAGTGACAAATGCCTGTATATGTGGACGAATATTGAGAAACCGCCCGGCGAAAAAGTGTATTTTTCTGTTATTATTCCTTGTTTTCCCCTATTGCCTCGAAGGCTTGCTTGATAATGGTCTTTCGTATCGTGCCCTCTTTGATGCCGTCAGTGGTAAAATTGGCTGCGGCAAGATCACGCATGAATTGATCCTCTACAGCCGTGGCATTTACTTTCCCACCTTTGAAATATGCTGGGGCTTGGTATTTCATCGAAAGGAGCGCACCGATTACCTTCAACAATGTTTTTTCCCGCTTCGCAGATAAACTGCCTTGGTGGTCCACTCTAGACTGATTGCCAGTGAGACCATGCCGCACCTCGAACGATTCAACGTCTTCAAGGCGAACAAATAGATTTTTTAGTGAAAAGGTAAAAGGCTCTGGTGTACCGGTTGCCACCGCGATACGGGTATCTTTGCTTCCATGAAGACAATGAACCTGCTTAACCGTTGCCTCTCCACAATTTAACCTTAATAGTGAAAGCTCTTTTCTTACTGGCCGTGATTCAATTTTATCGAAAAGAAAACGTGTGGGGAGCATAAATGGATCTTCAATATCGGGGTATTTCCTGTTTCGTTCTTCATCAGAAAGCAGGATATAGCTTTCCGGCACGGCGAACTTATCGTTAAATTCTGCCCAGATTATCAGTTCTCCAGATATGCCGAGCTCAAGAACATATTCAGGAGTTTTGTTCCATCGAGCACATAACTCTTCAATGAAAAATCTTTGTGGCTCCGGTAATCCCATCCTCTGCGCTCCTGTAGCGCCCTGGTGTAGATCGCGGGGAAACCGCCCCAGGATAGGCGGCTTGTCGAGTGCCCTCTATCCCCGCAAAGCAAAAGCGTTACTTCTTCCCGCTGCCACCCGCATCAAGCATGTGCGCCTTGGCCGGGCCTACTTGCAGTTGGAAATCATCGGGGACGCCAACGTCGTCCCGCAAAGCAAAAGCGTTACTTCTTCCCGCTGCCACCCGCATCAAGCATGGCCGCCTTGGCCGGGCCTACTTGCAGTTGGAAATCATCGGGGACGCCAACGTCGTCCCGCAAAGCAAAAGCGTTACTTCTTCCCGCTGCCACCCGCATCAAGCATGTGCGCCTTGGCCGGGCCTACTTGCAGTTGGAAATCATCGGGGACGCCAACGTCGTCCCGCAAAGCAAAAGCGTTACTTCTTCCCGCTGCCACCCGCATCAAGCATGTGCGCCTTGGCCGGGCCTACTTGCAGTTGGAAATCATCGGGGACGCCAACGTCGTCCCGCAAAGCAAAAGCGTTACTTCTTCCCGCTGCCACCCGCATCAAGCATGGCCGCTGCCGCCGTCTCCATGGCTGTACGTACCGGGTCAAGGTCAAGCCGTGCATAGATGCTCGTGGTGGATGCGCTCTTGTGGTTCAGGCTCTTGCCGATGATTGGCAACGATGCGCCGGTTTTGGCCTGCCAGCTTCCCATGGTCCGCCGTAGGTCATGGATGCGTGCGCCCTTGATCCCGGCGGCCTGGCATATCCGCTGCCATGCTTTCTTGGGTTCAACGAGGTGGCCGGTCTTGCCGGGTCCGGGGAAGACGAAAAAGGAAGAGGTGGCTTTCCGGCGGTCTTGCAGGATCTCAAGGACCGGGCCGACCAGGGGGACGTTTTGCGGGGTGCCGTTCTTGGTTTCAGCAATGCGCCATATTTGGCCCTTAAGGTCAAGGTCAGACCATCGCATCGAAAGGACGTTTGCCCGCCGGGCACCGGTCAGCAGGGCGACAAGGAAGAAGTCCCGCGCTGTGCTGTTGGGCTCCTGTTCCAGTGCTTGAAAGAACCTTGCCAGTTCATCGCCAGAAAGGAAGCGGTCCCGCGCCTGCTCGGAAAACTTCTTGATCCCCCGGCAGGGGTTAAGGCTTTCATAAAGGCCGTATTCAATCCCCCTGCCGATGATACTTGAAACAAGGGCAAGAACCCGGTTCGCGTGGGTAGGTCTGTCTTTGCCGATGCTGGAATGAATCGCGGCAATGTCCCCTTTCGTGATCGTAGACAGCCGCTTTTTCCCAAAGCTGGCAAGGTGCCGCTTGAAATAGGTTTCATCCTCCCGCCATGTTTTCTTGCGGGGCTTAGCGTGCCGTTCAAGGTATATCTCAAACAGGTCGGCAAAGGTCATTTCCTGCCGCTGCTGCTTTAGCTTGTCGTTCGGGTTCTCGCCATTGGTCAACGATACCTTGATTTCCCGTGCCTTCTTCCTGGCCTGCTCCACGGTCAATTCTGGGAAGGTGCCAATGGTCACACGAATAGGCTTGCCCATGTGTTTCTTGTAGAGTTGGAAGGTTTTACGCCCGCTCTCGGTGATCTGTACCAGCAGGCCGGATTCTTTCGCGTCGTATATGTACCGGCGATTTCCCCCTTCCGGTGCTACCATCTGTTCGATTGCCGCCTTGGTGAAGTTGACCTCTTCCCGCGCCATTTCTGGACCTCCCGGCTTGATTAGGTGCTACCGATGGGCAGTTTCCGTGCTACCTCGGTGCTACCTTCTGGGGTAAATTTGGGTGTTTTTCGTTATCGTTCGTTATGCTCCACCTTATGCTTATGATATTGATTAGTCAATATAATTATCATTCGTTATTCTTGGTAAATAGGCCAGCCCAGAGACTACGAATCCGTAGGTCGGGAGTTCGAATCTCTCCAGGCGCGCCATACATTCAAGGGGTTAGAGATTACTCTCTAACCCCTTTTTTGTTGCCTTCATTTATTTCGTTACGACTTAATCTCATTTTTTTGATACCGATTGCTTATTTTTTCTCGCAACGTTTTACGGTCAATTTTAAGTATGGCAGCTGCCTTGGTTTTATTACCGTGCACACTGCCCAAAACCTCATGGATATATTCCGCTTCATATTCGGCGAGACTGCGATCCAATCGCTTGCCCACGCCGACAGCGGGCTTCAACGTCGACGGAAGATCCACCAGCTCAATTGTGTCCCCCTCGCATATAAGAACCAGTTTTTGCACTAAATTTTCGAGTTCACGCACATTTCCCGGCCAGTGATAGAGCATCAGCTGTCGCAATGCTTCATCACTGAAAAAAGGAGCCGGACGTCCAGTGTCCTTGGCAAATTTCGCCCGAAAATGATTCATTAAAAGCAACAAGTCATCCTCCCGTTCCCTTAAGGGAGGCAAAGAAATATCGATCACGTTGATCCGGTAATACAGATCTTCTCTGAACAACCCCTTTTCGATCAATTGCTTCAGATTCTTGTTGGTGGCGCAGATCAGACGGGTGTCGATGTGCAGAGGTCTGCTGGAGCCAACCTTGTAAATGGCCTTCTCCTGAATGGCTCGTAATAACTTCCCTTGCATGGCCAGACTAGCGTCGCCAATCTCATCCAGGAAGAGAGTCCCCCCGTCAGCTATTTCAAAAAATCCGCTGCGGGCAGTTCCAGCTCCGGTAAAGGCCCCTTTCACATGACCAAAGAGTTCGCTCTCGATCAGGTTCTCTGGTATTGCCGTGCAGTTGACGGAGACAAAGGGAGAGGATCGACGTTTCCCGACATAATGGATGGCGCGCGCCACGAGCTCTTTACCCGTGCCACTCTCCCCGGAAATTTGCACGGTTGCCGTGTTGTCGCCAGCCTTATCGATGAGTTTGAACACATGCTGCATTGCAGCTGATTCACCAACAATTCCATACGTCTGACCGGAAATCGATTGGCCATGTGCCAGGCGTTTGCGGACCAGCTTTTCAACAATCGCTCGTACAGCCTCCAACAGCTCACGTTCCGTGAAGGGTTTGGGCAGATAGTGTTCGGCGCCAGTTTTGATGGCTTCGATAGCGCCCTCAATGGATGGATAGCCCGTGATCATCATGACCTCGATATCCTCCAGAGTGTTGCGAACATGTTGAATCAGTTCTAGACCGCTGGCCTTGGGCATGCGCAGGTCCGTGATGATTATGTCAAAAACGGACGACTCAACGGCCAGCAACGCTTCTGCCACGCTGGCACAGGTCCGCACCATATAGCCTGCATCCTCGAGATGGGTGTGAATCACCTCACGGGCATCTTCGGCATCGTCGACGACGAGGATCCTGAATAGACTTGGTTGCGCTTGTTTTTTTCTCTCCATCTCACTCCCCTCCGGGTGGTTCCTCTCATGCACAGCAAGCGATTGTCAACAACCGGACTCGCTCTGCCGCATTGAAGAGGGGCTACTGGTCCTTGCCCTTATACGTTGGAAAAGTGATCGTAAAGGTTGTCCCGTTCCCGATCTCGCTCTTCACGTCGATCGTGCCATCGTGAGCCGAGACAATCCCGTGAACCACCGACAGCCCCAGACCTGTTCCATGATCTAAATCCTTCGTGGTGAAAAAGGGCAGGAAGATTTGTTCCAGCGTCTGTTGGTCCATACCGATGCCATTATCCTGCACGACCATCTGCACCAACCGGCCAGCACGGGCTGTACGCAAGGTGAGCGTCCCCATGCTGTCCATGGCGTGGATGGCATTGATCACGAGGTTGATCAATACTTGAGTGATCTGCGATGCATCCGCCAGGATGGGTGGCAGTTCTGGATCAAAGGTTGACTTGAACTGAATGTCAACCTTTGCGAAACGGGGCTCGATGAAGGCCATCCCCTCGGCAAGTACTGCGTTGAGATCTATTTTGGCCTTGTGATTCGGCACAGGACTACTGAACAACATCATTTTCTTAATGATTTCCCTGGCGTGGAGCGTGGACTGAATGATCTTGTCGAGGTAGCGGGCCACGTGGACCGGCGCGTCGATTTTTTTCGTCGCCAACTGGGCGAACCCCAAAATGCTGGCCAGCGGTTCGTTGAGCTCATGAGCCACCCCTGCCGTCAACTGTCCCACCTTTGCAAGGCGATCAGCATGTCGCAGTTGATCCTCCAATTGAGATCGTTGTTCGTTGGCCAGCTTGATATTGATCATCAGGGAAACCTGGTGGGCTATAGCCTGCAACAATTTGCGCTCCTCAGGGAAGAATCCATCCTCTCCCTCCAGTTCGGCCCCGTCCCGTCTATGGTAAAAAACCTCTATGACACCGTGTGAAGGGCGGGCCATCTGGAGGTTGTCACGGATCACATAATCGGATTCCGAAAATCCTTCAGTCATGAATACCCTGTTATCGATGACGATTCGTGCATAAACTTGATTGGGGAACTGGAATGCCGAAGGCACCACGTCAACTATCGCCTGCAAAACCTGCGCAACCGTGGTTTCCGTATGAGCAACGATCTTGGCAATTTCATACAGGCAAGAAAGTTCCTTGTTCCGTTCGATCAACTTCGCTCGTTCTTCCAGCAATACTTTATCTTGCATTGAACATTTCTATTATTGTTTTTCTTCTTTTTTCCCCGAACTCAGGATTATCCAATCGATGCGCCACGGATTCAGGCGGGATCTACCTGCCACCTCCGACCATTCTCAAGGAAAGAGGAATTGCCTGATGGGGAGAAACAGCCCACTGGTCAGAAATTCCCCGGTTAATAACCACCGCCTATCGGGCTAACGCTAAGCCATGTGCTCCGCTCGCCAGAAGGTGGTCTCCCTTAAACTCCACGCTGGCCATGAAATGGGCAAAGCGCCCACGCAGGTTCTCCATCCAGGCGGCAGCCCTTTGTGAATGATTGTATCGGCATGGTAGTTGCTTTGTACTCTCTATCTATCGATGAGCTTTCGGAAGAACAAAGCCTCCTCAATGGACGACTACTCACTGCCCGAGAAAGAGGCTGAAAGAGAATATGATGCATCCCGGCCCGAGGGGGACATAACTTCCTGATATGGAAACAACACATTGCCAGAGGAAATCCTTCGTCAACTACGCTGGAACTTTCCTCTGATTGTACCGATAACTTCCACCTATTCCAGTTCTAGTTGCGTTTGCTGGTTCGCCAGCAAAAACTAGGCAGGATGAGCGGCTCCTTGTCTTTAACCTTGTTGAATCCCCCCCACAATTCAACAAGGGAAGAAGCAGCGAGTCGCTCTTTTTTATGCTGAACATTCGGTATTTCGTACAGGATAGCAGTACGGCTACCGCTGTCATTTCATTTTTTGTAACGAATGACGAGCAATCCAACAGTGAGACAATTTCTTTATCATGTCAGCAAGTTGACGGCCCGTCAAATGTTACTGGGAACACGTTAAGGAGAACATGTTGTGTATCTGACCCTTGAACCGAAGTCACCACAAGAACTGTACCCGACTGACATTTTATTCCAAAGCAGGTATTGGAGCGAGGTCAAGACTCGACTGGGATGGAAAACCTATGCCTTTGAAATAGATGCTCCACGGTCCAACAAAGACATGTTGGTGATTGTCAAATCCTTTGGACCCGATGCAGTCGCCGCCTATGTGCCCCAAGGACCGGAATTTGTTCCTGCCAAGGAGGAATATGGTTCTTACCTGGAAGCGCTGTCGGAATCAGTGATAAAACAGGTGGACGCGAACATAACTTTTATACGTTACGATCTTCCATGGGAATCACCGTACGCCAACGAAATGCAGTGGCAGAACTGGCGGGATTTTCCTGAGTCCCGGATTCGGGAGATGCGAATGAATTTTGGGACAACGCGCTGGAATCTCAGGAAAGCACCGGTTGATGTGACGGTTGCCAACACCTGTGTCATCGATCTCGATGGTGAAGAGGACCATCTGTTATCGCGCATGAAACCGAAAACACGTTACAATATTAGGCTGGCGGAGCGAAAGGGGGTACGCGTGCAGCTCGCCCCGGTTGATAAACTGCCGATATTTTACCAGTTGTATTGTCAAACGGCACAGCGCAACGGTTTTCACCCCAGCGATTATCAATATTTTTCCGCTCTATTCTCGGAAAAAGGAAAACAAAGCTCCATGCCGGAAATTATTCTCTTGTTGGCGACGCATCAGCGGGATGCCCTCGCTGGGGCAATCATTGCCTTGTCGGAGAAAAGAGCTCTGTTTCTTCACGGTGCCTCATCCAACCACAAACGGGAGTTCATGGCCCCGTACGCAATGCATTGGAAAGCGATCCTGTATGCTCAAGCTCGGCAATGTCACTCCTACGATATGGGAGCGATCTCACCCAGCGACGATCCCGGCCATTCGTTTTATGGAATGTATCGGTTCAAAACCGGTTTTGGCGGCCGCATCGTGCACAACAGCGGTTCCTGGGACTACCCCATCTCAGAAGATGTCTATCGAAACTTCAGAAACTGGGAAATGGTTCTGTCGCAACACGAAGCAGGGTTTAGGGGACTTTAATAGCCATCACCAACCGCCAGTCGAACGTGACCTATCATCATGAAACAACTTGAGTCGGCCCGGCTACAACGGATGCTTGCGGTTGGGATCTTCATCGTCAGCGTTGTCCCCCTTACCCTCTTTGCGTGCGGTTCCATTGGCTATGTCAAGACGCTTTCGGTCAGAGAAGTGGAGGCAACCGCCCAACAACGAGTTGCGCATGGTGCCAGAGAGCTATCCACCTATCTGCGGGGCAAGGTTACCCTCCTCTCCACCCTGATCAATCTCCACCCGATCGAACACCTGCGAGAGGTGGAAACTTTCGCGAGCCTGCTTCAGATGGTCAACGATAACGGTCGCGATAGTGATATTATTGCTCTGCAACTGCTCGCCATCGATGGCAGCCTACTGGCCCATGCGGGATCGAGCCATGAGGAGGACTCGCGCAGGGACTATAAAGAGGCGCAATGGTTTAACCAGGTGTTGATGGGCGGTGTGGCTGTCAGCGATGTCTTTGTTGATCAGCGTGGTGCCTCAAATTTTATTATTGCATTGAGCGACCGACGCAAAACCTGTGTATTACGGGCGACCATCAACCCACTCCTGTTAGAAGCCATGCTCGGACGCATCCAAACAACCCCGAACAACGAAGCGTATCTTCTCAGTGTCAACGGAGCGCACCCGGCAGCGGGTCTCAAGAAGCAGGGGCATCTCAATGCCATTGAGCACCGCATGCTCAAGAATTACCAACAAATAAACGTCGTCCAAGACAAGGAATTCCTCTATACCAGCAAATGGTTTAACGATAGCAACTGGAAACTTTTTCTTAAAACGCATTTCGGCACTTCTCTCGACGGATATTATACCTATCGGAACTTGGCGATCTACGTTGTTTTGGTATTATCGGCATGTTCCATGCTTTTCTCGATGATCATAAGCCGAGTCATCGTCAGGTGGATTGAAAAGCGGGACCAGCAACAAAAATTGCTATACAGTCAATTGGTTCATGTTGAGATAATAGCTAATATTGCTCGAATTGCAGCGAGCGTTGCCAAAGATATCGGCGGCCCCCTCCAACAGATACAAAAACAAGCGGATAGGGTCGTGAAGCTCCACCTTCAGGAGGAAACACGGTACACCAATCGCTACCAGAACAATCAGGATGCCTTGGAAAAAATCCAAATCCACGCGCGTTGCATAAGGACAATCATTGATAGGCTTGCCCGTTTCTCGCAAAAAATCGATTCAGAATACGACATTCAACTCAACTGGATACTTCGAGAATTCCTTTCCTTTTATGAAAAAGAGGCGGAGGATAGGAATATTGCCATTAATCTGCACTTTGACGAACAACTACCCACTATCAGGACCGATGGCACACAAGTACAACGACTGATCCTGGACCTGATCGAAAACGCACTGGATGCGGTAGGGAGTGATGGTCAGATCGACATCATCACCTATTGCAAATCAGGAGAGGTATGCGTTCAAATTTCCGATAGTGGCCCGGGGATAACTTCAGAAAGAATGGAAAGATTGTGGCAGCCATTTGTTGTGTCCAGAGGCGCAAGCAAGGGAATGGGGCTCAATCTGTCCATGTACAGTAACATTGTCTACACATTGGGAGGAAAAATTTCGACCAAGGACAGACCGCAGGGAGGCATGATTGTCACCCTCAGCCTTCCGGTACGAGGTTGACGCCTTTTCTAGAGCCGAAACTCTACGGGGGCTTGACGCATGGTTCTGGCGATTGACAAATGGTCGTAATGAGACATCTGCGGATACCGGAAGGGGTTGAATAGGCTATGGTATCCCCCTTTTGCCGCCCGATAAGCGCAGCTCCAATCGAGCTCAGGATGGACACTCTGTTCCCTTGTGAATCAACCTCTTCGGGAAAGACCAGGGTCAAGCCAAACACCTCGCCATCGGAAAGATCGCACAGCACCACCCAAGAATGGGTGGTGACAACATTGGACGGCATTTCCCCGGCGCTGACCACATGTCCTTGGCTCATATCGTAATGCAATTTACGGATATATTTTCTCTCCTGTCCCGTGAAGCAATCACAGAAGAGCAGCAGTTGTTCAATTCGTTTTTTGTCTTTTTCAGTAATAAAAATTGTTTTGCTCGACAAGGATACCCCTCCATGACAGCCGCCACATGACGGCAAAGGGATGTTGGCACCTGTTCCGTAACGGCCGACAACGGTGCGGTTAAACAGTTTGAGTCGCTGGAGCCCTGGCTGACAACCCTCGGGGCACCGGTGACAAGTCTCTCTCGATTGGCAGTCGCACGCTATCGCGGCCACCCAATTGCGCTAGGGGGCAGCACTCCAGGAACCTGCTGATTTCTTTGTAAACATCTGCGAACAGGAGCAAGCCGTGTATTTCTTTTTTTTGCACAACGAACAACGAGTCATGGCGGCCTGCGACAAATAGACGAAACGCCACCTCCATGGTGTCGTTGGCTCCGATCATGTTGCTGGAAGAGTACCTCTTGATGTATGGAGACATGCTAATTCGGTGGGCTTTCTGCCAATGTTCTGCGAGGGGCTTCCGTCCCGGCAAAAGATACTGTTTCAGCTTCTCAAGCAAAGTAACGATCAAGCCCTTCGACCATCCGCCGATATTCGCCTTGGAACTTTCGCAATGGGATGCAAGTGCCCCGACAATATCGACCGGCGAGAGTTTGCCGACAATGCGCCCCCCCGCGTCATAGGCTAAGAGAATTCTCTGTGCAAAACAGCCTGCCTGGCAATATGCATCTGCCTTTTTTAAGGCAGCCACGGCTTCCATGAGAGAAGCACGGTGTGAAATGCGAGGAAATTTATCGACCGGATGGACCCATTTTTTTATTTTCACTCTCTCCACATTTTGCCTCCTGTATGAATAGAGTTCGCCATTGAGCCTCGAATGGGAAAAACATGCCTCCTCATCGCGAGCACCCAAGCCATTTCACCTTTTCAAATAGACAGCATGAAACGTGCCGCAACAGAGAGTTAACCGGAAAAATTTCGACTATCGACGCGCAATGGCAAAACATTGCGACAGGACAAGGCAGTGCAGGGTGTCGGTAAGCGAACGTGACCAACGAGCAGGGAGGATTCATTCAACGCCCCCTTTGCCATGATCCTTTGGCAAAGAAGGCAGAACGGGGTCATTACGGCCACTGGGAATTTTTACCCCGTTTCCAGAGCGCTGTGCTGGATGGGAAAATTGCCCTATCCGTTTGTAAGGCAAGCGCCACAAGCGGTAATGGCCCACAACAAGGCCAGGAGGCTCCAAAATTTTCGGTTCCTCATCTTCCTGGTTTTGCTACAAAAGCCGCAGTGATCTGCCAGTTCTCCAAAAGGAACTGGCAGATCGATTCATGATCGTGCGTCATTCTTTGCTGATACACCCAGCCGGGCAGGAGCCAATGGCTTCATCGACGCATTCCTCGTCGGCGTTGGCATCGTTTTTCACGAACGCTTTGCCTCTCGAGTCATCAAAGGCAAAAACAGCTGGGCAGATTTCAACACATGCCTCGCATCCCAAACACTCGTCCTGATCGATCTGTACTTCCTGTGCCATGGTGCTCTCCTTATCTATTTGTTTTAAGTCTTTTCAGGAATGAAGACCGCCGCCATCATTCCCACTCCAGCAGACGGCGCTGTCCCTGCAGGGCTCGCACATGGGTGGCATCCTGTCCGACCTCCAGGCACCCCAGATACCGGCCTTGCTCATCCCACAACGCCAGATATTGGATATGAATAAATTTCCCGCCAATTTCCAGCCAAAATTCCGCTTTTTTCCGTTCCCCTCTCTTGAACGCCTCCAATATCTCGGTCACCATGTGCAGTGATTTCGGCGGATGACAGTTCTTGACGTCCCGACCAATGACGCCGGGGCTTCTGGGAAAAATGCGATGGCTACTGTCCGAATAATAAGCGACCTTGTCATCGGCGTCGACAAAACTGATATCAACCGGCAGGTTACGGAGCATGGCATCGACCACCTCAGGGGAAAGCTGGCCCGTGGCCAGATCGACCAACCCCGCATTGGCTGCGGCGGACACCGTGCCGACGGCGGTCCATTCGCTGCCGGGGGTCACCGCAAAGGCGAATCCGATTTCTTCCTCGCCCAGCCGGCAGCGCCGCCAATCGTCATCGGTCAACACTTGCAGAGCCATGGGGAAAAGGATGCGCTCTTCCTTATGGATCATGTCCTCCACCGCTGCCACAAGGTCCAACAGGGCCGCCCGGGCCGCCATTCGTTCCTTGCCAGCCAGCAACGCTTGGGCATGGCGGAGTTGACGGCGAATGTCATCGTGCACTTCCCACATCACTTTCCCCGGAGCAGCCAGATCGTGCTGTTCGAGCAGCGGGAAAAGTTGATTTTCCTTGCGCACATAATGGGTCTGTATTGCCGCCAATTCTTCTGCGAGCAAGCGGAGATGGCCAACAACAAAGGACCATACGGTTTCCCCCGCTTCCTCGCCGGCCTTGTCGAGTTCCTGCTTGATTTCGGCGATCACCGCTCTTGCCTGTGCATTTTCCTCCATATAGGTGTGCACGGGATGTCCTGGCGGCATGGACGGCAGCTCTTGCCCCTCCAGCGCGTTGTGGAACAACGCCGCGTGCAGGTGGCACATTTTCTTGATTTCCGATTCCGGCAACCCCTCATTGACCAGCGACTGCTCCAGGGAGGCGATCTCTTCCGGGCTGATGTCGCCGACGGTTTGGGCAAATTTCTTCTGCAACCGCGAGAGCTCGGCACCATCGTGCAATTCTCGGATAATCTCCTTGAGCGCCGTCAAGCGCCGCTCCCTGGACAGGTTACCCGTTCCCCCCCCAGACGCCTGAACAGCGGGCGGAGAGAGTTCGATGGGCGTGCCGGTGGTCGCCATGATCGTGCCGGCGATAAAGAGCATCAGTTCGAGAACGCCCTCGTTCCCCATGGACGCGGCCTTTTCGATGGTGGCCATCCGTCCAATGGTCTGGCGAAGCATCGGATTTTTCAGCTTTTCAAAGGTTTTGTTGTGCTCGGCCAACGCATTGATCAAAAAAGGATATTCTTGCGACAAGGTATAGATGGTCGTGTCTTTGGTCAGTAACATGGCAACCTCTGGGTACGTGCGCGTGGGCAATAACTGTTGTTGTTTGCGGATGATCGATGTCTCTTGCCTTATGGACCTGCTCGTCAAATCGGCGGCGCGATGGTGACCAGCAGCCGCATTTTGGTGGTCGCCTCGACCCCGTGCGGTTCGCGGATCTGCGAGATAAGCAGGTCTCCGGCCTTGGCCGGGATTTTTTGCCCTTCGCCATCCAGAAAATACCCTTCGCCTGCCAAGACGAGGATGGACAGATCGCCGTCCAGGTCGTGCGCGTGTACCGGAAAGGTGACGCCCGCATCGAGATTGAAGTTGATGATTTTGAAAAAGGGGGAATCTTCAACGAGAAAAAACCGTTTCATGGCCCCCGCACTGAATTCGTTGGTGGTATCGAGTTGTATGGTCTTCATGGCTGTTTCCTTGTCTCTTGGTGGTCGTTGTTCCGAGGCGTGAATGAACGCCGTTTCCTTATTTATAGCAACGAGCGTGCCAGTAATAATATATTTACATATCAAAATGTTATCTAAATTGTTTTTATAATCGCAACATTTAATCGTTGTACCCATGTATACATTGTTGTATTTTTAAAAACATGAAACTGCTGGAAACGCTTTCAATCATCGCCCATGACCTGACCGCGGTCTTGGGTGCCGAGGATCGTTACCAAAGGCTGCTGGAAGCGCTCCATCTTGCCATCCCCTACGATTCCGCCGCCCTGCTCCGGCTCGAAAACGACACCTTGGCCCCCATTGCCGCGAAGGGATTGAAACCAAAGGCCATGGCCAGGGTTTTCCGGCGCAAGGATCACCCACGGCTGGACATCATCTGCGGATCCAGTCAACCGACGTTGTTCTCCAGCGACAGCAAACTCCCGGATCCGTTTGACGGACTGCTGGATATCGACCTGGAATCCGTCCACCACATTCATGCCTGCCTCGGCTGTCCGCTGCTGATGCGCGAGCAATTGGTCGGCGTGCTGGTGTTTGATGCCATTGACTCCACGGCGTTCAGGCACCTCCCCAAACAGTACGTCCAGGTCATCGCCTCGTTGACCAGCGCCCAGATCCAGACGGTCGAACTGTTCAGCGCCCTGGAAAAGGAAGCGGAACGGCAAGGCTTGCTGGCCTCTGACCTGATGCGCGACATCCAGCAACAGAGGGGCCACGAGATTCTTGGCGCCAGCGCGCACATCAAACGCTTGCGGCAGGAGATCGAACTTGTCGCCAAATCCGATTTCACCATCCTGATTCTCGGAGAGACGGGCGTCGGCAAAGAGCTGGTCGCCAGATCGGTGCACAACCATTCCCGCCGCCGGGACAAGCCGATGCTCTACCTGAATTGCGCCGCCCTGCCCACTGCCCTTGCCGAAAGCGAGCTCTTTGGCCATGTCAAGGGCGCATTCACCGGAGCGGTCTCGGACAGGACCGGAAAGTTTGCCCTGGCGGATGGGGGGACGCTTTTTCTCGACGAAATCGGCGAACTGCCGCTCGACGTGCAGGCCAAGCTGCTCAGAACGATCCAGGAGGGCGAAATTCAGCGGGTTGGTTCCGAAAAGATTCAGCACGTCGATGTCCGCTTGATCACCGCCACCAACCGGGATCTCGAGCAGGAGGTGGCCGCCGGCACCTTTCGAGCCGATCTCTATCACCGCTTGAATGTCTACCCCATCAACGTGGCGCCTCTGAGGGAACGGCGCGAGGACGTTCCCCTGCTCGCTGATTTTTTTGCCGAAAAAGCGCGAATCAATCTGGGCCTGCATCAGGTGCGGATCAGCGAGGAGGCGCTGGACCTGCTGACGCGCTACGCCTGGCCAGGCAATGTTCGCGAATTGGACAACGTCATTTCCCGATCCGTGCTCAAGGCGTCCGCCACGCAACTCGGCGGCAAGGAGGTGACGGTCACCCCGGCCTTTGTCAGCGGCGACCTCAACGTGCAGGCTCCCTTGACCCGGAGTGCCCTCGAACCAGTTCTGGCCATCGGGCGCCAGGGGATCTCCCTGAAGGCTGTGGTCAAGGCCTACGAGATTCGACTCATCAAAGAAACTCTGGAAAGAAACCAAGGGAATTGGGCCGCAGCGGCCCGGGAACTGGGCATGAACAGGAGCAATCTGCACAATCTGGCGACCAGACTGGGCATACGAAAAAAGGGTACGGGACGCTGAGAAAGAAGGAGAACGCTCTTGCCGTGACCGTGTGGGACGGTTCTTTTCTTTCCCTGGGAGCGATTGTGGCACTGCCCCCGAACAGGTCAAGGACAGCCCGAGCTGCACGCCCCGGCGGCCGGTTGCGGCGGCACCCGGCAGGCGGGCGGCCCCAAACGGTCACAAATCTGACCCCTCTGATGATCGATAACAGAAATGGACATCCGAAAACTTGACGCATTTTGCAAGGTCGTCGAGCTGCGAAGTTTTACCAAGGCCGCTCAGGCGGTGCAGCTTTCGCAACCGACGGTGAGCGATCATATCCGGAATCTCGAGGAGGAACTCGGCCAAAAATTGGTCGATCGCCTTGGCCGGGAGGTGGAACCAACCCCGGTCGGACAGCTTCTGTACAGCTATGCCACCCGAATGCTCCGCCTGCAGCAGGAGGCCGTGGAGGCCATTGTTCACTATAGCGGGCAGTTTGTCGGCAATTTGCTCATCGGTGCCAGCAGTATTCCCGGAACCTATATTCTCCCCGCAATCGTCGGCATGTTTCACCAGCAGTATCCGCAAATCAAAACCATCGTGCATGTCAGCGGCTCACGGGCCATCGCGAAAAAAGTGCTTGATGGCGAATATGACCTTGGCTTGGTCGGGGGAATTTGGAACGAGCGCGGTCTCGAATGGCAGGCGCTTTTTCACGACACCCTTGTTCTGATCACCCAGCCGGGCAGCGCCCTGATCGACCGACAACCGATTCCTGTCAGCGAGTTGCTGGCCCAGCCCTTTGTTCTCAGGGAGCAAGGCTCGGGGACCCGGAAGAATATCGCCCACATTCTCGAAAACAAGGGATACAAGGAGTCCGACCTGCGGGAGGTGGCGCAATTCGGCTCCAATGAGGCGGTCAAGGAGGCGGTCAAGGCCGGAGTGGGAATTTCGATGCTCTCGCGCCGGTCCGTGCGGGCGGAGTTGGAGCGCGGCTCGCTGGTCGCCCTTTCCGTGAAGGATGTTTCGGGCGAACGCCCCTTTTCTCTCGTCACCCGCAAAAACAAAGCGCTTCACCCCGCCGCTTCTGCCTTTGTCAAGCATCTGCGGACACAAGCGGAGCGGGAAGGCGGGGCCTCCCGCACGGATTGACCGTGTCGACGATGGAGCAGGCGATCCGCTTCCAGGTGACACCCCGCGCCGGGAACCTCGCCATGCTCCGCATGCATCCGTTCCCTGGGAGCGGGTTCAAGCGCCATCGGTAGACAACGCCTCAAACCGCCCATGGATTCCGGGGCGGGGACGGAGTGTCAGCACAATCGCGCCATCCCGCGAATCTCACCCCATCCGGCCCTCCCACTCCTTGTCTCCACCCGCCCTTCCGGTGCTTTTTCCCGTGGTTTCCTTATGCTGGAGACTGGTTTTGGAATCGAACCAAACGGCCGCCCTTGCACAGGCGGCCCGACGGGGTTGAAGCCCGCGGCCGGCGCCAGCCAACTCAACCAGTCAACTCTTCTCTCCGGGTTTCCCGATAGCCCCACGGTTTGCATAGATTTAATCTATTTGACTTATTGACGATCGCAATGATATCGTAGGGCGCTTTTTTTGACAACATGCTTTTTGGCGATGGGTCCACGATGTTTCAGCGCTTGCGACAACAGCAGCAAACCATGATGTCCTTGCTGTTCCTCTGCCCGAGAACCGGACAGGATTTTACCAGCTGCCATTTCGAGATAAGGGAGAACAACGGCGTGGTGCGGGACGAGCATGGAGCCAAGACACTGGATGCAAAAGTGGTGCTCACCGCCCCATGCCCCTGTTGCGGGGAGCGGCACATTTACCGCGCCGCGGACCTGTCGTGTCCGTTTGCAAAATCTTGAACAGCATCATAGCAGGCAGGAGGAATGATTGATGAGAGGGAAGAATGTGTTCGCCACCAGGTGGGGCATCGTCGGCGTGGGTGCCATCATCGGCATCCTGGCGGCCTTTCTGCAGAAATTTGGCAATCCCGCGAACATGGGAATTTGCGTGGCCTGCTTCGAACGAGACATTGCAGGCTCGTTGGGCCTGCACCGGGCGGAAGTGGTGCAGTATCTCCGGCCCGAGATCATCGGTTTTGTGCTTGGGGCATTGATTGCCGCCTATCTGGCCAAGGAGTTTCGTCCACGCGTGGGCTCGGCGCCCATTGTTCGTTTTGTGTTGGGAGCTTTCGCGATGATCGGGGCCCTGGTTTTCCTCGGTTGCCCCTGGAGGGCGGCGCTGCGATTGGCGGGCGGCGACGGCAACGCGTTGCTGGGGCTTGCCGGCCTGACGTTCGGCATCTGGATCGGCACCCTGCTGTTGAAACGGGGGTACACTCTCGGCCGGACCCACTCGACGCACGCGGCCGTGGGCTGGATCATGCCGCTGATCATGCTCGGTTTCCTTGCCTTGCTGCTGATCGCGCCACAACCCGAAGGTCAGGCGAAAAGTGAGTTTCTCTTCTACAGCCTGAAGGGACCAGGTTCCATGCACGCACCGCTATGGGTCTCGCTTGCCATCGGCGTGGGCATCGGCATCCTTGCCCAGAGAAGCCGTTTTTGCACCATGGGCGCCATTCGCGACGGCCTGCTGTTTGGCCATACCCACTTGCTCAGTGGTTTTGTCAGTCTCATCTTTTTTGCGTGGGTCACCAACATGCTTCTCGGCCAGTTCCATCCGGGCTTTACCGGGCAGCCGATAGCGCACAATCAGCATGTGTGGAACTTTGCCGGCATGAGCTTGGCCGGTCTCGCGTTTTCCCTGGCCGGCGGCTGCCCGGGGCGGCAACTCTTTCTCGCCGGCGAAGGGGATGGCGACGCGGCCGTTTTCGTTTTGGGCATGATTGTCGGCGCGGGCTTTGCCCATAATTTCGGACTGGCCAGCACCCCGAACGGTATCGGCCCCCATGGGATCGCGGCGGTGGTGGTCGGGCTGGCGGTGTGCCTGTTCATCGGCTTGACCATGCGAAACAAGAACGCGTAAGGAGAGATACACATGCCAACGATGGTTGACGCCCGGGGGCTTTCCTGCCCGCAACCGGTAATCATGGCCCTTGAGGCAATGCGCAAAGAGGAAAACAAGGAACTGGTTGTCCTGGTGGACACCGATACGGCAAGGGAAAACGTGAGCCGCGCTGCCGCCGGCCTGGGATGGCAGGTCGTCGAGATCGTGGCCGAAGACGATGGGTACCGGATCACGATCGGAAAGGGCTGATTCGTGTTTGGCTGGTTGAAAAGAATCAGATCCGCGCCCCGTTCGGACATCCACGGGGATGGCGCGGGCCGCGGCATCATGGTTTTTGAGCACACCAGCGAGGTGATCCGGTGTGAAACCCTGCTCAAGCAACAGGACATGCCGGTTCGGGTCATGGGGCCGCCTCCCGAGCTGCAAACCGGCTGCGACCTGGTCATTGAGTTCCCGCTGATCGAGGAACTGGCCATCAGGCGGATGCTTGAACGGGCGAACATTTTTCCGCTGAGCATCGTGCCGGTGACCGCGCCGCTACTCGCCCCGGTCGACCTGTTTGCGGTGACGGATTTTGGCGACTATCTCATGGTGCGCGCCGCGAACATGAAAATGACCGTGGCCAAGAACACCCTGGAAATCGTCAACATTTCCGGCGGCGGCTGCCCGGATGTCCCGTATCTGGCCAACGAGCTGGTGGGGAAAAAACTCAGCGACGCCCCCCGGCCACGCGACATTGGACATACTTTGTGCGGGTACGCACTTGAACGGGCCCATGAGGAGCTCCGGCGGCGATGCTTGGCATAGTTGGCACGATTCCTGATGCCCGCGTACCGCTGCTTCATGGGCGGGCGCGCATGCTGGATGGCCAGCTGTGGCTCGCCGACCAGCGTATTCCCATTCATCGCGGCACGCCGGCGTTGCTTGCGGCGGCGGCCAAGGCGGCTGAATATCTCGACGGTCCGGAAATTTACGCTTTCATTGCCGGAGATATCGGCACCGGGCAAGGGAGTCGGCGTGTCTATCAATTCCTCACCCAGCACGTGCAGGCGCATGACCTGCACGTGCTCACCTTTCATTACCTGCAACCCGATGTGGATTGGCACACCAAGGTGCTCTTTGCCGTCGAGGCCCTGGCCACGCCGCCGATGTTGATTGCCGATGCGGGCTTCATGTATGCGGCCAAGATGAGTGGCCAGGCGGCCAGCTATGATTTTTTCACGCCCGATGCCGGCGAGCTGGCTTTCTTGGCGGATGAAATGGCGCCGCATCCTTTTTACACAAGAGGATTCCTCCTCCATCAACACAACAAGGTTGAAGAACTGATCCATCAGGCATACCGGTACGGCAATGCCGCCACCCATCTGCTGGTGAAGGGCGGCACGGATTACATTGCGTGCAGGGATCAGGTGGTTGCCGAGGTCAGCAGCCCTTCGTTTCCGGCGATGGAGGCCATCGGGGGCACAGGTGACACGCTCACCGGATTGCTGGCCTGCTTGTGCGCATCAGGTGTTGCCCCGATCCAAGCCGCCGTTGTCGCGGCCACGGCCAATCGGCTGTGCGGCTTGTTCGCCCATCCCACTCCGGCCACGCAGGTTGCCGAGCTGATCGGGGCCATCCCGAACGCTTTGCACCACGCCCTCCAGAACCTCTCCCTCTAACGCCGCGCCGCAGCTGTTCGCCAGGTCTACCCAAGGCCGTTGGCACGGCCGAAAACGCCCCTTCTGCTCGCGGTTGGCGGTGGCAGAACCGATCTCTTGCCTTTTTTCGCGAAGTTTGTTTGGAATGATCAGACGATCAATATATCGGCCCTCGATGCGCGGCGGGCCGGACTTTTTTGCCCAATCCCCCTTCTTCCCATGCGACAACCAACCACCGGACACACCGGGGCGATCGAAGAAACCATCCGGGGCATTGTGGAGCGCGTGACCTATCACAACGCCGACAATGGGTTTTCCATCTTGCGCGTTTCCCCGTTCGCCAACCCTCTGCGGCAGGAGACGGTGGTCGTCCATCAGACCAAGGTGTTCGCCGGCGCCACCATGGAGTTCAAGGGCGCCTGGACCGCGCATCCCCAGTATGGCCGCCAATTCCAGGCCACCCAGGCGATTGAACGAAAACCGGCCACCTCGGCCGCGCTGGAAAAGTATCTGGGCTCCGGGCTCATCAAGGGGGTGGGGCCCAAGACCGCCAAACGCATTGTCGCCCACTTCGGGGAACAAACGCTTGCTGTCTTTGAAGGGGAGAAAGAACGGCTGCTCGAGGTCCCGGGGATCGCACGCAAGAAACTGGAAATGATCAGCACGGCCTGGGCGGCGCATCGGGCGATCCGTGACGTGATGATGTTCCTCCAGCAACACGGCATCAGCACGTTGTTTGCCGTCCGCATCTACAGGCAGTACGGCGACCGTGCCATCGCCTCCGTCACCGAGGATCCCTATCGGCTCGCCCAGGATATTTACGGGATCGGCTTTTTTTCCGCAGACAAGGTGGCCTTGAGTATTGGCCTGGCGGCCGATAGCCCGCAGCGCGTCATGGCGGGGATCAGACATGTGCTGGCGGCGAGCAGGGACTTCGGTCACTGTTACCTGACCGCGTCGCAAATCGAGGCCCAGGTCGGGGAGCTGTTGCACCTGGAAGTCGGTGGCCGGCTTCCCGCATTGCTTGATCAGATGGAACAGGACGGGCGGCTCATGGTCCGGCACCTTGCCGTTCCAGGACAGGGGACAGTGGCCTGTTACTACGCGAAATCGCTCTTCTTCGACGAGGTTTACGTGGCCCAGCGGGTTGCGCGCCACGGTCCCGCTCCCTCCCTCGACACACATCGGGTGAGGCATTGGATTGACCGGTACTGCGCGTCCCACACCTTATCCTTGAGCGAGGAACAGGCGGCCGCGGTCACCAAAATCGCCGGTGAACGCTTCTCGATCCTGACCGGCGGTCCGGGCTGCGGCAAGACAACCACCACCCTGGTGCTGGTGCACCTGCTTGAGGCCATGGGATTTAAGGTCGTGCTCGCCGCGCCCACGGGCCGGGCCGCCCAACGCATGGCGGAGGTGATTGGCCGGGAAGCGAAAACGATCCATCGCCTGCTGGAGTGGCAGCAGGGAACATTCAAGAAAAACGAGCAGGAACCGCTGGCGGCGGATTTTCTCATCGTCGACGAATGCTCGATGTTGGACATCAGCTTGACGGCGTCGCTGCTCAGGGCGGTGCCCCAGCACAGTCAGGTGCTCTTGATCGGCGATGCGGACCAGCTGCCATCGGTGGGTGCGGGCAACGTGTTGCACGACCTGATCGCCTCCCAACAGATCCCCTGTTTCCATCTCAGCAAGGTCTTCCGGCAGGCGCGGCAATCGCTGATCGTCCAATACGCGCATCAGATCAACAGCGGCGCGCTGCCCTCGATCGACTCACCGTTCAACAAGCCGGCATTGTGGCGGAACAAGGCGGATTGCCTCTTCATCGATGCGGTGGAAGCCACCCGGGAGCAGTTGACTTTCATCGGCAAGGTCAAACGGTTGCAGGCGCGCACCCGGGACACTCTCCCGGAGGACGAGGCAAACCTGTACGCCTTCCGGACCAATGAACCGTTGGTACCCTATGAGCCAGGATTCGTGGTGCCGAAAAAGTTCCAGCATGTCAATCTGGAGGCGATCCATGGCGCGCACACCGACATCGATGCCTTGCGCGCCGTGCTGGGCAAGGTACATCCCTGGTCAGCCCTGCATTATGGACTGACCGCCTCGGACACGGTCTGCAAGCTCTACCTGGAATGGATTCCCAAATATTTCGGACCGCATTGTGAAATCCAGGTGTTGTCGCCCATGACCCGTGGCAGCCTCGGCACCCATAGCCTTAACCGCATGCTCCAGGAAGCGGCCAATCCGCCCCGGGAAGGGAAGGCGCAGCTTACCGTGGGAGAACGGCTGTTCAGGGTGGGCGACCGGGTCATCCACCGGAAGAACAACTATGAGTTGGGCGTGTTCAACGGCGACATCGGCAGGATCACGCACCTGGACAACGAAGAGCTGACCTGTGTGGTTTCCTTTTTCCCCGATCATCGGGAGGTCGTGTATCGCAAGGAGGACATCGTCGAACTGGAACTGGCGTACGCCATCACCATTCACAAAGCCCAGGGCAGTGAATTTGAAGCGGTGATCCTCCCGGTCCTTCCGCAGCATTTCAAAATGCTCTTTCGCAATCTGATCTACACCGGCCTGACCAGGGCCCGGCGGCTGGCCGTTTTTGTGGGCACGCGCAAGGCGCTGGCCATGGCGGTGCGCAACCAAGACACCAGCAGGCGACAAACCGCTTTGGGTGAGTTGCTTGTGAACGAAGCGAAAAGGGACCGGTGACCCCGGACAAAATCGGGATTGCCAACGGCCGACACCGCACCCCTCGTCGGCCACAAAAAAACGGGGGGGAGATCCCCCCCGTCCGGGTGGTTTCGATTGTTCTTGCCTCTCGGGTCAACTTCCCCAGGGGATAACAAGGCTCGCCGCCTCGATGCGAGACGGTGACCGCCAACTTATCGCCGCGAGCGCCAGCAAGAGAGTAGCCACAGCAGGTTGAGCACCAGGAAGACGAGGAGGGCCAACAAAATCAGGCACAGGTAGCGTTCGCACTGCCACCCATCCTCGACAACAACGGGCCGGTCGTCTTCCGGCGTGCTTTCGATCACGTTCGGATCATCGACGGCGGAGGACAGGCGCGCCTCGCGCACGAACCGGGTGGTCGGCCCCTCCTGCTTGTATTCGTGGGCATCGGCGCTGACCTGCCAGTCCTTGATGTCCGCCTGGACAAGGAACTGATAGGGGCCAGCCTGGGCGGTCCCTTTGTAAACACCGGTAAAGACGCCGTCACCGGGGACATCGTCGCCATGGCCGGCGGCATCGCGGCCGCGATCAAACAGTTCGAGGGTGTCGTGCGTGCCATCCGGGCGGGTCACCCGCGCCAGGATCGGCTCGGTGGAGGTTACTGCCAGCCCCATGTTCTTGGGGTAGGCATAGATGGCGATATCGCCCTGCGGGATGACGCTTGGGTAGCGGACCCCGACCGCCAGGTGATTGGCGGGATTGCGGACAAAGGCGCGGGCAACGAAGGGGCTGGCCGTGCCGCGCGGATTGACGAAAATCCGCCAGTCACCGGGGACCGGATTGGCGACGCGCAGAAAGCGGCCCATGGTCATCTGCTGGGTGTCGTGATAATCGCCTTTGGGGTCCTGGATGACCATGTTGGCCCCGGCCTCGGGATTGGCCCACTGGAAAACGAACGAGGCCGACTGCGCGCCCTCTTCGACGAACGCGGTGGCCACCGGATCCTTGGGGGTCACCTTGGCCAGATCGCCGGTCACCGAACGGACGGGCTCGTGGGCGACGATCCGTTCGTGGAAGTCGGCGAAGGCTTCCGGCAGCCGCGCGGAGTCCGCCGAATCGACGTAGTGGCCACCGGTACCGGTGCCGATTTCCGAACACTGCGACGCCAAGCCCAAGTCGCTGCCGGTGCAGGTGACGTAGACCGGGATGCCGTCGGCGAGCAGCATGGCGATCTTGCCGTTCAGATCGGCATCGGCGTTGGCTTGCGGCGCCGGCTCGTTGTTCAGGCCATCGCTCATCAGCACGATATAAGTGTTGGCGGTCACCCCGCCAGCAGCGGTGATCAGGTCGCGGGCTTTTTGCAGACCGGCACCGATATTGGTCCGGGTGCTCGGTCCGAGGCCGTCAATGGCGTTGTTCCAGGCGGCGCGGTTTGCCCCCAGCGGCGCGATGGCCACCTCGGTCCGGCCGCTGGCAACGGCGGCGTCGCTGGCATAGGAAACGATCCCCAGTTCGGTGCCGTTCTCGGCCAGGGATACAAAATTCTTGGCCGCGACCTTGAGGCGCTCGATGCGCTTGGGAGTCTCGGCGTTCATGCTGCCGGATTCGTCAAGCACCAGCACCACCCGCACGGTGTCGTGGGTCACCACGAACTGGGTCGGGTTGACGGCGGCACCGTGGGCCGCCGGATCGGGCGCGCCGGTGGGAGCGAGGATGGTATTGGGCCAGGCCCAGACCACCTGTTCCCAGCAGGAGCGGTTATTGCGGCATTGCGACTGCTCGGTGATGTTGGTGGCGTCATGGTTGCCCCCGGTCAGGTCGGTCAGGTTGGCCGGGTTTCCCTGCCCCCAGCAGAACTCCGACTGGTTGCTGTCCATCAGACATTCGGTCTGTCCGGCGGCGGCGTCCGGACAGTCGGCGTTGCCCGTATTCGCTCCGCACCCCGGACGGCTCTCGTATTCGTCGCGCACGTCGAAGAGCAGATGGGACAGCTCGTGACCGATGAATTGGCCGACATTGGCCCCGGCGGCGTTGATATAATTGATCGACACATGCACGCTGCCGCTATTGCGCCACGAACCGGTATCCGCCATCCACCAGACGCCGCAGCGTCCATCGTTGGTGCCGGGCGTGTCGGCGCAGTCGTTGCTGATGTTGCAGGCATTGCCAATCTGGGTGCCGCCCGTGCAGGTCGCCGGGTAGACGCGGATGTCGGCCCGGGTGGTCCCGGCGGAATTGTTGTGAATGGTTGCCTGGCCGATTTCGGTCTGCCCGTCGGTCACATCGAACAGGGTGGTCGAACCGGCGCTGACCATGTTTTGGATCGTGGTGATGTCCCCGGCCGGCGCGTCGTAGTGCACGGCCACGGACAGGTTGACGATGTTGCGATCCCGGCAGGCAGCTCCCGGACAATCCGCGTCCTCATTGCAGAGGCTTCCGGCGTGTGCCCCGGCCAGGCACATGCGCCGCGCGACCGGCGCCGCCCGGCCTTCGATTTCCCCTTGCGCGGTTCCCTGGGCCCACACCCCATCAGCGCTCGGCCCGAGCATGCCCAGCAGGAAGAGCACACACCACACGCCCCGTGTTCGCTGACCAGTCGCTCCACTCATCGTGACCTCCTTATCGTGAAATATGTCAACATGAGACAACGTTCACCCGTTCGCTTGAGGCGTGCACGGCATCAACGTTGCCCCCTTGCATCCCTGGTTCCGTTCCATCACGGCGTCTTTTGTCCGAAGCCGGGCCGTCGGCCGTCACTTGCAGTACAGGATCTGGGTGTGGCGGCTGTTGCCCCGGTTGCTGTGATAGTGCCGGGTCTGCCAACTGAGCTTGACCGCATAGGCGCAGACCGGATCGGCCGCGACATTGACGGTAAAGCCCGCGCCGCCGCTCTCCCCGCCGCGGAAGAAGAAATTGCCGCTGAACGTGCCGTGGGGTAGCGGCGGGGCGTTGTGGACGATGCCGCCGTTGTTCTCGATCGTCACACTGAAGGAATTCAGGTGCGGATGATCGATGGTGTAGAGGATATGTACCTCGTTGGTGATCTTGTTGCACAGGTCGCCCATGAGCTCGGTCAGGTGCAAGGCATATTTCACCGGGGAGTTGTCGATCACCAGGCCGCCGAGGGTCTTGTTGTCGGTCGTTTTATCAACGGCCTGATCAACATCGTACACCTGGAAGCGCAGCTTGAAGCGGCGAATGGGGGCGCGTTCCGCCACCGGTACCGCCGTGCCCGCCGCCGCCAGTCCCAGGTAGTGGAGAATGTCGTAGGGAGCGGGGGTGTGGGCATGCGAATTCATGGTCATCAGCAGATAGGCGCCGACAAAGTTGTGTTCGGTCACCGTGATGTCCGCCGTGGTGCCGTCGTGCATGTCGACCTTGACAACCATGCCGAGCAGGGTGAGGCACCCGTCGCCATCGAGGTCGCCCGAGCGAACAATGACCGGTGCCGAGCGCGGATCGCCGTTGGCATCGCTGTAATAGATATACCCGACCGTGGAGTCGCAGATCGATTTCACCGGCACCAGATCGGCGTCAGCGGGGGCGTTGGGCGGGATTACCGCCGGGTCTTCCGCCCCGGGCCAGGTCCAGGCGCCGATGAGGAAACGGTATTTGAGGGCCTTGCCGTTGGCCACGTTCGTCAGCGGCATGTTGCCGTGCAGGTCGATGCAGTCGTGCATGACCAGCGACCCGCCACCGGCATAGCCTTCGGGCGAAAAATCGGTGTCGACCTCGAACTCCTCGACCCGCTCCCAATGGGGGATTTCATCGGCATCCGGCGGCACGATTTTATCCGTGCACAGCTCGATGCAAAAACAGTGGCCCACATTTTCGCGGCCGGCCTGGCGACCCGCCGAGGAACTCTCGTTGATCACCAGGCTGCCGCCGTACTCGGCCTGGAAGAAGAGGTCCGGCCCACCGGTCAGCTCGATGTTGATCCACGGTGAAAGCGGTGTTTTCTTGAAATCGGCGGAAGTGTAATAGATGCGGAACTGGCCATTGAAGTCGGTGATCGCCTCGCCAAGGGCGTCATGCTGAATCCAGTCGGCGTCAAAGGCACGGATGGTGGCGCCGGGCAGCGGCCTTCTTCCCTCGCAGGTCACGAACCTGCCACAAATCACCCAGAGGTCGAAATAGGCAAGCAGATGACACCAAAAGCGCGCGGGGATGAGGTAATCCCAGTACGGGGCGATCAGCTCATTGCCGTGCTGCGTCCATTCCGGTTTGAGCGAGGTGATGGTGAACTGCACCGTCGCCGGCTTGGCATCGGCTTTCTGCCCCGGCACCGAGGTCATCCGCACATCCACCTCAAAGGCCTCGCCAGCGTATTTGTCCTTGTCGGTACTGAGCCGAAACGCGAACTCGCCCTGCTCATCGGTGCGGGTTTCGGCTATCAGGAATCGCTCCTTGGCCGCTATCTCCGCATCGCTGAGCACCGCAAAGGTATGCTTCGGCTCTGCCTGCACCAAATTGGACACATCTTGATTGTCTCGGTGGCGATAAAGGCGCACTTGAACGCCGGCAAGCACATCGAGGCATTCCTTGCAGATATAGGCGCGAAGTTTTCCCTTGAAGATGTAGTTGGCCATGGCATTGACTCCTTTGTTGTGGTTGATGAGGCAATCTGTTTTCTTCAACAATGCGCGACCGGCATTGTTTTTCCCCACGATCCAGCGGCTTGATTCCTCTTCCCTCGCTTCAGATACAGAGAGCAACGACCGGAATTGAGGCCGACTGGTATTGTTTTCAAATCGTCGCCCGAGCAATCCACAAGGTTGCCTTGCATTTTTTTCATTAATAAAGTGATGGACGGCAAAGAACAATAGAGTGAGATTAGGTAGAAAATGCATAGTCCATGTATCAGCCCCATGACCGTCGTCGTGTCAGCCGTCTGCTGCGCGCGGTGGTGCGCGGCAATCGATCAATCGATCGGCGGCGAATGGGGCTTTTTGCGCTTCTGTCCGCAAACCCGTTGACTTTGCCGGCGGATCGTTCGATTATTGCTTCCCCTGCACCAGGGGAACATGCTGGCCGCAGGAGGTTCCAACTGGTCGGCGAAAGGCGGCGGCATTCCACCGGGTCGCCCCGCCGCCGGACAGGCGAGCGGCTGGCAACCACACCAACACGGCATAACGGAGCGGAATCAATGGCACTCATTCACTGTCATTTCTTTTCCCAGGTGCTGGGGCTGATGTCGTCCATGGAGGTACTGCTGCCCGACCCCGATCCCCTGGAGACCCAACGCGGTACGTCAGACCGCCAGAAGCGGTTTTCCACCTTGTACCTGCTCCATGGTCTGTCCGACGATCACACCGCCTGGCAACGGCGCACCGCGATCGAACGCTATCTGGAAGGCCTCAACCTGGCCGTGGTCATGCCCGCCGTGCACCGCAGTTTTTATGCGAACACGATCACCGGCCAACGCTACTGGACCTTTGTCAGCGAGGAGCTGCCGGCCATTGCCCGCCACTTTTTCCCGCTCTCCGCGGTGCGCGACCACAACTATGTGGCCGGGCTTTCCATGGGCGGCTACGGAGCCTTCAAGCTGGCCTTGACGCACCCACAGCGGTATGCGGCGGCTGCCAGTTTGTCGGGGGCGTTGGATGTCGTCCGCCTTGCCAAGGAGGAACAGGTGGCGGGGCACGGCGAGTTCCGCCACATTTTTGGCGAAATCGACGCGCTGGCCGGAGGCGGCGACGACCTCTTCACCCTCGCGGCGCGGCTGGTCGAACAGAAGCATCCGCGCCCTGACCTGTACCAGTGGTGCGGGACCGAGGATTTCCTCCACGCGGACAATGTCCGGTTCCGCGAGCATGCGGCGTCACTGGGCTTGTCGGTGTGCTATGAGGAAGGGCCAGGCGGGCACGAGTGGTCGTGCTGGGATAGGCAAATTCAGCGGGTCCTGGCTTGGCTGCCAGGAGTGGGCGGGCGATAACGGGAATTTTCTGCCCCCTTCGGGGCTGGTTCTCGGGGGCAGGAAGGGGGCGGGGGCTATGGCTTCTTTTGGTACGCCTGATAGGTATCCAGTACCTTTGCCACGTAGGTCCGGGTTTCATCGATGTCGGGCACCACGTTTTTCACCTTGCCCGGCCCGGCATTGTATGCCGCCAGGCTCAACTCCAAATTCCCGTCGTAGCTGTCGAGCAGGAATCGCAGGTATCTGGTGCCGCCGACGATATTTTCCTGGGGATCAAAGGGATCGGCGACCCGGAGGTCCTTGGCGGTCGCCGGCATCAGCTGCATCAGCCCCTGGGCCCCCTTGTCCGAGACTGCATTGGGGTCAAAATTCGACTCCGCCTTGATCACCGCCTTGACCAGCAGGGGGTCGAGCCCCTGTGCGGTGGCCGTCTTGTCGATGAAGGCTTGCAACGGCCGGGAAAGTGACCCCGTGCCCGCCAACCGGGTCCCCTTGCCGGGCTTTTGTCCCAGCTTGCGCAGCTTGCCGCCCTTGACCGGGGTATAATGGAGCTCTCCCTTGGCGTTGATATAGGCATAAACCCGCGCTTCCGCCCCGCCTGGCAGCAGACAGTGGAGCGCAAGTAAAAAAACGGCGCACACGACAAGGCACCGCCTCGGCGTCGCATTTCTATTGTGTTGTGGTGACATACCGGCTCTCTGGTTGTTTCATGGCCAATGCTGGCCGCTTGACGATATGATTTTACCGGAAAACATGCTAAGCGTAACAAGAAAAATGCGGCGTGCGGCACCTTCATCGGAATCGGCTGTTTTTGCGTTGTTGCGATCAGGGAAAACGCGTGTCCCTGACGTCTCCAGCCAAGCCGCCGCGCACCCGATTGAATCAACAAGAGAGATTCCCATGCACTCCGTGGCAACCCGTCTGCTCGCCCCTCTGCTCATACTCCTGATTCTTGCCGCCACCGCCAGAGGAACGGAACCCTTCCCCCTGGAGCCGGTGGACACCGCCAGCCCCCGCGCGACCCTCGAAAGTTTTCTCGCCCATTCGACGGCCTTTGTCCAGGCCATGCGGGCGCCATCGGCGGATCGCCGCACGATCCGGGACGAGTTGGAGAAAGCGATGCGCTGCCTCGATCTGAGCAGTGTCCCACCCAACATGGCCAACGATATCGGCCTGGAATCGGTGCTTCTTCTGCGCGAAATCCTCGACCGAATCCCTCTGCCCGCCCCGTCTGACATTCCCGATAACAGCGCGGTCAAGCAACAGCAGCTCGCCAGATGGCGGGTGCCCCACACCGAACTGCTGATCGCCAAGGTGACCAGTGGTCCGCGCGCCGACGATTTTCTGTTCGCCCCGGAAACCATCGCCCGCCTGGACGCCTTCTACACCAAGATACGGCATCGGCCCTACCAACCCGGCGCCATGGGAGGCATCTACGAACAATACATTTTCACCCCGGGCTGGCTGATTCCCCGTGGAATGATTAACGCCCTCCCCCAATGGATGAAGCGGGAAATGGTCGAGCAGGCGGTGTGGCAGTGGATCGGCCTGGTGCTGGCCCTCACCCTGGGCGGCATGCTGCTGTGGAAACTATTGCGCTGGCACCGCGCGATCAAGGACCGGGAAACCGCCCGCGTCTGGCGACTGCATCTGCTCCTCGCCCCGCTCTCCGCCATGGGGCTCTGCCTGTTTCTCCGCTTCTTCATCGACCATCAAATCAATATCACCGGAGCGGTCCTCAAAGCCACTGTCATGGGCCTTGAGTTCGCCCTCCTGATCCTGCAAGCTTGGGCCATTCTCGTTGCCGGCAGCGTGACCATGAATGGGATCATCACCTCGCAGCACATCAAGGAAGACGCCCTTGATGCCGACGTCATCCGCCTGCTGTGCCGCTTGCTCTCGTTTTCCCTGGTCTTTGTGGTCTTTTATCACGGCGGCACCTATTTCGGCCTGCCGGTGGCGGCGATCTTCACCTCCGCCGGTATCGCCGGCGTGGCGGTGGCGCTCGCCGCCCGCGAGACCTTGGCCAACTTTTTCGGCGGGGTCTCGATTTTTCTTGACCGCCCCTTTCGCACCGGCGACTTCATCGTCCTGGAAAACGGCGAGCGGGGCGAGGTCAAGGCCGTGGGCATGCGTAGCACCCGCATCCTGACGCTCGATGACATCCTGATCACCATTCCTAATTCAGTGATCACCAATGTAAAAATTGTCAACCAGAGCATGCCCAAACCCCACTACCGGTTGCGCATCCAAGTGGGGGTGGCCTACGGTTCCGATCTCGACCGGATCGAACAGGTGTTGCTGGACGTGGCGGGCGACAACCAACTGGTGATGCAACATCCGGCGCCACGGGTGCGACTGCTCAATTTCGGCGCCTCGGCGATCAACATCGAACTGCAGGCCTGGGCCATCCACCCCCAGGTGCAGGGACGCCTGACCCATGAGTTGAACACGGCCATCTACAAGCGTTTCCTGGTCGAGGGGATCGAAATTCCCTTCCCGCAACTGGATATCCACCTGCAGCCGACAGCAGTGTCGCCGGAAACCCAGACAAACCATGACATTTCCACCACCACGAATACCCATTGAAGGCGCAAGCGGCCTGTGCACAGATTGGTGTTCACAGATTCTGCTGAGACGGCACAGATTGTTAGGGAGAGTAAACATTACAGGAAGACAGCATCAAATTGGTGCTTACAATAATAAAGTAAGAGGCAGACCGATGTCCCCCCAATTCATGAGGTGGCTTTATGGATACCTTTAGTAAAGAAGACTTGATGTATGAGTATGCGTGGTCCACGTACAAAAAAGATGACCCAAGAATTTCTGGAATTCCTGATACGACGGAATTTAACCGTAAAGAGGGACAAGAAGTCCTTTTTATTATCAGCTCCCTGACCGACCACGTCGCATGGGGGGTGGAAGGGTTTGGAAGTAAGGTAGAAAAAATGATCCACGATCAACTCCCAGAGGAAATACAAAATCAAGAGGAAACGATTAGGTGGATTAAAGAAAATTGGAAGAATTCCTCTGGGGAAAAATTGAGGTAAAGAAAGGTTGCCTCTTTTTGCACCTTGCGTGCGCGATAATATCACGATTTTATACCAATCTTTTGCCCATCAACGAATCAACCGCATTTGGTTAAATTCTGCATTGGTGCGACAAACAAATAGATGATGCTGATGAACGGGTCATCGTTTCTGCATCCCCTGGCCCTTGCCTCAGCCGTCATCGATAAGTTAACCGGAAAAATCATATAACCGGTGGATAGAGATGTGATGAATGGGCCGGGGATACAGCTTGCTGTGGACAGGCAGAGGAAAGCAAATCACGCGGGATATAAGCGATCACATATAGGCAGAAACATTTTCACGAAAAAACAGAAAATCGTTCCGCTGCTGATATTAAGCCGTTTCTGGAGAACGCGACGCTAAAATCGCTTGCCTTGAGTTTCATCCTTCTATAAATTACAGCCTACCTTGGGGCGATTAACTCAGCGGGAGAGTGCCACCTTCACACGGTGGAAGTCACAGGTTCAAATCCTGTATCGCCCACCAAATGAAATTTGACGGGGTTCTTGATTTTTTCAAGAACCCTTTTTTATTTCAAGGAGTAAGCAAAAAGAGTTCCTTATGACAAGGAAACGATTTCCAAGATTCTTTGTCATAAGTCACTGACCAACACCGAAATTTATTTGCACTCTATCGGCAATCTCAGGTAACAGCCATGAAAGGCTTGGAAGGGCGATTTTCAGGCAAAAGTTCCACACCAACTCGTCGGGATTGAGTTCCGGCGAGTAAGGCGGCAAGTAGAAAAGCCGCAGTTTTCCCTTGGTTTCGGCCACAAAATTCTGCACCTCCTCCGAGCGAAAAAAAATTAACGCAAGAGGCGGCAGGATTATTCCTTTCCAAGCGGAGGTGATTTTGTACCCCGTTGAGATAGCGACAATAAAAAAGGGTTCACCGGAAACCGGTAAACCCTTGATTATTTACTCTTTACAACTGGTCGGGGCGGAGTGATTCGAACACTCGACCTCCTGCTCCCAAGGCAGGCGCGCTAACCAGGCTGCGCTACGCCCCGACGGTTGTACTCATGCGGACAGGAGGAAAAGTTATCTACACCATTCGCTATCCTCTTGCAAGCCTTTTCCCGGTTTGCCGCGAAGGAAAGAGCGGAAATCCCACCCGATGCAGCCTGCGATTTTCCTGGCCGCAACCGCTTCCGGCAGCCGAATCCAGCCTGATTTGTTCGACAATAGACTGGCGCAAAAGACGCTGGGTTTTTACAATGGCGGCAATACTTCTTTCTCCGGTGCATCACCGGTCCACACCCCAACGCATCAGGAGCGTTCATGACGTCATCCCTTCCCCCTCTTCAGCGAATCACCTTTCTCTTTATTTTCCTCCTCGCCTTGCTGATGCTCGGGGTGGTGCTTTGGCCCTTCTGGAATCAGCTGTTCGTCGCCTTTTTCCTGGCCAGCATCTTTCATCCGGCCTACAGCCGCCTGAGCTCCAAAACCAGGCCCTGGGTGGCCGCGGCCCTCACCTGCACCCTGATCACCCTGTGTGTCTTTTTGCCGTTGATGTATTGCATCAAATCCATCTCCGCCGAGATTCCGGCTGTGATCCAGCTGGGCAGGCGGACCGATATCTTCGCGCTTTTGCAGCAGACCCTGCAAAACAGCACGCTGATCCAACGAACCGGAGAGCTGCTGGCGGATTTCGGCATCAATTTCGAGGTGGCCAATATCCCCGAGCTGATGACCCGGCTGCTGACCACCGCCGGCCTGTTCGCCTCCCGCCAGGTGTCGACCTGGGCGACCGACATCATGCGATTTTTCTTCGATTTTTGCATCCTGATCGTCTGCATCTATTTTCTGTTGATTGAATACCACCGGCTGACCGCCTTCCTGCTCAAGCTGTCGCCGCTGCCCGAAGCGCAAAACAGGCTGCTGATCGACAAATTTTCCTCCATCGCCGGCACCATCCTGATCGGCAACGGTCTGAGCGGCCTTATCCAGGGGGTGTTGGGAGGCATATTTTTCGCGGCGATGGGCTTGGTGTCGCCGGTGCTCTGGGGGGTGGTGATGGGGGTGCTCGCCTTCCTGCCCATTCTCGGGGTCGGCCTGGTGCTCCTGCCGACCACGCTGATTTTCTTTCTCAAAGGCAAGTTCTGGCAGGCCGTGGTCACCCTTGTTTTTTATCTGTTCCTGACCGTGTTCATCGAATACATGTTCAAACCGAAATTCGTCGGCGCCCAGGCCCAGCTGCCGCCCATTCTGGTGCTGCTTTCGATTATCGGCGGCATGAGCATCTCCGGCGTGCTGGGCATCATTTACGGCCCGCTGGCAGTCACCGCCTTTCTCACCCTTTCCGACATGTATGTGCGCGAATATCAGCCCTATCTGGACAGCCGGGGAAGCAATGGCGATTGATCGCCCCCGCGCAACGGCGGGACGCCGAACCGTCTCTGCTTGACAGGGGGCCATCGTTTGGGTAACAGCAGGAGACTTTTGCCGACCGTTTGCGTTTTCGCTTCACCCATCGCAGGGCGGACACGTCCCTACTGTTCCTCGGAGTTGTGTGCATCATGGAAATTCTCGCGCTGATCCAAAGCGTTATACTTGGCGTGGTCGAAGGCTTGACCGAATTTTTACCCATCTCCTCCACCGGCCACCTGATCATTGCCGGCGACCTGCTGGCCTATACCGGTGAACAGGCCAAGACCTTTGAGATCTGCATTCAGCTCGGAGCCATCCTCTCGGTCTGCTGGCTGTACCGGCAGCGGTTGCTACGGGTGATGACCGGTCTGGGCCACGAGGCAAGCGCCCGCAAGTTTGCCCTCAACCTGATTGTCGGCGTGCTGCCCTCGGCGGTGTTTGGCCTGTTGCTGCACAAGCTGATCAAGGCGCATCTGTTCAACCCAGTGGTGGTGGCCGTGGCCCTGATCGTCGGCGGGCTGATCATTTTCTGGGTGGAGCGGCGTGAGCGCGTGCCGCGGATCACCGAGGTCGAACAAATGGAGTGGCCGGATGCCCTCAAGCTCGGCCTGGCCCAGGTGGTATCACTGATTCCCGGCACCTCGCGCTCCGGGGCAACGATCATCGGCGGCATGTTTTGTGGCCTGTCGCGCAAGGCGGCCACGGAGTTCTCCTTTTTCCTCGCCATTCCCACCATGTTTCTCGCCACCGGGTACGATGTCTACAAGTCGTGGCACACCTTGGCCCAGCAGGATCTGGCCTTCTTTGCCGTCGGTTTTGTCACCGCCTTTTTCAGTGCCCTGCTGGCGATCAAGGGACTGATCCGCTATGTGGCGCACCACGATTTCAAGGTCTTTGCCTGGTACCGGGTGATCTTCGGGGCCATTGCCCTCCTCTATTTCCTTCGCTAACGAACCGTCATGATTACCGAACTGATCAGCACCATCGCCGTCCGCATCCTGGAAACCACTGCCTATGCCGGCGCCTTCATCCTCATGGCCCTGGAAAGCATGATCGCGCCCGTGCCGAGCGAGGCGGTCATGCCCTTTGTCGGCTTCCTGGTCACCGACGGCAAATGGAACCTGTGGCTGGCCCTGTTGTCCACCAGTCTCGGCTCGCTAGCCGGCTCGCTGGCCTCCTACTGGATGGGCTATTACGGCGGCAAGCCGGTGGTGCTCAAGGTCGGCAAATATCTGCTGCTCAATCCCCACGATCTGGCCCTGACCGAGCGCTATTTCAACCAGCGCCAGGGATTGCTCACTGTCTTTCTTGCCCGTTTCATTCCGGTGATCCGCCACTTCATCTCCATCCCCGCCGGCATGGGCAAAATGCCGCTGCTGCCGTTCATGCTGGTGTCGACCATCGGTGCCACCCTGTGGAACGGCTTTCTCCTCTACCTGGGCATGCGGCTGCGTGAGCACTGGACCGTGGTCCAGAAGTATTCCCACCAGGTGGATATCGTCATCATCGTGCTGGCGGTGATCGGCCTCGGCTGGTTTGTCCGGTCGCGGCTGGCGGCCCGCAAACGCAAGCTCAACAACTAATATCCGGTGTTCGACAGGTAGAAGGCCAATCGCTCCCGCCGGTAGTCGAAGATCCGCTCCAGAGTCCGGCGGATGTAGAGCCGGTGCAGCAACCGCCCGAGCAGACCCAGCGGCGGCTGGTAGAAGACCCGGTCGAGCAGCAACACCCCCTCTTCCGTTGGACGGATTTCATGGTAGTGATACCAGAAGCGGTACGGCCCGAGCCGCTGCTCGTCGACAAAGCTGTGTCCCTCGCGGATGTGCTTGATCTCGGTCACCCAAGTGTGGGTGCCGATCAGGGGGATGGTGATCCGGTATTCGACGATCAGGCCGTCGTGCATGCTGTCCGGAATGTCGGTGACAATACGAAAGCGCAGGTCCGGCGGAGTGATCCGATCGAGATTGGCCGGATGCTGCAAAAAGGCCCAGGCCTGCTCGCGGCTGGCGCTTACCCGCTGCTCTCTTTCCAAGATATACATCGTGCTTCTCCTTTCTGATCAAATTGCATGTTCAAGATAAACAAGGCGTGGCAGACATCGAACCCCGCAAGACCGGCCTGTCACGGAAATCGCCCGTCTGGCGCAACCAGCACTCTCCCGCAGGAGAATTTTTCTAGTGTGGGGGGCGATTGGCAAAATCTCAAGGAGTTGATTTGATGCCTTTCCTGCTCACCATGCCCTGCCCCGAGCCCCAAGAATCGCGGAAACAAGGACCGTGGCCGTCAACGATGCGCATGCCACGGCTGCACGAACCACCATTTTTTGGCGGGCGTTTAGAAAATATTGGTTTTTTTATCAATTATCCAATATGGTTGGGCGTTGGTCAACATTGAAGCAAAGAACGAAGCATGGAGGAGAACATGAGCGAAGAGGTAAAAGACTCCCAGCAAAAGGGCGGCAAGACAGGTCTTGGATACGAAGAGATGGTCTGGATCAGGGATAAGGATGGAAAAGAATATGCCTGCCAATTCAAGGATATAAAATTCATCAAAAAGAAAGAGGAATTAAGCGAGGAAGAAGCGAGTCACTGCGTCGATGTGAGCCAGATCATCGGCAAAGGCAATTGGTGATCCGTTCCGTTCGGTGATGCCGCCGGGACGCACATTCAAGGGGGTACAGCTGCAATAGGCTGGCCCCCTTTTTCCTGCCCGATCGCCCTCCCCCTCCCCTGTTGGTCAGCGGTCCTGATCCCGCGCCAACAGTTGTCGCACCTTCTCCCCGCAGCGTTTGCCCTTGCAGGGGCCATCGCCTATGCCGCAGGCCTTCTGAACCGCTTCGACAGTGGTGGCGCCGCTCTCGATGGCCTCGATCAAGCGGATCAGCTTGACGCCCTTGCAGATGCAGCCGGCCTTGAGCCGGGCCATGGTTCGTTCATCCGGGTTCATGGTCGGCTCCGTGCAGTTGACTGTAGATCTGTTTCGCCAGCTCCGGACCGATTCCGGGCACCTCGGCCAGCTCCTCGATGCCGGCCTCGGCTATCCGCCGGACGCTGCCCAGGGTGTGCAGGAGCATCTGTTTGCGCTTGGGACCGATGCCGTCGATGGCATCGAGCTGCGAGCGCAACTGCGCCTTGCCGCGCAGCCTGCGATGGAAGGTGATGCCAAAGCGGTGGGCCTCGTCGCGGATGCGCATCAGGTACAGCAGCACCGGTGAATGGGCGGGCAGGAGGACTGGATTCTTGCGCCCCGGCCGAAACAGTTTTTCCCCCTCCTCCTGCTTTTCCTTGGCAATGGCCATCAGATCGACCCGCGACAGCAGGTCAAATGCGCCCAGCACGTCGACAGCCACCTGCAACTGGCCCTTGCCGCCGTCGAGCAGCAGCAGGTCGGGCAGGTTGTCCTCGGCAACCCCCTTGGCCATCCGTCGTTCCAGCACCTCGCGCATCATGGCGTAATCGTCGGGGGTGTCCTGGGAGCGGATGCGGTAGTGACGAAAGCGCTTGGCCGCTTTGTCCCCCTGAACAAAACAGACCAGGGAGCCGACCGCCTGTTTGCCCTGGAGGTTGGAGATATCGAGGCATTCGATGATCTCCGGCCGATTGGCGAGCCGCAGCTTGGCCTGGAGTCCGGTGGCCAGGGCTTCCCAGGATTGCTCCTTCTTGGCCTTCTCCGAAAAAATCTGGGCCGCGTTGGCTTCGGCCATCCGCATCAGTTGCATCCGTTTGCCGCGCTGCGGGGCCAAGAGCGACACCGGCCCTTCGCGCAGTTCGGCCAGCCGCTCGCCGATCAAATCCCGGTCTTCCAGGACAAAGGGCAGCAGCAACTCGCGCGGTGGCTGGCGTTCGACCGAATAGTATTGGAGAATGGTCTGGGCCAGCAGGCTGTCGTCCTCGCCCAGCGGATCGGCAAGAAAAAAACTCTGCGCGCCGGTGATCATGCCGCCGCGCACAAAGAGCAGGGCAATGCCCACCGAGGCATCCTGACGGTGGATGCCGAACACGTCCTGGTCAAGATGATGGTCGGCAACAACGGCCTGGTGCTCGATGGTTCGGGTTAGCCCCCGGATTTGGTCGCGATACCGGGCCGCCTTCTCAAAGGCCAGCTGCTCGGCGGCCTGCTCCATCTTGGCGGTCAACTCACGCACCACCTCATCGACCTTGCCCTCCAGAATCAGGAGCACGTCGCGCACCATCCGCTGGTACTCGGCGTGGTCGACCAGGCCCGCGCAGGGGGCAAGACAACGGCCCATCTGGAAGTTGAGGCAGGGGCGGGTCCGCTCACGCACCGTCTTGCAGCGGCGCAGGGGAAACTGGGCATAGAGCAGTTGCAGGGTGGCGCGCATGGCTGTACCCGAGGCGTAGGGGCCGAAGTAGCGGTTGCCGTCGCGCAGCCGCTTGCGGGTGACCACCACCCGGGGCCAGGGATCGCGGGTGGTGACCTTGATCAGCGGGTAGTTCTTGTCGTCGCGGAGGATGACGTTATAGCGCGGCCGGTGCTGCTTGATCAGCGAGGCCTCGAGGATGAGCGCCTCCTTTTCGGTGGTGGTGAGGATGGTCTCCACCCGCTGCACATGCGAGAGCATGACCGCGGTCTTGGAGTGGATCGGCCCGGAGAAGTGGGCGTACTGGCTCAGCCGCTTGCGCAAGTCGCGCGCCTTGCCCACATACAGCACCTGCTTCTTGCTGAGCATCTGATAGATCCCCGGTCCGTGGCTGACCGTGGCGAGAAATTCGGCCGACAGCGGCGAGACGAGTGAGGGGGGTTCGGTTTCTGGATTTGCTGGTATTGAAGCCAAGGAAAGCGTCTCTGTCCTTTTTTACGGCGCGAAAGCCCGAGGTGATTGGAGCCTCCCAGCCCCTGTTTTTGTTGGTCAGGCGTATCCGGCGAACAAGATCATTGCGCCGCGGGAGAAAACTCGGTTAAGTCAGGTTTGCCCGTGCAACGGTGGCCAATGTCACTCCGTCATCCGGGCCGACAGGAAAATCGGGGGGGGGGCAACAAGCCGACCGGCGCAACCCAACGCCCGTTTGCCCTGCCCGAACGCGAGGGTCAGCAAGGCTTTTTCGATCCCATACCAGGACTGGTCCCGGCCATTCCACCACCAGCACACTGTGCATCGAGCAATCACATGACCTTTTGTCCGCATTACCGAGTTGAGCAACAGCCACGAGCACGGGACGTCCGCGCAAGCTGGCGGGAATCCAGAAGCGGCTTTGTCTTCATCCCGTACTGCACGCACCCTTCGGGCGAATTCTGCCTGAGCAATGTCCGCTTCTGGCCAGATGCCGCCAATCGGCTGCAATGTCAGGGGAACCCTGAAAAGTGCCCGCTGAAAAGCGGTGCACCGTAATCGCACCGGTTCCATCCCTTTTCCTGTCTGGTTTTCCCATACAACCAAGGATGCGGCGACGGACTCAGCCCTGCCGCGCTTGGTGGCTGCGCGCAAGGTAATACTCGCCGAAGGGTTTGTCGCATTCCGGAATGTGCTCGATGAACAGTTCCCGCAGCACCTGATAGAGGCCGGTGGAGCTGTCGGGGCTGTCCAGCTCCAGGCGAAGCAGCAAACCCCGCGCCTCCTCCTTCAGCCGGGCATGTTCCTGCTTGTGTTCCTCTGCGCGGTGATAGCCGGACACCTTCATGTATTGTTCTTCACGGGAAAAATGCTCTTCGGTGAATGCCACGATCTGTTGGCAGCTCCGCAGCACGGCGGCCCGCCCGGCACCGCTGTGCATGGCGGTGTACAGGGCGTTGGCCAGCTCCAGGATCATGCGGTGATCACGGTCGATCTGCTTCAGGCCGGTGTCGTAGGAGAGTTTCCAGAAAAAGGGTTCCATGCAACTGTTGGGTGAAAAAAGGGGTGCTTTTGTCCAAATTTGGAAGATTCGATGGCTTCGAGCTTGAGCACTTTACGAAACCGTCCTGACGTCATCCTCTCAAGGGTTCTCCTCCACGCCTCGACCTTCTTCACTCTTGTCTTGCGGGGTCTGTTCGACCTTCGTGTCGAGTCTGCAGTAATCGCACGAACTATCCATGCCGGTATGCCCGTGCCAGCAATCTTCAGCCCAATCCATTTCTTGAATATTGTTCATTATTTGTTGAGACCCCTCGATTGATTAGAACTATTGAACCAGCGGCAAAAAAACGAAAAAGAACATTGTGTTCAGGGTTTGATGTAGGCATACCCATCCTGCTGCAATTCAATCAAAGCCACCACACCGGCGGGAACGATCTCGCAGCCCTCGATCAGGTTGTCCGGATCGATGTTGAAGGTGTTCAGTGCGTTGCGGCAGACCTTGAACGCCACCCGCGACTGCTGCAGCCGCCAGATCTCGTCGCGGAAGGGGGCGCATTGATCGTTGTGCAGCAGGGTCACCGCCGGGCCGTTGAACAGCATCACCAGATCGTAGTGTTTTTCCGGGATGGCGCGAATCAGGTTGCCGACGTTGGCCAGGGCGATGTTAAGCGGTTTGGCCTCATCCAGATCGACGTGAAAGACGGCGCGATAGGTCATGGGCATGGGCGATTCTCCAGGCGTTGATTGAGGTGGAAGGCGGCGTCAAAGAGCCGCCGCGTGTACTCCTGCTGCGGGTTGGCAAAGACGGCGGCCGCCGGTCCGGCCTCGACGATGCGGCCCTGGCGCATCACCGCCAACTGGTCGGCCAGCGAGCGCACGGTGCGCAGGTCGTGGGTGATGAAGATGTAGGTGAGTTGATAGCGCTGCTGCAGGTCCTTGAGCAGTTCGAGGATCTGTTTCTGGATGGTCATGTCGAGCGCGCTGGTGGGTTCGTCGAGGATCAGCAACTTGGGGCGGAGGATCAGGGCGCGGGCAATGGCGATCCGCTGCCGCTGGCCGCCGGAAAACTCGTGAGGAAAGCGGCCCGCCAGGCCGGGATCGAGCTCCACATCCTCCAGGGCCTGGGCCACCAGGGTCCGGCGTTCTTCCTTGGTGCCGCCCAGGCCATGGACCTGCAAGCCTTCGGCCACGATCTGCTCGATGGTCATCCGGGGCGACAGCGAGGAAAAGGGATCCTGGAAGACGATCTGCAGCTCCTTGCGCAGCGGCCGGAACTGCCTGGTGGTCAGATCGGAAAGGCAGTGACTGACCCCGGTCTGGGGAAAGTAGAGCACCTGGCCGTCAAAGGTGTTGAGGCCAAGCAGGCACAGGGCGAGCGTCGACTTGCCCGAACCGGATTCGCCCACCAGGCCCAAGGTGGTGCCCTGGTTGAGGCTAAGGCTGACGTCATCCACCGCCTTGATGATCCGTTTCTGGCGCGTCAACCAGCCCGACCACGGGGTTTTCATGGCAAAGGAACAGGTGATCCCCCGCAGTTCGATCAGTTTTGGCCCGCCTTGCCGGGTCTGCTGCACGCCCTGGGGCACGGCGGCCAACAGGTGGCGGGTGTACGCCTCCCCGGGCGTAGAAAAAATCTCGCTTACGGCTCCCTGCTCGACAATGCGGCCACGATGCATGATCGACACCGTGTCGGCGATCTTCTGCACCATGGGCAGGTCGTGGGTGATGAGCAGCACCGACATGGCGTATTCGGCCTGGATGTCTTTGATCAGGCGAAGGATCTGCTCTTGGATGGTTACGTCGAGGGCGGTGGTCGGCTCGTCGGCGATGAGCAGGGTGGGCCGGCAGGCCAGGGCCATGGCGATGATCACCCGTTGACGCTGGCCACCCGAGAGCTGGTGCGGATAACAGTTGATGCGGTATTCCGGGTTGTCGATGCCGGTGCGTTCCAGCAGGTACAGGGCCTGGGCGGCGGCCTCGGCCTTGCTCAGCCCCTGGTGGAGCAGCAGCGGTTCGATCAGCTGATTGCCGATGGTGTAGACCGGGTTGAGCGAGGTCATCGGCTCCTGGAAGATCATGGCGATGCGGTTGCCGCGAATGGCGCGGATGGCCTGCTTGTCCAGCGTGGTCAGTTCCTGGCCTTCAAAGACGATGGAGCCGCTGGCGTGCACTTGATTGGTCTCTTCCAGCAGGCGAAGGATCGACAGGGCGGTGACCGACTTGCCGGAACCGGACTCGCCCACCAGGGCATGGGTTTCCCCAGGGGCAATGTGCAGGCTGATGTCGTGGAGCACCGGAGAGCGATCGCCCTCGGCGCCGAGAAAGGTGAGGTTGAAGTGGTCGATGGTCAGCAGGGAGGCCATGGGAGTTTCGCAGGGATGTGGAAGAAAATGGCGGTACTCTACCTCAGGGGCCCTTCCTGGGCAACAGGAAGATGGCGGGGCGAGCCGCCATCTTCCCAACGGACTCAGCCGTGATTACCCCTGCGGGGCATCCGGCTGCAGGACAAAGGTGCCGGCCTTGACCTCCTGATCGATCTCCACCAGAGCGCGCTTCATCTGCTTGAGGGCCTGGCGGATGCGGTTCTCGTTCTCCACCAGGGCCAGGCGCAGATAGCCGTCGCCCTCCTCGCCAAACCCGGCGCCAGGGGCCACGGCCACATTGGCCCGGTTCATCATCTCGACGGAGAACCGGATCGAGCCCATCCGTACGTAGGGTTCGGGAATGCGTACCCAGACGAACATGCCGGCCTTGGGTTTGTCCACCTCCCAGCCCATGCGGGCCAGTCCCTCGCAGAGCACGTCGCGCCGCTTCTGGTAGACCGCCACCTGCTCGACAATGGCCTCGTCGCAGTCGCGCATGGCAACAATGCCCGCCACCTGGATGGCCGAGAAGATGCCGTAATCGTAGTAGCCCTTGATCTTGGCCAGACCGCCGACCATCTCCTTGTTGCCCACGCAGTAGCCAAGCCGCCAGCCGGCCATGTTGTAGGATTTGGAAAAGGAACCGAACTCGACCCCCACATCGAGCGCCCCGGGAATCTCCAGCAGGCTGGGCGCCACATGATCATCGTAGACGATCTGGCCGTAGGCGAAGTCGTTGATCACCATGAAGTTGAACCGTTTGGCCAGCTTGACCATCTCGACGAAGAACTCCCTGGAGGCCAGGGTGCCGGTGGGGTTGTGGGGATAGTTGAGCATCACCAGCTTGGGATGGGGATAGAGCGACTGGCACATCGAGCTGACCTGACGGAGGAACTCCTCCTCCGAGCCGAGCGGAAAACGGAGCACGCTGGCGCCGGCAATGACCGCGGCATAGACATGGACCGGGAAGAACGGCGAGGGCACCAGGACCGTATCGCCGGGGCCGAGCAGGGCCAGGCAGAGGTGGGAAATACCCTCCTTGGAGCCGATGGTGCAGATGACATCATCCTCGCCGGTCAGTTCCACCCCATACTTGCGTTTGTAAAACAGGGCGATCTCCCGTTTGAGGTTCTTCATGCCGCCGGCCACCGGATAGCGGTGGGTCTTGGGGTCGACCGCGACCTCGCACAGCTTTTCGGTGACCTTGTTAGGGGTGGGATCCATGGGATTGCCCATGCCCAGATCGATGACATCGATCCCCTCCCACCGTTTCTCCATCTTGATTTTGTTGATCATGCCGAACAGATACGGCGGCAACTGACTCATACGTTCGGCAAAGCGAATGGTAACCTCGTTGTTCATGACACTCTCCTGGGCAAAGGGTTCGGGGCCAGGAACCGGCGTTCACGGTTTTTTCGGTCGCGGGGACAAAAAAAGCCTGAACCGTACGGTCCAGGCTGAAAACACGACGCCATGGACCGGCTGTTCCAGTCCATGGCGGGTATATGGTGCTGTTCGTTTACAGAGCAGCCGGTCGCCAATGAACTGGGTTCATCGCCGCCGCTGCCGCGACTTGGTGTTGCATGGTCTTCCCTGTTGAATAACTGTGAATGTTCCAACGGATGTCTTGTTTTTTAGCGTGGATGGGCCGGGATGTCAACCCCGACGGCGCTCATACCGCCTGGATCTTAGGCGATACGGGCCATCAACGCCTCCATCTCCTGGATGCGGGCACGGGCGTCGTCGCGCTCTTCGATGGCCAGTACATCCTCCAGTTTGGCCAGCTGCTTGATCACCTGCTCAAGCTTGTCGGTCTCATCGACCGTGAGCCAGATACAACTGGTCGCCCCCTGGTCGATGGCGTTGCAGAAGATCCCTTCCAAGTTGAAGGCGCGGCGGGCGAACAGGCCGCAGATCTGCAGCATGACGCCGGGGTGGTTGTTGACGGTCAGACGAAGGATGGCGGTGTTCATGATTTTTTCTCCCGATGGGTAGGTGGGCTCAGTTGCAGGCATAGCTGTCTCCGATCATGGTGGTGTTAGCGGCGCCCGGCGGCACCATCGGCGTGACTTCGGCCTCGATGTCGATCGGCACGTTGATCAGGCAGGGACCGGGATGGCGCATGGCCTCGCACAACAGCGTATCCGGGTTGTCGGCGCTGCCGAGGTCATAGGCCTGCATGCCGAAGCCTCGGGCGATGGCGGCGAAATCGACCGCAATCCCGTAGGAGGAGGCAAAGTAGTGCTGCTCGTAAAAGAGCCGCTGCTGCTGGCGGACCAGACCCAGGCTTTGGTTGTTGAGCACCACGATCTTGACCGGTGCCCGCTGCTCGACTGCGGTGGCCAATTCCTGGATGTTCATCTGCAGGCTGCCGTCGCCACTGAAGCAGACCACTGGCCGCTCGGGAAAGGCCAGCGAGGCGCCGATGGCCGCCGGCAGGCCGAAGCCCATGGTTCCCAGACCGCCCGAGGTGAGCAGCTGACGCTGGTCGGTGAGCGGATAGGCCTGGGCAACCCACATCTGGTGCTTGCCGACATCGGTGCTGATGATCGCCTCCGGACCGGCCAGCTCGGCCACCTTGCGGATTAGGCTGAAAGGCCGCCCCGGGGCGAAGTCCTCTGTCTGGAAACGGGGATAGTCCTGCTGCAACTGGCGGATGCGGCCGTTCCAGGCAGACCGCTGCCTTTCTCGCACCTGGGGCAGAAGGGCGGCAAAAGCGTGGCGGGCATCGCCAGTGATGCCGGCGTCGGCCGGCCGCAGCTTGTTGATCTCGCTGGCATCGATGTCCACGTGAATGACCTTGGCCTTGGGGCAAAAGTCGCTGATCCGGCCGGTGGCCCGGTCGTCGAAGCGCACCCCGGCGGCGATGAGCAGATCGCACTCCTCCATGGCCAAGTTGGTGGCGCGGCAGGCATGCATGCCGAGCATGCCCAAGGAGAGTGGGTGGTCCGAGGGCAGGATGCCCAGCCCCATCAGGGTCATAACCGTGGGGATGGCGCCTTGCTCGGCCAGGCGGCGGGCCTCGGCCGCCGCCCCGGCATGGATGACCCCGCCTCCGAGATAGAGGATCGGCCGCTCTGCCTCGTTGATCATCGTGGCCGCGGTCCGGATCGACTCCGGACAGCCGGGCTGGTGATCGGCGGTCGAGACCAGTTCAGGCCAGGCTCCGAACTCCACCACCTCGGTCTGCACGTCCTTGGGCACGTCGATCAGCACCGGTCCAGGTCGGCCGGAACCGGCCAGGTGAAAGGCCTTGGGCAGGATGGTGAGCAGCTCGGCGGCCGAGCGCACCAGGTAATTGTGTTTGGTGATCGGCATGGACAGGCCGTAGGTGTCGACCTCCTGGAAGGCGTCGGTGCCGAGCAGGGAGCGCGCCACCTGGCCGGTGATGCAGACCAGAGGCACGGAATCGAGAAAGGCGTCGGCCAGGGCGGTGAGGATATTGGTCGCGCCGGGGCCGGATGTGGCAAAACAGACGCCGATTTGGCCACTTGCGCGCGCCATGCCTTGGGCGATAAAACCCGCGCCTTGCTCATGGCGGGCAAGCACGTGGCGGATGGTCGGGCTGGACGCCAGGGCGTCGTACAAGGGCAGGTTGGCTCCGCCGGGGATACCGCTGACAATGCGAATTCCCTGTCGTTCCAGGAAACCGATGATGAGTTGGGCGCCGTTGAGTCTGGACATGGTGTGCTCCTCCTGTGATTGTGAATCGATGATGGGCAAAAAAAAACCCCCGCCGGCTGGCGCCGGCAGGGGTTGTATTCTCCACTCTGGATGCTTCCCGCTAAGGCGCCTCGAACCGTGTACGCACCACGACCACCACACTCACGACCACGACGAGAGCGAGCAGAGCAAAAATGTTGGCGATGGCGGATTGGGTTTTCATATCAAGGTCTTGTCTTAGAGGAAAATATTTGTCCCCGGCAGGGAACAATTATTTTCTTGATACCGAACAGGGGCCCATTTCGTCAAGAAAAATATCACTCAGACACCGAGCTGCCTGAGCAGACGGCCCACATCCGGGTGGTCAAGACGGGTGAGGCCGATCTTGCGCGCCGCGTCCAGGGCCTGGCGATACTCCTCGCCGGTGATGGTGCGCATCAGCTCCGGATAGCGATCGGCCCGGCCGCAGGGGTGGTACTGGGCCATGATGTTGACGTAGGTCCGGGGCGAGAGCCGGGTGGCGATAAAGGCAAGGATAGCCTCGGTTTCCTCCATGAGGCCAGGCATGAGCAGATGGCGGACGAGCAGGCCCGAGCGGGCACAACCGTCCGGGCCGATCACCAGATCCCCTACTTGGCGATGCATCTCGATCAGGGCCGCACGCACCCGCTGGGGATAGTCCGGGGCCGCCGCATAGCGGGCCGCCGTGGCCAGGTGCCAGAATTTGACATCAGGCATGTAGATGTCGATGACGCCGTCGAGCAGGGCGAGTGTCTCCACGCTCTCATAACCGCTGCAGTTGAACACCAGGGGAATGTCGAGCCCACCCTCGATGGCCGGAATCAGGGCGTCGAGGAGCTGCGGCACCACATGACTGGGGGTGACCAGGTTGATGTTGTGGCAGCCCGTGGCCTGCAACTCCAGCATGATGGCGGCAAACTCATGGGCATCCACCTCCTGGCCGGGATCGTTGCCCTGGCTGATGTCGAAGTTCTGGCAGAAGCAGCAGCGCAGGTTGCAGCCGGCCAGAAAGATGGTACCGGAGCCGTGGGTGCCGACCAGGGGCTGCTCCTCGCCGAAATGGGGGCCGTAGCTGGCGATGCGCGCCTGGGCACCGGTTCCGCACAGACCGGTTTTACCGGCGAGGCGGTTGACCCGGCAACGGCGCGGGCAGAGAGTGCAGGGGGCCAGCAGCCGTCGGGCGGTGTCGGCCCGCTGCTGAAGGAGGCCGCTGGCGTGCAGGGCGAGGGCGGCGATGGTCATGGACGTGCTCCCAAGAAGAGGACAACCAGAAAGAGACAAGGGCGTTGGGGTCAGCCTACTCGATGCGCGGCCCGCCGTCGAGCCTGGGATGCTCGGAGAAAAACCTGGCTTGATACCCAACGGCACGGTATCTTTACCGTACAGTTACCGTTCACGAGGAAACGAGTCTCCATGCAACCGATCAATCCCTGTCCCGCCTCGCCCCAACCGTTGCCGCTCTTTGCCCCGTCACCGCCCGAGGCACCCTGCTGAGGGCCGAAACCGGAACCCCGGTCCGGGGTCCATGAGCGGGCAGGCTACAGCCTCTGCCCCTTTGTGACCGGCTTCATCGACACGCCCGCCGGCCCGGTGCCGCAAGTGACCACCACAAGAAGCAGCCGTGATCTATGGGGCACCATCGGCGCCCGCATCGGCATCATCCGCCGCAACTACAAGGTTGCCCCCGGCCTCTACGCCGTGGGATCGCCGGGAAACCAGTCAGCCGTACTGGTGAGCGCCAACTACAAACTTTCCTTCGACGCCCTGCGCCACCAGCTGGGCGGCCTCGACGCCTGGCTGCTGGTGGTCGACACCCGAGGGATCAATGTCTGGTGTGCCGCCGGCAAGGGCACCTTTTCCACCTGGGAAGTGATCGACTGCGTGCAACGATACCGCTTGAACGAAGTGGTCGCCCATCGGGAACTGATCCTGCCGCAATTGGCCGCTCCGGGTGTGTCGGCGCAGGCGGTGCGCAAGGGCTGCGGGTTTACCGTGCTTTTCGGCCCAGTCCGCGCCGCCGATCTGCCCGCCTATCTTGGTCAGGGCAACCGGTGCGACGAAGCCATGCGTGAGGTCACCTTCCCCTTGGCGGACCGGGCAGTGCTGATTCCGGTGGAGCTGTTTCTCCTGGCCAAGCCCCTGCTGGCCATGCTGATCCTTGGCTTTCTCCTTTCCGGCATCAGTCCGACAATTTTTTCCCTTACCGCGGCCTTGGAGCGTGGCGAGGCACTGCTCGCCGCCACCGGGTTGGGCATGCTTGGCGGGGCGGTGCTCACCCCCATGCTGCTGCCCTGGCTGCCCGGCCGTCAGTTCTGGCTCAAAGGCGTATGGGCCGGACTGCCGGCGGCACTGGGAGCGTGGCTGCTGCTCGCAGCCCGCCTGGCGGCAGTGGAACAGGTTGCCCTGATCTCCTGGGTGCTGAGCCTCAGCTCCTACCTGGCGATGAATTTCACCGGCTCCACCCCCTTCACCTCGCCCAGCGGTGTCGAGTACGAGATGCGCCGGGGGTTGCCGGTGCAGCTCGCGGCCACCTGCCTCGCCCTGGTGCTCTGGCTGGCCAGCCCCTTTTTGCATTGAACGGAGACGCCCCATGCACGGCTATCGCTACATCGACGACACTGCGACCCTAGAGGTCGATTTTGATCGCTGCATTGGCTGCGGCAACTGCACCGTGGTCTGTCCACACCGCATCTTCGCGCTGGAAGGTGAAAAATTAAAGGTTGGCGATAGGGATCTGTGCATGGAGTGTGGGGCCTGCGCCCGCAACTGCCCGGTCCAGGCCCTCACCGTCACCCCAGGAGTCGGGTGCGCCGTGGCCATCCTCGCCGCCTGGATCAACCGGCTGTTGGGCCGCAAGCTCCTGTCCGGCTGCTGCTGACCGCTTTTCTCAACCTTCATAGAGGGAACATTCCATGAACGACACCTTTCCCCGCCCCACAGTCCTGGTCAGTCGTTGTTTGGGCTTTGCCGCCTGCCGTTATGATGGCGCCATCCTCAAGAATCCCTTTGTCGAGCAGTTGCAGACCCAGGTGGAGATAATCCCGGTCTGCCCGGAAACCGACTGCGGTCTGGGCATCCCCCGGGCGCCGATCCGCCTGTGCCAGTCGGAGGGGGGGCTGGTGGTCTATCAGCCCGCCACCGGCCGGGAGGTGACCACCCAGTTGCAAGCCACCATCGACGCCATCTTCAAGGAGCATCCGCAGATCGACGGCGCCATCCTCAAGAGCAAGTCGCCGAGCTGCGGCCTTTATGATACCAAGATCTACCAGGGGATCGACAAGCCGCAGTTTCTCAAGAAAGCCGGCGGCCTGTTCGGGGAACAGGTGCGGCACACCTTTGCCGGAGCCGCGATCGAGGACGAAATGCGGCTGACCAACCTCTCCTTGCGCGAGCACTTCCTGATCAAGCTCTTCACCCTGGCGCGATTCCGCAGCTTAAACGAGCGGCCGGAGATGGGCGCGCTGGTCGCCTTCCATGCCAGCCACAAGCTGCTTTTCCTCGCCTACAACCAGAGCCGTTTTCGCCAGGCCGGCAAGATCGTGGCCAACCACGAAAAACGGCCGGCCGCCGAAGTCTTCCACCTCTACCGCGAGGAACTCCGTCATATCCTGGATGCGCCGCTGCGCATCTCCGGGGTGATCAACACCCTCTTTCATGCCTTTGGCTGGATCTCCGAACATCTCGGGTCCGCGGAAAAACAGCATGTGATCAACTCGATCGAGGAATACCGCGACGAGCGGCTACCCCTGCAGGCGGTCACCCGGCTGCTGGAGGCCCATGCCCTGCGCTTCGACAACCAGTATCTGCTGGCTCAGGTCTTTCTCCGCCCCTATCCCCGCGCCTTGGCCGACCTCAGCGATTCCGGACGCGGTCGCGAGGTCCGCTAGAGGCAGGCCCCTGCCGTCGATTCAGCTCTTATCCGGCTCGGACTGCATGCCCTTGAGCAGCGCCTGGAGGCCGATGGCCTGGATCAGGGTCATGCATTCGTCGTGGTGAAAAAATCCGGCCATGACGGCGGCGAATTGGGTGGCGAGAAAGACTGTGTCGGTATCCGCTTCCTGGGCAAGCAGACGACGGCAGGCGGCCAGATCGTCTCTCTCTACCGCGTCGAGCAGATCGTTGAGCCAATCGAGCTGGCTTTCCTCGAAGTGAAACTCGACCATGGCTTGCGCGTACATCGAGACAATGGCCGCGCGGTGGTCGTATACAGTATCCAAGTCGTTCTGTTCAGCGGCGGAAAGCACCGCGCCAATCTGTTCGAATAGCTCGGCCATGTCTGCGTTTTCTGCTGTCATTGTTATGGCTCCATGCAAAGGTTAGACAAGAGAGGGGAATAGCATCCCGAGGAAAATTCAACCACGGCTGCTCTGGATGCCCAGGTAAATAGCAAACAAGGTGATGCCCACGCCGATCCAGTTGACCAGGGTGGTCGGCCGGGCAAACAGGGTCACATCCCAGACAAAGGAAAGCGCCGGCTGGAACAGGAGCACCAGGCCGGCGAGCGAAGTGCGCATCCCGGGCAGGGCATTGGCGATCAGCGTCCAGCCAATGGTCTGACTGAGCAGTCCCAGCGCCAGTAGGGCCAGCCAGCTGGTTCGGTCGGGGATGGCAAGGGATTCGCCGACGAATGCCAAGTGCGTGCCGAGAAAGAACGCACTGGCCCCGGAAATGAGCATCAGGTTGAAGAAAAAGGAAACACCCGGCGCTTCGGCCTGCAGTTTGCGCAGGATGAGGAGAAAGCCGCTGTACCACACTGCGGTCATCAGGCCGAGGGCAATGCCGACACGGTACGAGGGGCTGAGTTCCTCCCATTGGACGCCGACGATGAGGCTCAGGCCGACCACGGCAACGGGTACAGCCAGCACAAAGCGCGGATGGATCTTTTCTCCCAGAAAAAGCAGGCCAAAGGCGGTGAGCACGAACACCTGGAAATTCCCCAGCATGGTTGCCAAGCCCGGCCCAACATACCGAATACTCGCATGCCAACAATAAAGATCCAAAGCGAAGAATAGGCCGCAGAGCACGGCAAAGCCCAGATGGCGGCCACTGACCGATCGGAGGTCGCTGCGCAGGGCACAAGCCGCCAGCAGAAACAGGAAGCCGAAGAAAACCCGATAAAAGGCGGATACCGGTGGCGTCACCGTGGCCAGCTTTACCCAGACCGCGGAAAAGGAGATGATCCCAGCCCCGACAAGGGTGGCGGCAAGAGGCGGCAGAGGCAGCCGCATCAGATCGTGGTCGCTGCTGGCGCTGATTGTAACCAGGCCTGTTTTTTCACGGCCTGGGCCTGAATGGCGGTGATGGCCACAGTGTTGACGATATCGGACACCAGGCAGCCGCGGCTGAGGTCATTGACCGGCTTGTTCAACCCCTGGAGGATGGGGCCGATGGCCACCGCCCCGGCGGACCGCTGCACTGCCTTGTAGGTGTTGTTGCCGGTGTTGAGATCCGGGAAAATGAACACGGTCGCCCGGCCAGCCACCTCGCTTTCCGGCATCTTCTCCTGGGCCACCGAGAGATCGATGGCCGCATCGTACTGAATCGGTCCATCGATCTTGAGCCCGGGCCTCCGCGCGCGGGCCAGGTGAACGGCCTCGCGCACCCGTTCCACATCCTCGCCCTGGCCGGAAGAGCCGCTGGAATAGGAGAGCATGGCCACGATCGGCTCGATGTTGAACATGGCGGCCGTCTCTGCCGAGCGGATGGCGATTTCGGCCAGTTCCTCGCTGTTGGGGTTGGGGTTGACCGCACAGTCACCGTAGACCAGCACCCGCGTCTCCATGCACATGAAGAAGACGCTCGAGACCACCGACACTTCGGGGCGGGTACGGATGATCTGAAAGGCCGGACGAACCGTATGCTGGGTGGTATGGACCGCACCGGACACCATGCCGTCGGCGCGGTCGGTATGGACCATCAGCGTACCGAAGTAGCTGACATCGCTGATGGCGTCATGGGCCCAGTCTCGGGTGATCCCCTTGTACTTTCGCGCCTCATAGAGGCTCTCGATGAACGCCTCGCGCAACGGTGAGCTCTTGGGGTCGATAATGGTCACATCCTGGAGCTTCAGCCCGAGAGAGGCGGCCCGGTTGCGAATGGTTTTTTCCTCGCCGAGCAGAGTGAGATCGACCACCTCGCGGGCACGGAGAATCTCGGCGGCGCGAAGAATGCGCTCGTCTTCGCCTTCGGGCAGGACAATGTGCTGGCGATCGGCCCTGGCCCGCTGGAAAAGCGAATACTCGAACATTAGCGGCGACATGATGGTGGCCACGGTTTCGATCACCTGCTGTTCCAGGCCAAGGGTATCGACATGACTCTCGAACACCCCGAGTGCCCGGGCAATCTTCTGTTCATTGTGCGGCCGCAGGGTCCCCTTGATCTCGCCGGCACGCTGAGCAACGGTGTAGGTATCGCCGGGGATCAGGTAAATGGGCAACGACAGGTCGTCGAGTCCGTCGAGCAACCGGACCATGGAGGAGCTCGGTTCCAGGTTGCCGGACAGCAGCATGCCGGCCGGCGAGGGATAGTTGCGCGAGGCAATAGCCCCCAGGGTGGCGAAAATGATATCCGGCCGGTCGCCGGGGGTGACGATCATGTCGTCTTCTTCGAGGAAATCGATGTAGTTGGCCGGGCTCATTGCCGCCACCTTGATGGCATGGACATCGCGTTGCAGCCCCGCCTTGGGGCCGCTGAAGTGGCGCGCCCCCAGGGCCTCGATGATTTCCTCCATGGTCGGCATGCTGAACCCCTTCATCTCCGGCAGAAAATCGAGGCGATAGGGCTTGCCCTGGTGGCTGGCCCTGATTTCGGCCTCGGCCTCCGCCAACAGGGCGGGATCGATGCGGTTGACGAAGATGGCCAGCAGCGGGCACTGGTACTGTTCGTAGATCTTCTCCGCCACGCCGATATTTTCCTGGATCTCGGCCACGTCCCGGTTGCGGCCGTTAACCACGTGCAGGGTGGGCGTGCCCAGCTCGCGGGCGATGCGAATGCTGATGTCGTAGTCAAAAGCCTCGGACATGCTGATGATGTTGGGTCCCTCGCAAAGAAGGAAATCGCACTTGCGGCGCACCTCGCCGTATTTGCGGACAATCTCCCGAAAGAGCCCCAGTTCGTTGCCTTCGGCGATCAGGGCGCGGGCCAGTTCATGGCTGACACCAGCCATCTCGTCGAAACGCAGGCTGATGTTGTAGCGCTGCTTGATCAGGTTGATGTCGTTGTCCTCCTTGCCGTCACCGGGGATGATCGGCCGGAAGAAGCCCACCCGGCCGATCCGGCGTGAGAGAAGTTCCATCACTCCGAGGGTGACGACCAGTTTCCCGCAATCCTTTTCCAGGTTGGCGATATACAGACTGTCGGCCATGGCGCGCTCCGGCAAAAAGTTGTTGTGTTCAGCCTTCGATGTCGTTGTATGATAGTGGAGCCTGGCCCTCAACGCAAGCAGAGTCCCGCGGCGATCACGGGGTAACGGCAGGGGCGGCCACAAGCTGTTTGCTCAACCCCGCAAACACGCTTTTTCTTGCAGACTCCCGGTTCCGGGAATCGGCCAAGCGGCTGGCAGGCAACAATCACCGGAGGAAAAACCCGCATGCGGCAACAGCACGCGCCTTCCGTTGGTCACGACGACAGCAAGGGAGGACGAGGATATGAACGGATTCGTTGGGGGCTCTGCTGTCTGTTCAAGGAGGAGCCGATTCGTTTCGCCATCCGCCAGGCCGCATACCTGGCGAAGTTTGACCGCGCCCGGCAGCTGGCCCTCCTTGCGGACACGGTTCTGGCCAACGGCCAGGCCCTGCAGGCGGCCATCGTCTACTGTTCCCGCAACCGTATCGGCGCGTTCCGGGTCAACAGCCGCATCTTCCCCTTGAAAACCCATCCCCAGCAGGGCTACGCCCTGGCCGAACTACCCGACCATGCCGCCATCGAACAGACGTATCGCCAGGCGGCGGCCCTGGCGCGGCAGCACAACATTCGCCTGAGTTTTCATCCCGACCAGTTCACGCTGCTGTCCTCGCCGGATGCCGGCGTTCTCGTCCGGTCGCTCGCCGAGTTGGAGTATCATGCCGAGGCGGCGCGATGGATTGGCGCCGATGTGATCACTCTCCATGGCGGTGGCGCCTACGGTGACAAGGCGGCGGCGTTGCAACGGCTGCGCACCGCCGTGGAATGTTTGTCAGACCCGGTACGTTCGCGACTGGCCCTGGAAAACGACGATCGCATCTACACGCCGGCTGACCTGCTGCCGGTTTGTGGGGCAACCGGCCTCCCCTTTGTGTACGATGTCCATCATCACCGCTGCCTCGCCGATGGGCTACGTGTCGAACAGGTCACCGAACAGGCCCTGGCCACCTGGACCAGGGAACCGCTCTTTCACCTGTCCAGCCCAAGGGACGGTTGGCACAGCGCCAATCCCCGGCCCCACCACGATTTCATAGACCCGTGCGACCTGCCCGATTGCTGGCGTTCCCTGCGGATCACCGTCGAAGTCGAGGCCAAGGCCAAGGAACAGGCCGTGCGGCGTCTTCTCGAGGATCTGGATCGAACGTCTTCCCGTTGATCCGATCGCCCCGGTCCCTCTCCGATCCATCCCTGTCGCCTTGACCGGCATCTGCCGGTCAGCGGCAACACGCGGCAAGCCTCGACCACTTGCGGTTTTTTGCCCACATCTCTTTCTTCCCAGTATTTATTATATTTTTTCTCCTGGCGAAAAGGAGATGCACCTCCACTGGGTTTCGATCCAAGGGGGCCAATGGAAGCATGCGAATCTGTTGGCTGTTCAGGATGAATGGCGCGTCATTATTTGGCCTCCTTAAAGGGAAACTCCATGAAAAAATGGCAAAAATTGCCATGAACGCCTTGATTTTGTTCATTGACAGCATTTTCCTTCTCATTTATAGTCACCGCTACATTGCGTAGAGGCCAAGGAATAGACAGACAACCCTAAGAATATTCAGCAAAAAAGGAGGAAGAGAAAACATCATTCGCAGTTAGGACGAACTAGTTGCAACAAGCAGTTCAACAAAACTACAATGAAGGGGGAGTGCATAAATGTCTCAAACACAAACTACTTTTCCACGATGGATTCCATTGCTTGGAGGTCTTTTAGGCAGCACCACTTGCGGTTTACTGTTGTATGCTTTTAGTGTTTTCATCAAACCTCTCATGAAACAGTTCGGTTGGACGGTGCCAGAAGTTGCCATGGCATACGCCCTCATCTGTCTGATCTTTGGTTTGCTCACCTTCCCCGCCGGTCGGATCAGCGACAAGATCGGCCCCCGGAACGTTGTTCTTTTCGGCGGCCTTTTCATGGCCTTCGGTTTCTTCATGGTGTCCACCATCACCCCTCCCGACCCAGCCCTCCTTGCTGCGAAGGATCCAACCGCCTTGGCCGCCGCTAAAAAAGGTCTCTGGCTGCTCTACCTCTATTATGGTGTCATCTGTGGTATCGGCGGCGCCATGGTCTACCTGCCGCCCATCGCCACCGCGCCCAAGTGGTGGCCGGACAAACGTGCCCTGGCCACCGGCTTCACCGTTGTCGGCCTCGGCCTCGGTTCGTTCATCATGGCTCCGTTGGCCACTGGTATGATCAACCATTTTGGCAGCGCCCTGCCTGTCTTTAAATATGTCGGCATGGTTATGGCTGTGATGGTCGTCATGGCTGCCCTCTGCTTGAAAGTGCCGCCGGCAGGATACAAACCGGCCGGCTGGAATCCGCCCGCCCCCGCCGGTGGCGCTGGCGCCCCCAAGGCCTACCGCGATTATACCTACGAAGAGACCAAGAGCTCACCGCAATTCTGGCTGCTGTGGGTGGCCTACTTCTGTGGTTCCTTTGCCGGCCTCATGGTCATCGGCCTGATTGCCAAGCACGGTATCGACGCCATGTCCCTCGACTTCATCACCAAGAATGGACTCAAGGCGATCGCCGACATCCCGCCGGACGAGGCCAAGAAGATAGCCCTGGCTGCGGCAGGCGCGCCCAGCACCTTGGCCATCTTCAATGCCGCAGTTCGTATCATGGTCGGTCCGCTGGCTGACAAGATCGGCACCAAGCAGATCTTCGTCGTGCTCTTCATCCTGCAGACCGTTGCCATGCTGCTGCTCTTCCCCGCTGGCAAGAGTGCCGCCATGCTGGCCGCCTGCGCCGGTCTGATCGGCTGGAACTATGGTTCGATGTTCACCCTGTTCCCGGCCACCCTGCTGCAGTACTACGGCCCGACCCATCAAGGGTCCAACTATGGTCTGCTGTTCACTGCCTGGGGTGTCGCCGGTTTCTGCGGCCCCTACGCGGGTGGTAAGCTTCAGGCCATGACCGGCTCCTTCTTCGTGCCGTTCGTGGTTTCGGCGGTCGTTCTCGCTGTGGCGGTCGTCATCCTCATGACGCTGAAAGCTCCCGAGAAAAAACACGCCTGATCCGCTGACATCCTGTCATTAAAAAAAGGCGTTCCATTGGAACGCCTTTTTTCTTTTCCGTTCGCGCACAAGCCGACAAATCAATCCGACTTCTCTTCTATCGGCAGCAGGATCACGCCCACCACGGTGATGTTGTCATGCCCACCAGCTTGGTTGGCCAAGGTGATGAGTTGCGCCACGCTGCCGCCGATGGTGGTGGCCGCGTTACCAAGGCATTGACCGATGTCCCTGTCCGACAGCATACTGGTCAACCCGTCGGTGCACAGCAGCAGGATGTCGCCTACCGCCAGCGGCTGTTGTTGCAAGGTGGGCATGACGGTCGGTTCCGCGCCGACCGCGCGGGTGATGACGTGGCGCTGGGAGGACTGTCTGGCCTGGGAAGCAGTCAAGGCCCCTTTCCGCACCAGTTCATTGACCAAGGAATGGTCGCTGGTGAGACAGTGCAATGCATTGTCGCGCCAGCGATAGACGCGGCTGTCACCGACGTGGGCAAGCACGACCTTGTCGCCTCGCAGCTGCACCATGGCCAAGGTGGTGGCCATGTTCTTGCCCAGGGTCATTCGATGCTCATAGGTTCGGCGATTGACCGCGGCCACCACCGCTTCAAGTTGCCGCAATGGGTGTTTGTCGTTGAACAAGGCAAAAAACCTGTTGCCGGCGAAAGGGGTCGGGACAAGCTCTCGCAGATGCGCGAGCGCCGTGCTGCTGGCAACATCTCCCGCATCCAACCCACCCAGCCCGTCGGCCACGGCAAAGACGCCGGCTTCGGGATAGATCAGCAGATTGTCTTCATTGCAGCGACGCACTCGCCCCGGATCGGTTGCCCCGGCATAGACGACCTGGAAACCGCCCATGCGGCAATGCCCCTCAAGGAGCTCCATGGTTCAGCTCCGTTCGCCAGGACTGGAGATGCGCAACCGGAACACCCGCATGATCCTCACTGGACGGTAAAGGTCTTTCGGACGTTCCGGTTCAGGCCTTGGGCGCTGATCCGCATGGTCACAGTGTAGCTGCCCGGTTTAGCCGATTGGGGGACCGCGAAAGACAAGGTATTTTCCCACACCCCGTTTTCCCGTTGCGAGGATTCGTCCTTCAAGAGACTCAACGTCTTGCCGTCCTTGGACAAGGAACTTTTCTCTCGAACCTGGATCCCTTTTTTCGGCGCACCGGCAATGCTGTAGCGCAGGGTCAGGGTAATTTGATCGCCGGTGCGGACCTTGGCCGGGGAGAGAGTGGCTTTTTGAATGGCCAGCTGCAATGTGGACGTCGGCTTGGCGGTGCTTTTCCGCCGGCTGGGGGGAGCCCCGGTGATCTTGCGGGTCGTTTGCCGGATTGATCTGGCCAGATCGTCAAAAAAGGCCTCGATCTTGTTCCGCGGTTTATCCTGCGTCGCCACGTATCCGGTTCCGGCCCCGGCGGTGAACACCAGGGGCGCGCAGCCGCCAAGAAGCAAGCTGCCGACAGCAAGAACAACGAGGACCAATTTACCTGACATGAGCAAAGGGTGGGTCAGCGTATTCTTCGCGAGCGGTCTTCGATCACCTGCCACTCGTTTGCCGGATTGCCCCCGGGGCGCTCGGCGGCGGCCATGGATTCGATGGTTTTTTGCTGCCGGACCTTTTCCAACGTCTGCAAGGCGGTGACGGTTTTGGCCGCCTCGATGTCGTCCGGAACGCTGGCAGGGACGGCAACCGTGTCCTTTTCGGATCCCGTCGTGGTGATTTCTTGGCTGTTGACGGGCGCAGAGGCGGTCAAGGATGGGGTGACAAAATGATCGTACAGATACCATCCGCTGACAAGCACCAGCACGCAGGCCAGTGCCGCATACATCAACCCTTGCCGCCATCGCCGCGAAGGATCTGAGCCACGGCCAGCCCCGCACGACGGGTTCAGTAGGGTAACGGACTCGCTTTGCGCCGTCGGTTCCGCCGACACGGCCAAGAGCGTCTGAGCGTGAACCGGCGGGTGGGAGGGTGCCCGGGGCGGAATGAAGGCATGGTCCAAGCTCGGGTGCCCCCCCTCCAAGGTTTCAAGAAAGCTCTGGGCGCGCTGAAACCGCTCCGATGGCTGTTTGGCCAAGGCGGTGCGAAGAACCGCCAGTACCGTGGGGGGAAGCGTGGCTGGCAGGCGGTCCAGGCACGGCGGCTGGACCAGATGGCCGGAAAAAATCTCGGTCATGGAGCCGGTGAAGGGGGGGTGTCCGGTGAGCAGTTCAAAGAGGATGATGCCCACCGCGTAAAGGTCCGAAGCGGGACAGACCCCGCCGAAGGTCTGCGGGTCGATCCGCTCCGGCGCCATGTACACCGGCGTCCCCGGCCCTTGAACATCCAGAGCGGTCAGGCGGGTCACGGTTTGCGCCGCCATCCCCGCCCGGGCAATGCCGAAATCGGCGAGCTTGACGCGCAGATTGCCGTCGGTCCCCTGCTGGAGGAGGATGTTGGCGGTCTTGATGTCGCGATGGACGATCCCCTGGTCATGGATGCAGGCCAAGGCGCGGAGTACCTGGCGGACGATATCGAGCGTCTGGTCCAGCGGGAGGCCTTGCTCGCCAGTTTGCGAGGCAAGCCGAGCGGCCAGGGTCTCGCCGGCAAAATACTCCATCACCAGGTAGATATGCCCGTTTTCCTCGACCGAGTCGTAGAGGGTGATGATATGGGGATGGACGCCAATGGCCGCATGCATGCGGCATTCACGCTTGATGCGCGAGCGGATCTCTTCGTTGCCGCTCAACTCCGGCCGAATGGTCTTGATCGCCACGCGCCGCGCCAACACCAGATCCTCGGCCAAGTAGACATTGCCCATGCCTCCTTCGCCAAGCGGTCGCAGCATCCGATACCGGTCGGCGATCAGCACGCCACTGTCGCTGACCGCCACGGCCTTGAGCGGCTGGACAACGCTGGGGTCGATCAGCGTCTGGATGTCGTCGTTCAACATGATCGTCTATCGCGGTAAGTCAGGAATCCTGTGCAGAACAGCACCCAAAGCAGGAATTGAGCCAACAGAAAGATCATGCCACTATAATAGACGCCCTGGCCGAAGTCAAAACCTATCACCTCACGGACAAAGGCTGGAATCCATCGCGCGCCCTCGCCCTTGAGTGTATCGAACAGCGCGGTGCACACCATCTCCAGCCCCCAGCGGGCCGGCAGCAGATCCGCCGCCAGGCGCAGCGGGCCGTGCATGCGCCCGTAAAAATCAGGACCGAGGCCGCCGGAAAGCAGCAACTGCGGCAGGACCACGGCCACGGTCAGCATCACCGACAACCGGCCGCCGGTCGGATCAACAGCGCTCAGGGTCAGCCCAATGGCCACCGAACTCCAGGCCACGGCGACCATGGTCAGCCAGACCGGAAAGAAATCCGCCTGGCGCAGGGCGGGGTTGAGCCAGCACAGGGAGAGAAAGATCAGGCACTGCAGGGCGGCAAGCCCCAGGCAAAAAGGCATTTTCGCCCCAAGGTACGGCAGGATGCGCAGATGGGACATCCGCTCCCGGAGGTAAATCGACCGCTCGGTGGAAATTTCCTGACAGGCGATCAGGGTGCCGGAAAACACGGCGGTCATGACGATCATCAGCAAGACGCTCATGGGAACCGGCAAATGCGCGATGCCTTCGTAACGCAGGGCGTGGAGCAATTCAGCGCCCGAACGGGTTTCGCCAATGCCGGCCGGAGACAGGAGGAGCTTGAGCTGCGTGTCCATCAGGGCGCCGCCTGGGGCAACCAGGGCCTCTATTTCGGCCCTCCGTTCCGCCACTACCGCGTCGCTGGCCACGCCAGGGATATGCTGCGACAGGGTCACCAGGGCCAGCGCCATGGGAATGAGCAGGAACAGCAGCAGCCGTTTGCCGGCACTGGCACGGATGTGCAGGTGGCGACGCGAAAGAATGCACCAGGAACGCAGCCATTCGCCAGGAGAAAAACCATGGCCGCGCCGTGAACGATCGGCCCACAGGGTGCGCAGCCGTGCTAGCGGCCGAGAGGGGGAGGCGGTATCCATGGCCATGCACGCGTGGGCTGCCGGCGAAAGCCGCTGTTCGATATGTTGCCGAAACCAGGGAGAGGCGAGGAAACGGGCGGCATGATGGGTGGCGATCTCCTCCTGCCCTTTCCAGGAGGATGCCGCTGCCGAGGACGGGGTGTCCGCCTCGGTGAGCACGGCGAAGATACCGGTTGCCCGGGCAAGGGGCTGCTGCTCCGTGCCGAAGAAGGTTAGGGCCTCGGAGGGGGCGCCGAAGAAGACCACCCGTCCCTGGGCGAGAATCACCACCTTGTCCAGCAGGTCGAGGTTGTCGAGCAGGTGGGTGGTAATGATCACCGTGGTGCCGTGGTCGGCCATGTCCCGGAAGTGATGCATCAGCCGGTCCTCGGTGCTGGGATCCAGTCCTGAGGTGGGCTCGTCGAGGAAGAGCAGGCTTGGGCGAACCAGCAGCTCCGCGCCGATGGACACCCGTTTTCGCTGGCCGCCGCTCAGTTGGTCGATCGGCAGGTGCCGCACCGGGTGCAATCCAAGGGTTTCGATCGTGTTGTCGATGATCTCGGCACGTTGGCGTGGAGAAAGATCCGGCGACAACCGCAGGCGGGCGACATATTCAAGGCTGGCCTGCACGCTCAACTCCCGGTGGAGAATATCATCCTGGGGCACATAGCCGATGGTGTTGCGGAACAGGGCCGAGGCGCTGTCCATGGGCGTCTCGTTGCACAGCACCCACCCCCGGTCCGGACGGCTGAAACCATTGAGGGCGGTGAGCAGGGTAGTCTTGCCCGCGCCCGAAGGGCCGAGAATACCTACAAATTCGCCGGGTTCAATGCTCAGAGTGATGTCGTTGAGCAGCATTCTCGCCGTGCCGTTCGCACGCGGGGCGGTGCGGTGGAGACCGACACATTCCAGTTTGACCGACTGGCCATATTCCCGTTGGAGCACGGACAGCGAACCGTCCTCCCGGAGACGGAACTGGAAATGCGTGGACCCGATGACCACGGTGTCGTCGGGGGCAAGGAACGCCTTGAACCGGTTCGAGCCGTTGACCCAGGTTCCATTGAGGCTGTGGGCGTCGGCGATTCGCAGTGTGCCATCTTGGCTACTGAGGGTGGCATGGTGGGAGCTGACCGTTGGCTCGAAGGGCAGGGAGAGATCGCAGTGGGGAGCCCGGCCGATCAGCCACTGGGCCTGGGGTGGCAGAATCAGGTGATGCGGTTCCCGGATGCTGTGATATTGGAAACGCAGATGCGGCAGGGCGGTGCCAAGCCCGATCAGGTCGCCATCACGCAGAAAGCGCGAACCCTTAATCCGCTCGCCGTTGACAAATACTCCGTTGGTGGACTGGAGATCGTGGAGCTGATAGTCGGTTTCACCCGTTCGAGATAAGCAGGCGTGGCGGCGCGAGACAGTGGCGCCGGTAAGGACAATGTCGCAGAGGGTGCCATCGCGTCCGATGGTTGTGCTCGCCGAGGTGAGACAATACTCCCGATGGGCGCATCCGGCAGCCCTGGCTGCCAAATAAGCGGTATGTTCGCTGGGGGAAGAATGATGCCTGGAGGATGCCATGCGATGAGGAGAATAAAAGTGCAGCCCCCGGGTGCTCGGGAGGGCGGTCGGAGGCTGCACAAGAACCGTGTTGCGCTATCAATCCACGCCGAAGGACAGGATCAGCTTTTCCCGCCCGGTACCGCCGCCGGAGCGTAAGGATTTTTCAGATACAATTCCTCATCCTTGAGCGCGGGGATCGCCTTGTCGAGCTTCTGCTGCGCCTCGATGATCCGGGGGAAGGTCGGCGGTTCGATGGCCTCGAACACGGAGGCGTCATAGTACATGATGCCGCTGCCGGTCGGATATTCGACCCCGATCTTGACATTGTGCCTGCCGCCGTCCACCGGAATGTAGGCCCGGAAGGTGAGCACGTAGTCGCTCTGCATGATGTTTTGAATATCCTCGATATTGCGCGTGATGGTGTCGTAGGCGCCGCCAATGGAGTAGTACTTGCCGAAGGAATTCTTCGACAGGGCCTGCAGGTTGCGCTGATCCTTGCCCTCGGGACCGGTAAAGCACAACGAATAGATCGGCACCGGAATTTTCAGGCTGGAAATGCGGGTCATCAGATCGGAACGGCTGATGGCGCTGTCGTCATCCCGGCCGCTCCCCAGCACGATGATCGAGGTCGAAACAATGTATTCCACCTCGCTGGAGGAATCGCCGCCCACCGCGCCACCGGCCATCTGCATGGCGGCCGCCACCCCGTCGTAGAGCCTGGTCTTGTCGCCGCGCGGCTGCAGATCGGCCAGCCGCCGACCGAGGATGCCCGGTTCGCGGTCGAAATTGGACAAGACCGTATATCCCTCGCCACTGTTGTCCAGGGCGATCAGGGCCACCTGATCCTGGGGCCGCTTGGCGTCGATGAACCGGGCCGCTGCCCGGATCATGGCTTCAAAATCCTGCCCCTTCAGCATCTTGTTGGTGTCGAGCACCAGGATGGAGCGGGTCGCTTCCTCCCGGTTGCGCAACGGTTGAATGACATACTGTTTTTTTCTCGGATCGTAGGCCCGTCCCTCGACCATCACCCCGATGTTGAGCACGTTGAGGTTGACCAGGGGATTCATTTCCTGGTCAAAGGTGCGCATGTAGACATGAACAAAGGGATACAGTCCCGACTCCACGCGGAAGATCTTCAATCCATACCCCTGCGCCGGGCCACCGGCTGTGGCCGCATGGCCGAGGTTGGCCGCCAGCACAGCAGCCAGCACTAGCGCCAGGATGATCAACTCCGCAGCCACGGGTTGCAACTTTTGCCACCACTTCATTTTCAACTCCTCCGTCCGATCACTGCACTGCATTGCATACTCCTTACATCTGGGCAAAGGGTTTGCCGATATTGTTGACGCTTTTGCCACCCGGTCCTTTGATCGAGCTGTAGGCGACCTTGGTGGTGCCGGTCGCGGTGTCGAGGACAAAGGCCCCGTATCCGCCGCCGCCCTGCCAGGTGACAATCTGATAACGACCATTGCTGGCAAGGGGCACGGGCCGTTCCACCTGCGGGTCGAGCACCGCCACCGGCAGGGAAGGCGGATCGTGATGAACCGCTCCCATGAGCAGACCGGCCAACAGGACCACCAGCCCCCCCGCCAGCAAACCGCCTCCGAAATTATTCGGCCATGCGCCTTTCATTGATCATTGCCTCCGCTGAATTTTTATTCCCCAGGACCGGCTGACTACGCAACACCTGGGCGATGTCGTTGCGATCCTTGTCCTGGTTGACAGGAGTCGATTCTTTCGAGACCGATCCTGCGGCCTTGATCTCGGATGGCGCGGTGCTGGCCACGGCAGCCGGGCCGGAACTGGCCCGTCGCTGGGCCGGAACATCCTTTTTCCCGCTGGATTTGTCGGCCGCCTTGCGGGTCGCCACCTTCTCGGAAGGTGCAGCCGCCCTGTTGGCCACCTCTTTGGCCGGTTCCTTCTTCGCCGGCGCCTTGGCGACCGCCGCCTGCTGGCTTGGATTCTCCAAGGCCCTGGCCAGCAGTTCGCGGCGATAGGATACCTGCTCCATGTTGTCACCCAGTGAACTCCACAGCGCGACATACAATTCGGCGTCACCCGCCCCCTGGACTGCATACTGCTGCTTGAAGCTGGTCAGAGCGGACTGGGTCTGGGCATCGAGCTGGCCGGTAACTGGCACATTGTACCCCTTGAGGTAGAGACAGGTCTGCATTTCGCCGACCTTGTCGGTTTGGCTCAGGTTGCGGAAATCCTGACGGATCTTGTCGAGCACCACTGGATCGGGCTTCATGTTGGGGATCAGCTTCCAGTAGGGCAGATAGAGGTATTTGCCGACGATCTGCAGCACACTGGTCTGGACCAGCAGACGGATGGCCGCATGCCGGCCCTGCACCTTCTTGACCGTGCCCTTGAGGCCGAAGGTCGGGCCAAAGATGGTAAAGCCGAGCTCTTTTTCCTTGACCGCCTTGTAGACGTTGATGGTGTTGACCGTCTGCATGCGGGCCACGCCAGACATGGTCTGGAAATCGAGCAGGTTGAAATCAAGGGTGATCCGGGCCAGGCTATCCTGATCTTCCTGGTTGTAATCGAGGGATATGGTATCGCCTGGCACCCAGGATTCGTTGACGTTGAACGGTTTGGTGGTCACACCGAAATCGGTGTTGCTGCCCCTGGTTTCCAGGCCCCGGTCAAATTCGGTGATGCCGCCGGAGAGGACGACATCGGGAATCAGCTTGCCCTGGAAATTGGAATAACCGGTCACCATCTGGTTGTTGATGAACACCGGACTGTAGGGGATGTAGACCACGTTGCCGCCGATGGCGTTGAGCGCGCTTTTGGTCATCTCGGTGATGTCACGCGGGATCTCACCGTACCCATAGGTGGAAAGGCCGGTGAAGTCGGTGATATCCTTGCCCTGAATATAAGCCCGCTTGCCGTAGATCTGGGTCATCCGCCCCAATTCGGCCAGCGGCTTGTCGAAGCTGGTTTCCTTGACCTCCGGCATGTCCGACGGCAGATCAACATCCACCTGGCGCGGGTCAATCGAGGAGCAGGAGGTCAGCCCCAGGAAAACCAGCGGCAGCATCAACAGCAAAAGGCCCGGCGCTCGCCGGGATCGGGGTCTGATGGTCACAAACGGCATGCTCGTCCCTCACGCTGGATTAATTGGAAATAACGGTCTTGTCGCCCGAAGAATCATCGATGATGATGATGTCGCCATTGATCTGCGCCCCTGCATCGAGGATGACGCTGTTGAGCGCGCCGCTGTCGGACAGGACCACGTCACCGGACCCCGATGCGGCCTTGCTCCGCGCCCGCTGGGCGAGATAGGAGAAATTTTGGCTCGAACTGCTGATATTGCCGTACGAATAGGCCGAATCATCAATGGTGATGCCGTCATCGAGGTCGTCGGCGCGGACGGGGTCCGCGCGGAAGATTCCCGTCAGCAGCAGGGACAGCACCAGGGTCGCGGTGATCGTTTGCATGGAATGATCCTCCGTCGCTGTCAGTTGGCGACCACCGAATCGATGGCCACGCTGGAATTGCTGCCGGACATCGACACCGAGACGTTGCCGAGATCGGTTTTGGTCATTACCTCACCGCGCTGGGCCTCGGTCATCTGCACCGACCCGACATTGAGGCGGTTGTTGTTGCCGTCGATCACGCCGTTCAACTGACCTCCGGTCACTTCGGAAGTCACCACGCCGGCCGCGGAATTGCGCATCGACACCGAACCGATATTGGAGATGTTGTTGTTGCCCCGCACCGTGTTGCCGATGGAATCAACCTTGACCGTATTGGACACTTTACCGGCGGTCGAGTTCTGCATCTGCACCGAAGCGCTGTTGACGGTGTTGTTGTTGCCGGTGGCCGAGGCGGAGATCGCGCCGGCGGCCTGAACCCGATTGTTGACCTCGCGCGCCGTGCTGCCGGTCATGTTGATCGAGGCCGCGTTGGCGATGTTGTTGTTGCCCTTGGTTCGGGCGCTGTACTCGCCGCCCTTGACCCGGTTCTCGACGCGCAGGCCGAGCATGTCCGCCTGGCTGAGGGCCGGTGCCAGCAGCAGGGCGCCGATGGTAAGAATATGCAGGACTTTCATGATGGTTCTCCGCAGAAGGATAACATTTGCAATAGGGGATACTCCGTGCCGCAGCACATGCGGACCGCGACACGGAGGGAGGAAGCACATCAGTTGATGGCGATGGAACCGGCGTTAGCCTGGTTGTTGTTGCCGCCCTCGATGGAACTGGAAATATCGCCGGCGCCCTCAACCTCGTTGATCACCCGGCCTTTGACCGCGATGCCGCCGCCCATGGAGATGGACGCTGCATTGGCGCGGTTGTTGTTGCCGCCTTTGATCGAACTGGAGATGTTGCCGGCGGAACTGACCTTGTTGATGATGGAATCAGTGCTCTGAGCACTGCCGCCTACGGAGATGGAGGCGGCGTTGGCCAAGTTGTTGTTGCCACCGGAGATGGTGCTGGAGATATTGCCAACTCCTTTGATTTCGTTGCGGATCTCGGCCTGGAGACCATCCTGGTCGTCGTTCTGCTCGCTGGTGGTCGTGGCATCGGCGGTGGCATCGGTCGCGGTATCGGCCGTGCTGTCAGCGGCGGTATCGGTGCTGTCGGTGGTCGACGCCGTGGTATCCGTGGTGCTGTCCGTGGTCGAATCGGTGGTGGAGGCTGAGGTATCGGTGCCAGCCGTGGTGGTGGAACTGTCTGTGTTGCTGCTGGTGGCGGTGGCGTTGCTGCCGGAGTCAGAGGTGGAGGTGGAAGTTGTTGTCTGGGTCACCGGCGAAGTGGCGCTTGCGGTCTGGGTGGCGGTCTGGGTTGCCGAGGTATTGATGGTGATGACGTTGGAATTGGTGTTGGTGATGGGCTGCGCGGCAAAGGTGTTGTGATGGATCGCCCCGCCTCGATGTTTGCTGCCGAAAGAACCCAGCAACGTCGAGTCGCCGCGATCACGATGATCGGCATGGGCAACTCCGGCGGACAAAGCAAAGATAACAGCGGCTGTGAAAACTGTTTTTTTCATGATGAACCTCCTCAAATAGGTGCTTGATGTTCGTTCTTATGCTGACAGACAGCAAAACTGGTTGCCACAGCTAAAGCAACGAGCGTGCCAAGTGCAGATTTGCGCCGCGAACGAGTCGCAACACACTGAAATATGGCATCATCATTTCCAAGCCAGCTGTACCGGCGATGGCCACCGGAGGCACCCCCTCGGGGGTTCCCTTGCGGGGGATCGCGCAAATGTTCGAAAATCGAACAGCGCGGAGGAGAAAAAGAGTGATCATCTTGAAAAAAGGGAATTTTCAGGCAAAGAGCAAATTGTAGGAAAATCGGACAGACAGCGTGTTCGCCTGTTCGATTTTCCTACAAGCAAAGCGATTCAATTCTTATTATATTGAAATTTCGTACTTTTTCATTTTTTGGTAAAAGGTGGAACGGGCGATTCCCACCAAGGCCGCGGCATCGGAGATGTTGCCGTCCGCCCGCTCCAGGGCCGCCCGAAGGTGGTTCTTCTCCATCTCTTCCAGGCTGGGAAAGACTTCGATCCGTGCCGGTTCCTCCTTGCTGCCGAATTCATCGGAGAGAGCCAGTATATCACGCTCGGTGATCATTCTGCCCTGGGACTGAACGGCGAGGCGCAACAGCACGTTGCGCAACTGGCGGACATTACCGGGCCACGGGTACTGGGTGAGCCGTTGCAGGGCACTCTCGGTCAGGCGGGGCGTTTTCCAATTGTACTCGGCCGAGAACTTCTCCAGGAAATAATGGCTCAGAGGCTCGATATCCTCCAGCCGCTCGCGCAACGGCGGCACCTTGAGGGTAAAGCAGGAAAGCCGCTGGAACAGGTCGTCGCGGAATTGATGTTCCTGGATCATCGCGGCCACATCACGGTTGGTGGCGGTCACCACCCGCACATCCAACCGGCGGCTGCGGGTATCACCCAGACGGGTGATCTCGCCGTTTTCAAGAAACCGCAGCAGCTTGGGCTGCAGGGCAAGGGACATATCGGCCACTTCATCGAGAAACAGGGTGCCGCCATCAGCCAATTCCAGTTTGCCCGGCTTGTCGATCGCCTCGTGAAAGGCGCCTTTTTTTGAACCGAACAGCTCGCTTTCAAAAATGCCTTCGGGAATGGCCGAGCAGTTCAGAGGGATATACGCTCCCTTGCGCTGGGAAAAAGCATGCAGCGCCGCAGCCACATGCTCCTTGCCGCTGCCGGCCTCGCCCTGGATGAACACCGGCACATTGATGGCGGCAATGGTGCGGATATCCTCATAGAGCTTGACCATTTTCTCGCTCTTGACAATGGTTTCATCCTTGGAGGCAAGCCGGGATTTGAGGGATTCTCGCTCCCGAAACAGCCGTTGGCGGCTATTGAGATTGTCGAGCAGGACGGCACCGTGCAAGGCCAGAATTTCGAGAAGGCTCTGCGCCGCAACGTCGAAAAAAGCATCGTTTGGGTGATCGAGATACAGGCAGCCGGACGCCTTGTCCTCGCGCACCAGCGGCACACAGAGCACCGAGCGGGCTCGGCCCTTGCCCTTGCGTCGTTCCTGTCCCTCCTCTTCGATCCGGATCGAACGGCATTGCTCCATCACCAGTTGAACCGCCTCCCGGCTGATCTCCAGACTGTCCTTGCGCGGATCGAACCGGTGGGTCGCCGTGTATAACAGTTCGTTCTTCTCGTTGAGCAGGGCGAGAAAGCCGCGATCAGCTCCGGTCAACTGCACGGCGCCAGCCAGAATCCGCTCGCCCAAGGTGATGGCCTCGTCAATGGTCTGCAGGGCGAGAAACAGGCTGGCAAGGGGTACCATCGCCACCGTTTCCTCATTCATCAAGGGAGCAGGCCGTTCTACGGCGGGCGCCTCGGCCGCCGAATCCGATCCCCGATTAAAAAGAACAGTGGCCGAATCCAGCGGTCGTTGCCGTGCAGGCGGCCCGCTCTCGCCCTCCGAGGCAAACACTTTCGAAGGGCGGTCATCGTGCTGTTCATCAAGGAAGGTAAAAGAAAAGTTGGTGATGCGAAAGCTTGCCCCGTGGCCGAGACGGACACCGTTGACCCGGCGCTGCTCCATCCAGACACCGTTGGTACTTTCATGATCAAACAGCATGTAGTCGCCGTTTTCCCGCTGAGCGACGGATGCATGGTGCCGGGAAACCTGGGGTGAGGCCAGCACAAGGTCGTTATCGTTTTCGCGACCGATGGTGACCGAGCCGACAAAATCGATCACCCGATAATCGTGGGCATCCTGACAAACAATGAGTGTGGGCATGGGCACTAACGAAAAAAGGTGGTGGTTTTCATTCCCTCATGAAAAAGGGGCATCTCTCCAGACAAGGCAAGGAACTCCGCTCAAGAGATGGTTCTGTCCTCGGCTAGAATAAGAGAATGTACACCGGCTCACAATCGATTCGCATAAAAACTGAGGATTAAATGTGTCTTGGCTCAGCGCGAATAGGATAACCGCTGGCTGGCGGGGCTAGTTCATGGAGCCAACACCGGCCCCAAACAGCCGAAGATCTGGACCTGGCATCCATATTCCTTTGCTATTGTCAACCGCCTGATCGGCGAGGAGTTTTTATACCGCGTTGAAGGTGTCAAGCGAGAACCGGCCACGGAAGCAAGCCGCCGTGGCCGGAAAAACAACGCGGAAAAGAAACCGGAAGATTGTTTTTATTTTCCGTAGATGGTCTGAGAGGGGTGGCTATCGATTTTGATTTGTTTCGACTGATTAATCGACTGTCGCGTCGATTGCTGGATCTGACTGACATCCTTATGCTGCTTTGAAACAAGATCCTTGTCCTGACGAGAAAGGGCGCGCGTTGGAGGACTGCCCGGTCCTTCTCCTGCCAGGACATCAACGACATCCACCCCCAAGGCGATACCCAGCGAAACCGCCACCGTTGCAATCGCCAAACTTTTTTTCAGCGAGTGATTCGCTGCTTGTTGGTCCTTATCCACCTGCCGGTTCTGGGTCGTTTCCATACCTGTCTCCTCCTTGAGGTTGTGCTGCCCACTGCCGGACAGCCTTTATTTGCAGTTTCATCCGTGCATCGATGTCGCCGGGCACCGGGGTGCCGGTGCGTTGGCAGTATTCGCGCACCGTCCGATCAAGGTCAATCCAGACCAGTTGGCACCTATCATCGCTTTCCGCTTCGGCCTCTCCCCCCGCCGCGTCGCTGACCGCTGTTGCCTGGAGTGGTGCAAGATCCTGCTCATGTAGATGTTCGACAAGATACCATAGCAGATCGAGATAGAGGTCAGCGGCTTCCATGAAGGGAAAGGCCTCTTGGTCCTGCAGGTAGCGGGCAATGGTGCCTTGGGCATGGAGCTCTCCCTGACAACCATCCTCAAGGGCCAGCTGGGCAAAGGTTTCCACGCCCAGGGAATCAACGTAGCGGCCAAGCGGATACAGCCGACACACTAGCGGCCGGTCGGGATGAACCGTACAACCGTCGGCCTGCAGAAAAACGCAGGCACCTTGATCATCAAAGCGCAACACGGTGCCGCCGGTGGTATAGCGAGCAATGAAATCGGTGGTGGAGATTCCCAAACGACCAGCCAGGCGGGCGGTTTCGTACGGGTTGAGCTGAATCTTCTTGAAGCGACAACAAGTAAGGCAGCGACGACAAGTAAAACCAAAGGGTGATTGACGGTCGAGTTCGCTGGCACACAAGGATAGCGTCATGGCGGTCCTCACCCGGCGGGATGCGGGGGAACAATCGGTCTAGTGTGCAAGCAATACCGTCAAGTTACAGGATTTGCAAAGGAAAGAATGAAAGGATTGAAATTTTGACCAGCAGGCACGAAAAAGGGGAACGCAATATATTCACCTGCTGAAGTCTGTTTGCCCTCATTGTGTATTTTGAAAGGAGGACAAGTCACTTGTGACTCACCAACAAAAAAAGCCTGCTAGCTGGCGAGAGCTAACAGGCTGATATTTTGGCGTCCCCAACCGGATTTGAACCGGTGTTGCCGGCGTGAAAGGCCGCAAAACAGCACGCTTTCCCGATCTATATAGCTATTTTTATTATATTTTTCTCCACACAGCTCTTTTCTTTTCCTTATTTTTGGGGGAAAATGTCCTTCAAAAATCCTTCAGCTTCAAGGCTTTCGGGACACATTTAAGCTTGTTTTTTTATATCCAATTGAATATAATTTGTTTATGAAAGTGATTCGATTTCTCGGGGATTCTTTGAAGTGCTTACGTTCCTTTCCGGAGGGTGCCCGGCAGGATTCCGGTTATCAGCTTGATAAGGTGCAACGAGGGGAACAGCCAGATGATTTTAAGCCCATGCCTTCTATCGGCAAAGGAGTAGAAGAAATTCGCATCTGGGATGAATCCGGAACTTTCCGCATTATCTATACTGCAAGGCTTGCTGACGCGGTGTTTGTGCTCCACGCATTTCAGAAGAAAACGCAAGCAACTTCAAGAAAGGATATCGACCTTGCTAAATTCCGATACTCTGAACTGATGAAGGTGTTCAAATGATCGAAATGGAAACCTATAACAATATTTGGGATGCATTAACCGACACACCGGAACAGGCTGCCAATCTTCGGGCAAGGGCTGAACTGATGCGCCAGATTGCAGCCATTATTAAAGCCAATGAATGGAAGCAGGCCGATGCCGCCTTGCATTGCGGTGTGACTCAACCCCGTATCAATGATTTATTGCGTGGTCGTGTCTCTCGTTTCTCCTTGGATGCTTTAGTGAACATTGCAACGGCTTTAGGTCGGCGTGTTCACCTGGAGCTTGAACCGGCCTGATTCGGTAACGTTCATTCTGGTTTCGGCTTATTTGAATAAACAGTTTGACCATTTTCGTTAACCCAGCTGTACAGTTTCTTGCCTCGAGGTTGCTGTTGTTTTGCTGGTTCAACGACTGTGTTTTCGGTTGCCATGCTTTTCCGGCGCTCTTCAGCTATGGTTTGTTGCTTGACGTCCTCAAGTATCTTTTGGAGATAATGTTTTCGCGCATCTTGCGCTTCGATGGCTATTTCTTTTTGCTGTTCAATCTTTTGTCTTTGTCCAATCAATAATGCTCCCAAGGCTCCAACGAAACAAGCGCTTAGGATGAATAAAGCCCATTTTTTTAACGGGGTAAAATCATAGGTCCATTTGACGTTTGATACATTTTTTTCGCCGTATTTTGTGAATTTGTACCCGGTTAAATCTTCACTTCTTTTGCCTGAAAAGTTGTCGTTAGGATTCAAAACGGTCACAAGTTACCTCATTATATTGCTTTAACACCACGTTGTAACAACTTGAAATTTTACAACTTTTAAACACTTTTTATGCTACCTTTGATGATGGGGACTCAGGCTGAGCAATTCCCCCTTCGGCCTTTCTTTTCTTCCATTCACTGAACATCGGGAAAAAACTTTCGATCTGGTTTTTCAACCATTGTGTGTTTTCCGATCTGCCCGTTTCCTTCGCCCACTCTTCAAGTTCTTCGTAAAAGGCCATATCTCCTTTTAGTTCCTCTAAGGTTTTAGGCCCTACACCCGTCATTATCCATTCTGTCAGCAATCCAAATTCTTTTCCAACTAAATAGGCCCAACCTGGCGGGAATTTACCTTTTGATTTCATTTCCGAAACAGCAGGTTGCGATATTTTTATAATATTAGCAAGCCCTTGAAGGCTTTTTAAGTTTGTTTCGATCTTTATCCTTTCCCATATTTCTTCAAATTCACTTTTCATAAGAAATCTTATATTTTTTTGTTGACCAATAGGTTTTCCTATTATAAGGTTTCAATCAATAAGAAAACTTATAACCTCACCACTTCTAATAAAGAGACGGCCATGCCAACCATCACTTCCACCGACGAACCGACCATTAAAAAACTGAAATACGCCCTCACCCGGCAAGTTCCCGACATGATGAGCGGGTTCACCATTCACACCAATTACGGCGATATCCAAATCGGTTCCGATTATGCCGAAGCCTTTCGCAACCTTACCGCCGACATTCTTCAGTACGAACTCAACAAATTACGAATTCTGTGAGGTTATCCATGACTTATCATGATTCCCTGATTCTTTTCGGTCTGTTTCTCGTTTTCCTCGGGTTCGGCTTGCTCATCTACTGTCAACTGCTCTCACTTTTCGCGCGTATCCATACACGGCTTTTTCCCCTGATGTACAAATCCTACCAGGAGAGCCAACCAGTCATTCCGGAAAAATCGAGGCTCACCTGATGAAATACCATCTCGGCAAAGACATATCCGGATCAAAAAAATATCCGCTCCACGAAGTGGCCGTCATTCTCTGCGCGCGGTGCAAGGAGCGGTATCAGTTGGCGCCGCTGCTTGTTCTGAACCGTCGAGTAGATCAGCTTGTCTGTCCTCGTTGCCATAACAGAATAACTTTTTCCCCCGATCAGCCTGCCCTGGGTCCGTCGGACCAGGGCAGGCTGATCGGGCAATTCACCTTCCCCCTTACCCTAACCCATGACTTGAACCATCAACTCAACATTCAGAGGTAGAACAATGACAACTGAAAAAACTCCTGAACAACGCAAAGAGAATTTCGGGATGTTCGTAAAAGGCATCTGTAACGGTTTCCGTCAGTATACCCGGAAAAAAACCGGTGAAGTGGTCACTCAACTTTTGATCAATCTTCCCGGCGCTACATCTTCCCTTCAGATCGAGGTTCCCACTGGCACCGACTTGACCAAGTTCCATGATTTTGAACCTGTCTCGGTGAAGATTATGCCATCGTTTTATGAAGGTCGGATTATTGGCTTCAACTTGGCATGACCTCCGATGACGTGCTTACTCTCTTCGGGCACCTCGAAGAGCTAAGAACAATTGGTTACTGGCTTGCCACGTTGCTCGCAATCAATGCCGGGTTACTGGCTGCCAACATCGTGGCATCGACCATTCAAATACGATTGGGCCGATAATGAGCGAATTTGATTTCATCCAAATTTTCGGATCATCCTTCGCGGTCGGCCTGCTGATTTGGATTTCAGCCGTGGGCTTCCATTTGGCGCTCAACTTCCTGAAATCCATACTTTGGCTATAACGGGGCCTTGGCCCTCAAACCGTTCAATCAGCACAGGAGGCATATTATGCTTAGCGCTGCCAACTTTACTGACGCCGCAACTGAAGTAACCTCCATGATCGCCCTGGCTATTACGGGCGGTATGGGCATCTACGGTTCCATTAAGGGTGTTCAGGTTGGGTTGTCCATGTTCAGCCGTCTCATCCAGGGGCGTTAATCATGGGCTTGCCGTCCATTTCATATTTTGACATGGCCACGGCTGCAACCGGCTGGCTGGCAATCTCGGTGGTGAGCATTTTCGGGGTTATTGCCTCGCTCATCGCTGTGATTGCCGGTCTTCGTGTCTTTTCCCGTTTCATGTATTTCAGATAATGGCTGTCATCGAAATGTTCTGCGGTGCCATGGGTAACGGCAAATCCGCTATCGTCAATTCAATAGCCTTCAAGTTCCTGCGTCGCGGCGGCGTTATTGGCCTGAACTACCCGCTTGTCGATGATTGGGCCATCAAATATGCCTCGCGCATCCTTCCGCCTTATGTCTCCGATCAAGAAATTTTAGATAAAGCCTGCGAGTTCTATAACCGAGCCTTCCGTTTTGGCTCCGTGGCTTCATGCTATGAATTTGCCGAAAAGGTTTCTCAGCTTGCCACCGGGAAACAGGCAAAAACGCGCGAAGAATGGGGGCTACAAGTTTTCGATGAAGCCAGTCTTTATTTTAACGCCAGGGATTATCGAAAATCCAGAAACAACCAATTTATCGAATATTTCATCAATATACGAAAACTCAAAATTCAAGCAATTTTCATGTCGCACAATTCCGAGGACATCGACAAGCAGATTCGCGGCAAGGTGGACTTGGTTACCTGGTGTCGAAACATGCAGAAGAGAAAGCTTCTCGGGATTTCGCTCGGCCTTTTTTACAAGCATCCTCGTTTTGCCACACAATCCATCGTCAACGGTGAAGGCACCTTCAAAGGCATGATGGAAGATAAATTCACCTACAAATTAGACTTCGACACCTGCGACTTATACGACTCCTTCGAACTTTTCAAGAATGACGCCCTGGAAGAGGAATTTGGCCTCGAACCCCTCGGCCTTGATCCGCAAATATATTACAGGACCGCCGTTCAGGAACTGAGGGAAAAACATCAGGCGATAACCGAATCCTCCTTTATTCACGATTACCGAGAAATCATTAATCCAGGTGCCTGCCATGCCTAATATCTTTTTTCTTCTTTGTCTTGCTTTCCTGAACATCTTCGGCTTTGGGCTCAACAGCGCTAACGGCGGCGTCACCTACTCTCGGACCCCTTCTACCCCGCAATCCAGCTCGGCGTCCGCCTCCAACCCTGCTCAGGACACGCCGGGCAATACCGGCACCTTTGGCGGCGGGTTTCCCTACACCACCACAACCAGCCCCTCGATGCGGATCAAGCAGGCCAAGCCCTGCCGGGAATATCTCGCTATCTGTGAGCGGTCGTGTGCGGAGCGCGGCGATATGTTCCGCTTCGTCTGCATCGGTCAGGACTTCCAACCCTTTGACGAGCATTTCCGCTGTCAGTGCGGCGACGATCTCACCGGCGGGCAGCTGGTCAAGGGGGCTAAAAGATGAAACGGATCGCCCTGCTCACCGTCTTTTTCTACTGCTGCACCTTTGCGCAACCGCCGCAAAGTCACTCTGCCGTTCCCGTTGCCCTCATAGCGGCCGCTGCCATTGGTGCATCCATGGCGGCAACTTCCGCCGGAACCTATTACGCCCAAACCGGGCAAATACCCCAATATGTCAAGACGGCTTCCGGTGCCGTCGCCACGGCGGCCGACGCTGTGTTCCAGCCCTCTTATCTTGCTCAGGCCGTTGGTGCCCTTTTCACCCCTCAATCTCTTACCACGGCTCAAAATTACTATGCGGCTAAGGCTGCCGCTGTGGGTGCGTCAATTGCTGATATTGTAGATCAGGTTAGAACCTCCGCATCCGGTGCATACACTAGCCTCAAGAACTTGATAGAAGCTAACTCTTTGCCTGTCTCCGTGAATCCATCAGATTTTTTTGTCGGTGTTGTTCTCGAACTTACGGACGGTACATTTTTTGAGATCACACAAGCTCCATACGCTGCCAATTACACGACTCTCACTTATTTCAACAACAACGGGTCCACATACCCTAAATCTGTTTATTCTACGCTTATCTATGCAACTCCCTCTCAGGCTGTTTTTCTCGATTTGAATGATACTTCCGTCAATTCCTACGGAGCTACCACCTATAGAGTTTGGATAGCGAAAGGGAGTCTTGAGACAAAGGAACCGACATACAAACCATCACCCGGCGTCAGCTATCCCGGCTTGGCCGATGGTCTTGTAAGCCCGGCGCCTGAAGTTGCTTCGGATTTACAGCAAGCCATTAAAGATTTGCCCGACGCGAAAAAGAAAATTGCCGATGCGGTTCCGGGCGCATCCGTTGACACCCTGACAGAGCCCACCCTTACCGCTGCCGAAGTCGCGCAAGCTCTCAAGGATAATGCAACTTCAGTTGCACAAGCTGCCGCTACGGTTGCTCAAGAGATTGTCAATTCAAACGCTGATAATGCTACTGCCCAAATTGCTGCATTGCAGGCAGCAGTTACCGCTGCTCAATCCGCCGCAAATCAATCGGAACCTGATCCCGAATCTGAACCTAACTATCCAGTCCCAACCTCTTGGTATACCCCTACATGTGACCTGTCCGACGGCCTGTCTTCATGCATTAATTATGAGCAAATCTTGAATGCCTCAGTCGCATTCCAAGAAACAGCCCTATATCAACTCCCCAACCTGCTTCTTGATTGCCTCGGCTACGTTGAAGGCAGCGGTTGTGAATATCCTCCAAAAATTACTGTTGATTTGTCGAGCCGTTTCATAACTGATCCAATGGTTCTTGATATGGCGCCGTTTGATTCAGTTGTGAAGGTAATGAATTTTTTCTTTGCCATACTGTGCATTATCGGCACTGGTAAAGCGGTCATGGTTCTTTTCAGCTAAGGGCTGATGCAATGGATTCTTTGATTAAAATAATACTTTCTTGGTTCCAAGCGTTCTTCGATACGCTTATCAATGTAATCGTTGATGCCTTTGTCCTCATTCTCAACGCTATCCTTGCCCTTCTCGCATACCTCATCGAAATGATGGCGACAATCATGCCGTCTTTGTCTCTCGGGGCCGATCTTGTCAACCAATTCCCTACACCGCATACTGCTATTTGTTGGTTGACCTGGTTATTCCCGGTCGATGTTCTTTTCCAGTGCACTCAATTTTATATCTCTTTGTATCTGCTCAAATTTATGTCTGGCCCCATCCTTCGATTCCTTAAGATAACTTCCTAAAACTGGAGGCAAGAAACATGACTTTCAAATCTTTCGCTTATCTCATTCCTTTTTTCCTGATTCCTTTTGTCGTCTTTGTCCTCATTCCAAGGTTGAGCCCTTTGTTCCGCAAACTTCAACGGTACTTTTCAAAATGATTGCCGCCATTCTCTTCTACCTCGCTTGGTTATCAATCGTCTTCCTGGCGGCCTGCTTTTTCACCGCTTTGTATCGGCTTTGGTGGAGCCTCTACGCCTTATCATGCCTTGAGAAACATGCTTATACAATGATCGCCTGCACGGCCTTCGATGATCTGCATACCATCAAGCCTCTCTGTGACCAACACGGCATTAGCTACAATTGGATTTATTTCGGCCGCCTCTGCGGTCGAGCAATCAATGCAATTAGGAGTGAACGCTGATGAGCACTCGACCCTGTTTCCTGTTTTTACTGTTTTTGGCGTCCATGCTTATTGCTGGCGTCATCGTAGCTAACCTTTGATGAGGCCAAACAAATGAGCCAATCACATAACGACAGGACAAATCAGGTCGTTTGCCTTTGCGCCGATTGCGGCCGTAAAACCGTTTGTGACCCTTCTCTTCCTCACTTCGGCCTTTGCCTGTTCTGCGAATCTCGGATCCGCACTTCCCGGCTGATCTGCAAGGCCACCAAGCTCGGCCCATCTTCGTCCGGATCCTCAGCTCCAGGGCGGCCTCATTGCTCTTGAATCTTGCTTCGGCCGAAAAGCGTCAACCAATCGTTTACACCATTTCACGGCAAAAGAGGCGTTTCATGGTTGAGACCGCAGATTACTTAAAGATGCTGTCCCGGATGATTCGAGCAGCCGGCCGCCGTGTTGCCGCCGCCGATGAGCACGAACTTGCAATGCTGATTCAACTTCGTTCCGAGTTTGACCAAGCCGTACAGGTTGCCATTGATGGGCAACGTTCCTTCGGCAGGTCCTGGGAACATATTGGCCTAGCTCTAGGGCTCAGCCGACAAGGCGCTTTCCAGCGCTACGGCAGTAAAAGAAAAAATGAAATTAAAAACGACCTACCCAAACCCGTCCATCTCCCCCCTCCTTAAGGTTCGCTGTGATCGCCTGGGGCGGTTTCCAGGCGATTGCAGGGACCTTGAGGAGGCAACAAGCGATAGCGCGTTAGTGCGTAACGATCAGGATTCATTTTTTTCAGGAGTTCATGCGATGTACGATGGTTTCCTTTCTCAGGCTCAGGCACCGGTAATTTCGCCTTCTTTTCCCCAAGACCGATTAACAAGGGGGGTCGAAATCTCCACGGGGCTTGATCGGTTGAAGGTCGGTTTCTATGTCGAGTTCAAAGATGAAAGGTTGTTTGAAATCTTGGGTCAGGGAAAAGCAAAGGCGCAAGAGATTCGGCAAGTGGTGCCAATCAAGCTCGGTGATGATTTTGACCAGTATTACAACTGCCACGCCACCGGTAAAAACGGTGGGTATGCCTTTCACATCTCACGCGCTGACGTCAATGTGTTCATCTCCACTCGTCGGGATTACATGGATACCCCGAACGTGTGGGTTGATATTGGCTCCATGTCCTGTTGGGCTCCCGGATATACCACCGTTATCAACCAGATTTGCAAGCTGATCCATCTGTACCAGGGCACGGTTCACAAGAATTCCGTTTCTGAGGTTCACTTGTGCGCCGATTCTATTGGGCAGGATATCCGCGAACTCGGCCTTGAACGGTATGATTATTGGATCACCCGGGCGAACAAGTTCTTCTCCTACTATGACCATTCGCAACAGAAATTTTCCGGTATTACCTGGAATCAATCAGAGGGCGACCTGGGGGACCTCTCCACCTATACTGGTCGCGTCACCGAAACCGGTATTTCCGTTGGCCAGGGCGATATCATGCTTCGCGTTTATGACAAGGTTCTGGAGATCGCCAAGAACGATGGCAAGAAATCCCTTTTTGCCTCAGTTTGGTCACGTGAGCAAGATGACGATGAAGATTTGCAGGTAACTCGGGTCGAATTTCAACTTCGCAAAACCGTCTTGAAACAGTTCCGTATCAAGACGTTGCAGGATTTGCACAAAAAAGCCTCTTCCCTTTGGTCTTATTGCGTCACTGATTGGGCTCGGCTTTGTCTTGAACCTTTCGACCGCAACAACCGTCACCAGGACCGGGCAAAGATTAATCCCTGGTGGGAACGCCTTCAATCCCTCCAGTGGAGCGGCGAAGAGATGGCATCACGCCGCAAGTGTCTTCCCACCAAGAACAAGCGACAGCTTGAGGATATGCTCGCCGGTGTCGCGCTCAACCTCGCTGCCATCAATGGTTATACCGGCAATGATCATGACGTGATTTCCATTTGGTGCCAGGAAGCAATTTCTTCCATTCTCAGTACCAAGGCTCAAAAGGTCGATCCCAAAACCGGCAAGTCTGATTTACAGGTGCGCATGGAACAAAAGGTTAACGAGGTGTGGCCTTACGGGTTCAGCGAGATCCATGGCCCAACGATGAACGACGCCGAACAAGGTGTCATAGGTGCGGCCATTCCTCCACCTTCACCCCCCGGCGACACTTCTTTTTTCGTCTGCATTCATTGTGCGGAATTTGTCGATCATGACCAGGCTGTTTCTTACATTGCCGGCAGCCCGCATTGTCAATGCAAGTCATGCCTCGAAAAGCTCTCCCATGGCGAGAAATTGCCTGATCGCCGCAATGATTTTTATTTGGCGCGTGTTGGCTGATCGGATTGAGGTACGCAAGGAAATGAAAAATTCGATTTTTACCACACCCCGGAGGGGCCTGATGGGGGACAAAGCCCTTGGGGCTGAGTATATGCCCGCCGTTGCCGAACGTGCCCGCCGCATAAAAGCCGCCGTCCGTGAAGAGAAACAATCCGCCGTCGATCCTCGGCAGCAATTTTTACCAGGATTTGAAAAATGTATCCTGAAATGATGACCTTGAAAGAGGTTTGTGAATATTTCCGAGTTGAAAAGCGTGTCTTGCTTCGCTACGGTCTTGAAAAGATCGGGGGAGTACGCTTGGGGCCACGTTCTTGGAGATTTCCACGAAATGAGGTTATGAATCATGGCGTACAAAAACTACAACAACAACAAAGACAAATATCCCTGGACGGGACAGAGGATAGTCAACGGAAAGAGGCAGAGGAAAAGCTTTCTGACCAAGAAAGAGGCTCTTTTGTGGGAGTCCGAACAACTTCCCGACGAAATAGCCGAACAAAAGACCCATTCGGTTTGCTTGCTTGATTGGGCAACTGAATATCTAAGGCATGCAGAGCAAAATTTTACCGGCAAGACGTTTGACGAAAAACGAATGGCCTTTCGTCAATTTTTTGCCTACTCTGGCATCAACCCGAAAGAATCGGCCAATCGGTTAACCGCCCTGCAAGTCCAAAAGGCTTTGCAAAGGCAATCCATCAGCCGATCCGGGAACGCTGCCAATAAAGACAGGAAAAATTTGTCGGCGGCTTGGTCCTGGGGCGTGAAGTTTCTTCAACTCCCCAGCGAAAACCCGTTTTCCAAGGTGGAGAAATTCGCCTCGGAGCGGTTCGAAAGATACGTTCCAACCCTGGACGATTTTTGGAAGGTCTTTCATTCTCTCGTCCAGGACCAAGATAAGCTGATGCTCTATTGCTACTTGCAGACCGGAGCCCGTCGGGATGAGCTGTTCCGTCTTACCTGGGCCGATGTGGATTTTTTTCGTAAAAGAATCCGCCTCAGCTGGAGAAAAAATAAGGTCGGAGAATGGCGCTCTCAGTGGTTGAGCATCAAGGACGATCTTGCCGAGTGGCTGTTACGGCACAAGAAGGGAAACAGCGACTTGAAGGAACATGTATTTGTCAGCTATCGGAGCCTTGCCTATCAATACCGCCAGCATTGGCTGAAAAAGGTCTGCAAGGAAGCCGGGGTAAAGCCGTTTGGTTTTCACGGAATCCGGCATCTGTTTGCTTCAATCCTGGCGGCGCAGAATGTGCCCCTGGTTGAAATTCAATACATGCTCCGTCACACCAGCTTGGCGACGACTCAACGGTATATTCACAGGCTGAAAAAAGAAAACCGGGAAGTGCTAGCGGCACTCCCCGGCTTAACTGCTTCCGAGAAAAATCCTTCAAAAATCCTTCAGCAGGTTCTCGGAGTATGACCCAGCTAGATAACTAGCTGATTTATTTGGCGTCCCCAACCGGATTTGAACCGGTGTTGCCGGCGTGAAAGGCCGGTGTCCTGGACCTGGCTAGACGATGGGGACAGGTCTTAAAATACTGGATGGTGGGTCGTGCGCGGCTCGAACGCGCGACTCTCTGCTTAAAAGGCAGATACTCTACCGACTGAGTTAACGACCCTTCATTTCGAGAGACTCTCTCTACTAAGTTCTCCTGAGCGTGTCAACCAAAAATATCTTTCAGAATTATTTTCTCCCCCCAAGAGGGCCTTGTCATGTCCCATGCCGTTACGGCCTCCACAGTTAGACCAATTTTACTAAAATCCTTGTGGTCTGTGCGCGGGTTTGCGAGTACAATCGACTCAAATTTGTCCAAATGAAAGATGGATTCTCCATCCGGATTTTTTCATGGTCAGGATAGTATGGGATTACTCGCAGGTTCAGCATCGTTGACACGTTTTTCGGTGGTAGGGGAATTGCCCGAATCATTCTGGGATGTTGCCGCCCAGAGAATCGCGGCGATGAGCTTCAAGGATATCGACGACACCATGGACGAATATTCCATCGGCTGGGTTTCGGTCGCGGACATGTTTGACGCCGGCTTCGCCTACAGCTCCTATGCCGCCGGGGACTACATCGCCTTGACGATGCGGGTTGACGAGCGCAAGGTGGCACCGTCGGTACTGAAAAAATATGTCGCCAAAGAAGAAGAACGGATCAAGCGGGAAAAACAGATCCCCCGATTAAATCGGGCGGCCCGCCTAGAGATCAAGGAGCGGGTGCGCGCCGAACTGATTCGCAAATCGCCGCCGGTTCCCTCCACCTATGACCTGTGCTGGAATTTGGCCGACAGCACCCTGCTCTTTTTTTCCACCAGCAAAAAGGCCATGGCTCTCCTTGAGGATCTGTTCAAGGAGACCTTTCACCTCTCGCTCATCCTGCAGATCCCTTGGCTGACCGGCCAACGCATGGCCGAAGGCGAGGCATTGGAAAAATATGAGGAAATGCGCCCCGCCATTTTGCTGTAATCAACGGCTGCACAACCACGTTCGCTGAAGACGATGGAGGAAAAATGAACGGATTCGCGCTTGCCCTGCTCGTGGGGATTGCCCTGCTCGCGGTTGTCTTCCTGTGGAAAAATCAGGCCGCCCGGAAAAAATCCACGGTCAGCAAAGCCGAGGAACAGGCGCAACGCCCTGCCCTGCCACCCGAGCAGGAACCGCCCCAGGCTGTTGAGGCGCCCGCAGTCGCTCCTGTTCCGGAGGAATCGGCTGCCACGGTCATAACACCAGAGCTTCCCTCCTTGGAAATGACCGTCGCGCCGACATCGGACACGACAGCAGCGGTTGCCGAGCCAACGCCGACCGAGCCCCCAGCCGCAGTGGAACCCATCACGGAAGATCAGGAGAGGGGTGAGGCGGCAGAGCCGTTGGCGATTGTCGAGCACGATCGGTTGGCCGAGGAAACAGAGCCGGTTCTCGCAGCGGCAACCGAAGGGGAACAAGAGGCGATCAACGAACAGAAGGTCGTGGCGGCTGCTGAAAGCGCATCGCCCTCCGCCGCACCCTTCCCCGAGGAAGGGGAAGGGCGCGCCGAATCGCCTGCCAGTGGCCAACTCCAGACAGAGGTGATGGATTTCGCTATTCCCGACCTTGTGGCCGAGCCCAAGGCTTCCGAAGAGCCCCCGCCGCTGGTCCGCCTGAGCCTTGAGGCCTATGCCTCCCGCCTGAACGCCCTGGAAGAGCGGCAAAGAGCCGCCTTGGCCCAGGCCATTGAACAGCAGGACGACAAACGACGGGATCAGTTGCAGCGCGAGCTGGTGATCATGAACGACAAGCTGGCCCTGCTGGCCGACAGTTATGTGGACGAAATGGCCTGTTACCAGCAGATCCTGGACGCCCTGGTACGGTTGCGACACGAAAACGGAGAACCAGAGTTGACGGCAGCCATCGACCAATTGCAGGTCGGCGAGCCGGCGGCAGCCGAGGCGTATCTGGCGCACCTGAGCGGACAATCCCACCCCCTTGCCGCCCAGGCCGCCCATTTCAGCGGTCAGTTGGCCGAGTGCCGCGTTGACCTGCAACAGGCCATGGAAAGGTACCGCCTGGCAGTGGCCAAGGAACCGGGCAACCCTCGTCACCTCCAGTCCGCCGGTCGAACAGCCCGCTGCCTCTATAAGTACAAGGAAGCGGTGCCGTGGCTGGAATCCTTTGTCCAGCTCTCCAAGGAGAGTAGCGCAACCGATCCCCTGGCCTTGGCGCTGGCCCAGCGGGAATTGGCCTATACCTACGTCCTCAGCGGCCAGTACCAGAAGGCCGGTCCGCTTTACAAGGAATCGATGACCAGCCTGGCCAAGCAACTGGGACAGGACCATGTAGAGATGGCGGTCAGTTGGCGGCAGATCGGCGAATACCAGGAAACCCTGGGGGAATATGACAAGGCGGTGGCCCTGTATAAGAAGGCCCTGGATATTCTGGAAAAGAAACGCGGTAGAGAGCATCCCGCCTTGACTGGCATCCTGGCCAAGCTGGCGGCCCTGTGCATGGAATTGGAGATGGAGAAACAGGCGGTGCCGCTTTATGAACGGTTGGTCCGCATCCAGGAGAAAACCCTGCGGCCGACCCATCCCCAGTTGGTCATCAGTCTCAATAACCTGGCCGAATCCTATCGCCTTCAGGGGCAGTATGCCGAAGCCGAGGCCTGTTACCGGAAATCCCTGGCCATCAACGAGGCCGTGCATGGCAAGGAGCACCCGAGCGTGGCCGCCATCCTCCAGGAATTAGCCAAACTGTGCACCAATCAGCGTAAATCCGAGGAAGCCCAACACTATCAGCAGCGGGCAGCGGCCATTTTTCAGCAGAGTGTCGAGGCCGCGGAAAAACAACAAGGCAAAGAGGCGTTAACGCTCGAACTGTAATCCTGGCGGTGCCTTGCCGCCACGTCAACGGAACAATCTATGGATCTTGTCGATCTTATTCAGGAAAAAAGATTTCTTGGCCAGGAGTTTCTCGCCTGGCTGTGGTTCAAGTCGGAGGAGCGCGGCGGTAGCGTCGAGGTGCCGGGCCGGGGTGACGTGCTGGTGGTTTTTGAAAAGCACATGCTGCTCGAATACGGCGAGGGCGATGCCAGCGAGAAGGTGATCTGCCGCGGCCTACAAACCGAGCTCAAGGAGGCCAGGGCCGGACTTGGCCTAGCCAAGAAACCGGAACAGGCCCGCCTGCGTCTGGCCTATGGCGATTACGAATTCGGTGTCACCCTCACGGCGGCGATCTTCGAGTTCCGCAACATCCGCCTGCCCAAAACAGTGGATGCGGCCGACGAGGGCAAGGACGCCGAGAGTTTGGAGGGGCGCATCCTCGAACGGATCGGCCTCTTCGAGCAACTGACCCACCTGGTGGGCGATCTGTTCCGCCTGTTCATTAACATCAGGGCCTCGCATCTGTGGAACGAGGAACTGATCAAGATTCGCGCCTGGATCGAGTCCGGCGTCCATCAAGGATAACGCCTTTAGCACACAACAACGTTATGGAATTTGAAACCGTGATCGGGCTGGAAATCCATGCCCAGATGAAGACCAAGAGCAAAATTTTCTGTGGTTGCTCCACCGAGTTCGGCGCGCCGCCCAACACCCACACCTGCCCGGTATGCCTGGGCATGCCCGGCTCGCTGCCGGTGCTCAACCGTAAGGTGGTGGAGTCGGCCATCAAGCTGGGATTGGCCACCGAATCGACCATCAACCGGGAAAACCGCTTTGCCCGCAAAAATTATTTTTATCCAGATCTGCCCAAGGGGTACCAGATCTCCCAGTTCGAACTGCCCATCTGCGAGCACGGCCGCATCGAGATCGAGGTAGACGGCCAGACGCCCAAGACCATCGGTATCACCCGCATCCACATGGAGGAGGATGCCGGCAAGCTGGTTCATGACGAACGCGAGCCGGTCAGCTATGTCGATCTCAACCGCACCGGCACGCCGTTGCTCGAAATCGTCAGCGAACCGGACCTGCGCTCGCCGGAGGAGGCCGCCGCCTATTTGAAGAAACTGCATGCCATTGTCCGCTACCTCGATATCTGCGACGGCAACATGCAGGAGGGCAGTTTCCGCTGCGATGCCAACATCTCGCTGCGACCACGAGGGCAGCAGGAGTTCGGTACCCGCACCGAGCTGAAGAACATGAATTCGTTTCGCAACGTGCAATTGGCGCTGGAATACGAGATCCGCCGCCAACGCGACGTTCTGCTTGAAGGCGGCGAGGTGATCCAGCAGACCCTGCTGTGGGATCCGGACAAGGGGCGGACCGAGCCGATGCGTGGCAAGGAAGAGGCCCACGACTACCGCTACTTTCCGGACCCGGACCTGATCCCGGTGGTGGTTGACGAGGCGTGGATTGAACAGGTGCGTGCCGAATTGCCCGAACTGCCGGATCGGCGGCGGCAACGGTTTGTCAGTGATATTGGGCTGACCGATTATGATGCCGCCCTTCTCACCGCCTCCCGTGAACTGGCCGACTATTTCGAAGAGGCCCTGCTGAACTTTGCCAACGCCAAAAAACTGGCCAACTTCATCGGTACCGAACTCCTGCGTGACTACGGCCCCGAACGCATTGGCGAATGCCCGGTCAGGCCGGCACAGTTGGCCAAGTTGCTGCGCCTGATCGAGGAAGGCACCATTTCGGGCAAGATCGCCAAGACGGTCTTTACCGAGATGCTGACCAGCGGCGACGATCCGGAGGCGATCGTCAAGGCCAAGGGGCTGGTGCAGATGAGCGACGAGGGTGCCTTGGTGGCCCTGGTGCGAGAAATTATCAACGCCAACCCGGATCAAGTGCAACAGTTCCGCGATGGCAAGACCAAGGTGATGGGTTTCTTCGTCGGCCAACTGATGCAGAAGACCAAGGGGCAGGCGAACCCCCAGCTGGCCAACAAGCTGTTTGCCCAGGAGCTGAACGCCTGAAACCGCTGTGGATAAATGTGACTGGCAGGACAAGGGTGCGGGCCATCGCCAGCGGCTGCGCGACAAGCTCCTGGCGCAGGGGATCGAGGCCTTCACCGACAGCGAAATCATCGAACTGCTGCTGACCTTCGGCACACCGCGCTCCGATTGCAAGGAGGCGGCGCGCGCGGCGCTGGCCCAGTTCAAATCCCTGCCCGCCGTGCTCGACGCCTCGCCGATCCAGTTACAGCAGATCAAGGGGATCGGTCCGAAGAACATCTTCGCCCTCCAGTTCATCCAGGGGGTGGCCCGGCGCTACCTGCGCCAGCGCATCGTTGGCAAGCAGTATGTCCACTCCTCCCGCGAGGTGGCCGACTATCTGATCCACTCCATGCGCGGCCTGCAACACGAAGTATTGACCGTGGTCTTCCTCGACGCCGCCCACGGCATCATCGACGCGGCCGTGGTGGCCGAGGGCACGGTCACGGTCAATACCGTCTACCCGCGCGAGCTGGTCAAGGCCGCCCTGGCCCGCAATGCCAGCGCCCTGGTGATCGCCCACAACCATCCCTCGGGCAGCCTCACCCCCTCCCGCCAGGATGAAGAGCTCACACGCTCCCTCCATCTGATCTGCTCGTTCATGCACATCAACCTGCTCGACCACCTGATCATCGGCGCCTCCGATCAAGTGTACAGTTTCGCCGACCAGGGAATCATGGCCAAGATCCGTGCCGACTGCCGCCGCCTGCTCGACCGGACCGCCTGACATGGACCTTGCCGCCCAAGCCGGCATTTACCTCCATGTGCCTTTCTGCCGCCGCAAGTGCCCTTACTGCAGTTTTTTCTCTATTGTTCCCCAAGCCGGGGACATCCGGCGCTATGTCGAGACAGTACGGTTGCAGATGCGGCAGTTGGCCGCAGTGCCTGAGATCCAGGCGCTGCGCTTTGCCACTGTTTTTTTCGGCGGCGGCACGCCTTCCCTCCTTCCACCCGAGGCCTTGGCCACCCTGCTGGCCGATTGCCGCGCCGTGTTCCCTTTCGCCACCGAACAGCCGGAAATCACCATCGAGGTCAACCCCGGAACCATCGATCCCACAGGCCTCCGGCAGTTGAACCGGGCCGGATGCAATCGTCTCTCCATCGGCATCCAATCGCTGGACGACCGGGAGCTGCACCAGCTCGGCCGAATCCACACCGCCGACGAGGCCCTGGCCATCCTCGCCGCCGCCCGCGAGGCCGGCTTCGAGAACTGCAGCGCCGACCTGATGTACGGTCTGCCGGGGCAAACGGTGAACTCCTGGCAGCGCGGATTGGAACGGATCCTGGCTGCCGGCATCGACCACTGCTCGCTCTATGAGCTGACCGTGGAGGAGCACACTCCTTTTGCCCGGCAACTCGCCCAGCGGCAGTGGACCCTGCCCCCAGAGGACGAGGTACTGGCCATGATGACGGCGATCGACCGCACCGTCGGCCGCCACGGCCTCCATCGGTATGAAATATCCAACTACGCCCTGCCCGGCCTTGAATGCGCCCACAACCGCAACTACTGGCAAAATGGCTGGTATCTTGGCCTGGGACCGGGTGCAGTTGCCGCTTTCGGCGGCCAGCGCCGAACCGCCGTTGCCGACCTCGCTGCCTATTGCCATTGGATCGCCACCGGGCAAACCGTTTGGCAGACGACAGAGCGGTTGGATGCCGAAGCCGCCTTCCGCGAAACCGTGATCATGGGATTGCGCCTGCTGGCAGGTGTATCGATCAGCGCTCTTGCGCAGCGATTCGCCATCCATCTCCCAACCTATTACGGCCCCACCCTGTCGCGGCTGCTCGATCAGGGATTGGTGATCCTTGAACACGACCGCCTCCGTCTCTCGCCCACGGGCCTACCCCTGGCCAACCGGGTGATGGCCGAACTGGTCTAGGGCCGGTTTGTGGCCCCGAACCAGGCCACCGCGACAGGTTCGCCAGGGTTTCGCCCATCCCCTTGCCGCCGAACACCGCTCTCAATCGCGCCAATTGCCCGGTTTTCCAGTCTTGCCTTTGTCGGCTTCGCAGGGTAAAAGGTACGGTTGAACAATTTCCCGACGCCGGAATGCCTCGAAGCGAATTGTTCCGTCCACCGCTGCGGTGATGGATGTGGTGTGGAAGAAGCGATAACATCCCCTCGGCGCTTAACGGGTGAATGCTCCGTGGCCAAGGCGATGGCACAGCGAGCGGTTGTTTGTTTGTCGGATGGTCGGCCGGTTATCCGGGCGATCCCTCATACATTGTCTTTTCATTCAAACAAGGAGCACCATTATGGCAGGTTTTGTGTATCAGGATCCCTTCCCCCTCGGTAAAGATGAGACCCAATTCCGTTTGTTGGAGGGGTCCAGCAAGTATGTGTCCACCGAAACCTTCAACGGTCAGGAAGTCCTCAAGATCGACCCGGAAGGACTGAAGGTGCTGGCCAACCAAGCCATGCGCGAGGTGTCGTTCCGCCTCCGTCCGGCGCATAACGAGCAGGTGGCCAAGATTTTCGCTGATCCCGAGTCCTCGCGCAACGACAAGGAAGTCGCCTACGCCATGTTGCGCAACGCCGAGGTAGCCGCCAGCTATGTGCTGCCGGTCTGCCAAGATACCGGCACCGCCTGTGTTGTCGCCAAGAAGGGGCAGAACGTGTGGACCGGATGCGACGATGCCGAGATGATTTCGGCCGGCGTCTACACCACCTACACCGAGGAGAATCTCCGCTATTCCCAGAATGCGCCGCTGACCATGTACGAAGAGGTCAACACCAAGACCAACCTGCCGGCCCAGATCGACATCTATGCCACGCAAGGTGCGGAATACAAGTTCCTCTTCCTGGCGAAAGGCGGCGGCAGCGCCAACAAGACCTATCTCTATCAGGAGACCAAGGCCCTGCTCAACCCAGGCACCCTGAAGAAATTCCTGGTGGAGAAGATGAAGACGCTCGGTACCGCCGCCTGCCCGCCGTACCACATCGCCTTTGTCATCGGTGGCACCAGTGCTGAAACCTGCCTGAAAACCGTGAAACTGGCCTCGGCCAAATACCTGGACAATCTGCCCACCAGCGGCAATGAACTCGGCCGCTCCTTCCGTGATGTGGAACTGGAGCAAGAATTGCTGGTCGAAGCCCAGAAACTCGGTCTTGGCGCCCAGTTTGGCGGCAAGTATTTTGCCCACGACATCCGCGTCATCCGCATGAGCCGCCACGGCGCCTCCTGCCCGGTGGGCATGGGCGTTTCCTGCTCCGCCGACCGCAACATCAAGGCCAAGATCAACAAGGATGGCCTCTGGATCGAGCAGATGGACGACAACCCCGGCCGCCTGATTCCGGCCGAGTACCGTGACCGCAAAGGCGGCCATCAGGTGAAGATCGATCTCAACCAGCCGATCAAGAACGTGCTCGCCGAGCTGACCAAGCACCCGGTCTCCACGGTTCTTTCGCTCACCGGGACCATCATCGTCGGCCGCGACATCGCCCACGCCAAGTGGAAAGAGTTGCTCGACGCCGGTAAGCCGTTGCCCGATTATCTCAAGAATCATCCGGTCTACTATGCCGGCCCTGCCAAGACCCCGCCCGGCAAACCGTCCGGTTCCTTCGGCCCGACCACGGCCGGCCGCATGGACAGCTATGTCGATCTGTTCCAGGCCAACGGCGGCTCCATGGTGATGATCGCCAAGGGCAACCGCTCGCAGCAGGTGACCGATGCTTGCAAGAAGCATGGCGGCTTCTACCTCGGCTCCATCGGCGGCCCTGCCGCCCTGCTGGCCGAGGAGAACATCAAGAAGGTCGAGTGCATCGACTATCCGGAACTGGGCATGGAAGCGGTATGGAAGATCGAAGTGGTTGACTTCCCGGCCTTCATCCTGGTCGACGACAAGGGCAACGACTTTTTCAAGGGCCTGCTGTAATTCCTCTCTGCCGCCGGCCGTCCGCGGTCGACGGCTCGGTTGACAACTCCTGACCGATGGGAAGGATCACCTTCCCATCGGCCGTCTTCTTCGTTTTTTCATGGATGACCTGAAAACCTCGGAAGCCTGGCGGATTTTCCGCATCCAGGCCGAACTGATCGATGGTATCGAAACCCTCAACGATCTCGGGCCCGCTGTGTCGGTTTTCGGCGGCGCCCGTTTTGGTGAGAATTCCCCCTATTATATCGCCGCCCGAGAAACGGCGGGGCTGCTGGTCCAGCAGAATCTGGCGGTGATCACCGGCGGCGGCCCCGGGATCATGGAGGCGGCCAGCCGTGGCTGCTTCGAGGCAGGCGGCACCTCGGTCGGGCTGAACATCATTCTGCCCCGGGAGCAGCACCCCAACCACTTTCAGAACCGCAGCCTCACCTTTCGCTATTTTTTCATCCGCAAGCTGATGTTTGTTCGCTACGCCATGGCCTATGTCATTTTCCCCGGCGGTTTCGGTACGATGGATGAATTTTTCGAGTCCTTGACCCTGATCCAGACCAAAAAGATTCGCCGGTTTCCCATCGTCCTCTTTGGCACCAGCTACTGGCAGGGGTTGCTCGACTGGATCCGGGCGGAGATGCTCCCCCACAGATCCATTGCCCCGGAGGATCTGGATCTGTTTCACCTGGTCGACACCCCCGAGGCCGTGGTGGAGATCATCGGCTGCTACCTGGAGGAATGCCGCCAGTATCAAGGCGACCAGCGTCGGACCACGGTCTGACTCCGCCGCCCCCACGCACCAACACCTTGAACGTACTTCGGGAGGCCCCATGAACCCCAAACTGCATTTCATCTTTTCGCGACGCAGCATTCGCACCTTCACCCAAAAGGAAGTACCGGACAGCATGATCACCGACCTGCTGGAAGCGGCCATGGCCGCGCCTTCCGCGGTGGCCAAGGATCCCTGGCATTTTCTCGTCCTGCGCACCCGTGGTTCCTTGGACCAGCTGGCCGCCTGTCTCCCCAATGGCAAGATGCTCGGCGGGGCCGCCGCCGCCCTGGTGGTGTGTGGCGACATCGACCGGGCCCATGACCGGGAGCTCTCTTTTTTATTGCAGGATGTAAGCGCCGCGATCGAAAACATTCTCCTGGCGGCCAATGCCCTGGGCTTGGGCGCCTGCTGGCTGGGCATCCATCCCCGCGAGGAGCGGATTGCGGCCGTCTCGCGGACGTTCTCTCTCCCCGAAACCATCATTCCGGTGTCCGCCATCGCCCTCGGTTGGCCGGCCCAGGACAGTCCGGCCCGCACCCGCTACAATCCAAACCTTGTACATGGGGAACAATGGTGAATCTGTTTCTCCTTCCCCCATCAATACTTTACCCGATGCCTTCTATGTCTCGTCTTCTCTATGCACTTTTCCTTCTGGCCCTGCATGGCCTGGCCTGTATTCCCGCTGCGGCCGCGACCCAATCCATCCATGTCGAATGGGGATATACGCCTCCGAGCACCCCGGCGGTCAGCGGTTTCAAGCTGTATCAGGAAGGAAGTTTTGTCTGTCAAGTCAAAAACCCCAAGGCAACGGCCATGGATTGCGCGGTTACTCTAACGACCGACATCACCCATTTCACCCTGACCGCCGCCTTCACGGATGGAACCGAAAGTCCGCATTCCGCGCCGTTCGCCTTTACCAGCTCCAAAGCAGGCAGTTCCGGGACAACGGGCGCCTCCACCAGCAGGGTATCCACAGCTGTCCTCTCCTCAAGTACCGCGGCAGGGACAAACCCGTTGACCATCTCCTTTGACGGGTCCGGCTCGACGGCTGCCAATCGGAGCTCGATCATCTCCTACTCTTGGAATTTTGGCGACGGTTTCAAGGCCACCGGCGCCAGAACCTCCCACACCTTCACCGAGGCGGGTACCTATACCACCACCCTAACCATCGAAGACAGTCAGGGCGGAACAAGCAAGGCCAGCACCCCCATCGTGGTTACCACGCCGGTCAGCGCTCGCCAGGCCACCTCGAACAATAGCTCTACATCGGTGCCCTCCCGCACTGTCTCCGCAACCACACCGAGTGAGGCAACGACTGCTACCTCCTCCTCGACCACAACCGCCAACAACCGGAACACGGCCGGGACTGGAGCCGCCAGGTTGGCCCTTGAAGCGGGCGAGATCGGAATTACCAGCAATTGGGTCCACGTTCCTTTTGCCTCGCGCTACAGCAATCCCATCCTGGTGGTTGGACCACCAAATTTCTCCAACAGTGCGCCCTGCGGCGTCCGTACTCGCAATGTCACCGCCACCGGTTTTGATGTCCGGATTGCAGAATGGACCTATCAGGACGACAAACACCCGGAAGAAACCATCAGCTATCTAGTCATGGAAAAGGGAAGGATCACCTTGAACAACGGTTCCGTGGTCGAGGCCGGAAGTTTCACCGGTTCAGCCACTGCGCGACCGATCTCCTTTAGTAAAACCTTTCAAGCCGTTCCCGTGGTCTTGACCACCGTCACCTCAACCAATGAGGCCGAATCCATCGCCGGCCGGGTTCACAACATCAACCGTTCCGGATTCACCTACTTTTTCCAGGAACAAGAGAGCAACCTTCGCGCTGATCATCGCAACGAAACCGTGCATTACGTGGCCTGGCAACCGGGCATAGGTGCAACCGGAATGGTCCGATTCGAGGCATCGTCCACCGGCAAGCTGGTTTCCAGTTCTTGGTCCAAGGCCCGCTTTCAGAGCGCCTTCAGACAACCGCCCCTGGTCCTGGCTAGCCTGCAAACCCTGGCCAATGCGGAGCCATCCACCTTGCGTGTAAAGAAAATAACCACCGAAGGATTTCAGATAAAAATCCAGGAGGAACGGTCAAAAGATCGGGAAATGAAACATCCGGGAGAACAGGTCGGCTATCTGGCCATTTTCCCGACCGGACAGTAATACCGTTGCACTTTGAACCGGCACCGGGCAGACAGCGCAACATGATAGAGTACGGGGCAGCACCACCCGTTTTGGTCAAAAGAAAACAAAACAGGCCATGAGGAGAGGGTCCTCTTCACCGTGCTCGGTCGGTAGGGAAGACCCCATCGTCCTGTTGACGAGGAAAGAAAAACAAAGGACTGGCCAGCACAAGAGATGAAAAAAGGGGAAAGGATGTAACATCCTTTCCCCTTTTTTCTTGTGTCTCCGGAGAACGCTCCCGCTCAGGAACGGGCCCCCTCTTTCTCCTTCCGATACGACTCAGCCAGCAAGGAGATGTAGTGGATGATCTTTTGCTGGCCGCCGCTGCGATGGACATTATCCAGCAGTTGCATCATGCAGGCCGGACACCCCGTGGATACGGTATCGGCGCCGGTGCGGTTGATGTCGTCGGCTTTTTTACGGCCGATGGTGCTCGCCGTCTCGTAGTGGGAGAGGACAAAGGAGCCACCGCTGCCGCAACAGGCGTCCGGCGCCGACATTTCCTTGAAGGTGAGACCGGGGATGACGTTGAGGATCTCGCGTGGTTCGGCAGAAACCTTCATTGCCTTTTTCAAATGGCAGGAATCGTGGTAGGTGACCACCCGTTCCACCCGTCCCTTGGGTTCGCGCAAGGTGATCACCCGGGTGAGGAACGTGGAGATGTCGTACGTCCGCTTGGCCCAGTATTCGGCCTTGGGACCGTAAACCGGGTCGGCGGCCAGAATCTCGGTGTAGTCATGCTGCCAGGCGCTACCGCAGGAGCCGCAGCCGGTAATCAGGTATTCACAACCCGTCGCCTCGAAGGCATCGATATTGGCGCGGGCCAGCTTGCGCACGGTGTCGATGTCGCCATGAACCAGCACCGGCACGCCGCAGCAGTTCTGCCCTTTGGGGATATGGACCTCGATCTGGTTGGCACTCAGGACCTCGATCAGATCCTGGCCGGCCTCGGGGTAGAAATAGTTCAAGGAATCGCCGGTAAAGAAAGCCACCTTCATCGTGCTGCCCGCCACCTTGACCACGTCGTCCACCCGGTCCCGCAACGGAGTGACGTTCAGGGCCGGCATCTGTCGCTCGCTGTCGAGGCCAATCGGCCCCCCCACCTTGGCAAAGGGGGCGCGGGGCGAGATAGCCTTGCCGCCTTGGTCGGTCTTGAAGGCCAATCCTTGGAGGGCCGCCCCGATCCGCATGCTGGTATCAAACAGCGAGGGATGCTTGAGGGTGGAAAAAATTGCCTTCTTCAGCCAGGGTAGGCCGTTCTTGCGCACCAAGGCAGCCCGCAGGGCCAGGATGATCCGGCCGAAATTGACCTTGGTCGGGCAGTTGGTCATGCAGGATTTGCACACCAAACAGTTAAACAGCATCTCATAGACCTGGGGATCGTCGAGTTCCAGCTGACCGTCGAGCACGGCCTCGGCCACCGCGATCTTGGAGCGGGTGACGGAGGTTTCCAGCTTATCCGCCCCGTACACCGGACACACGGCCATGCAGTTGCCGCACTTCATGCATTTGTCGAGTTCCTCGCGGACGATGGCCAGATCGTCGTGGTAGGTTTTTCCAGCCCGTACCACCCGGGCCTTGTCTTCTGTGACCGCCATGATTCAGTTCTCCCGCACAGGAACCATCTTGCCCGGATTGAGCACGTACTCGGGGTCCAGCGACTCCTTGATGCTGCGCATCAGGTCCAGGCCGCTCTGACCGAGCTCATCGCCGAGATACTTCATTTTTGCCATGCCGATACCATGTTCGCCGGACAAGGTGCCGCCAAAATGCAGGGCTGCCTCGAAAATCTCGTCGACCGCCTTGTGCATCCGGCTCATTTCGTCCTGGTTGTTCTTGTCGCAGAGGATGGTGGGATGGAGATTGCCGTCGCCGGCATGCCCAAAGGTGCCGAGCGTCAATGCATATTTCTTGCCGATGTCCTGACAGGCGATGAGCATGTCGGTGATGCGCGAACGCGGCACGGTGGCATCCTCAAGGATGACGGTGTTGTTGAGCGAAGCCAGGGCCGGCAAGGCGTTGCGGCGCGCGGTCCACAGCTGGTCGCGCTCCTGATCGGTATTCGCCGTTCTGAGATTGCCGTTATTCTCGGTCACCACCCGCATCACCGCCTCGGCTTCGGCGTTGACCACATCCTCGGACATGCCGTCCACCTCGATGAGCAACAGGGCCTCGGCATCCACCGGCAGGCCGATATGGGCGAAATCCTCGACGGTTTGAATGGTCATCCGATCCATGATTTCAAGCGTGGCGGGAATGACCTGGGCGGCGATGATCCCGGCCACGGCATTGCCCGCATCGGCCAGGGTTTTGAACTCACCGGTCATGGTGCGGCGAAATTTCGGGGCGGGGATCAGTTTGGCGGTCAGTTCGGTGATGATGCCGAGCGTCCCTTCCGAACCGACAAAGAGGTTGGAAAAATCATAGGCAGTGACGTTCTTCACGGTTTTGCCGCCGAAGCGGACCTTGTCGCCGCTGGCCAGCACCACTTCCATACCCATGATGTAATTTTTGGTCACGCCGTACTTGAGGCCGCGCAGGCCGCCGGAGTTTTCCGCCGCCGAGCCGCCCATGGTGGCGGTGGCCACCGTGCCCGGATCGGGCGGATAGATCAGCCCATGGGACGCGACAGCGGTGTTGAGGGCATTGATCACCACCCCGGGCTGGACCACGGCGGTGAGGTTGGCGGCATCGATCTCCAGGATCTTGTTCATTTTCTGGAAGGAGAGGACAATCCCCTTCTTCAGGGGCACGGTGCCGCCGCTGAGATTGGTGCCGGCGCCACGCGGATAGATGGCGATCTTGTGACGCCGGGCCAGGCGGACGATGTCCTGGACCATTTCGGCACTGGTTGGCAACACGACCACATCCGGCACCTGCCGCGGCACATCGGCGGTGGCATCATAGCTGTACGCCACCAGATCGACCTTGCCGGTCAGTACATTTTCTTTTCCTACCAGGGCCTCGAGTTGTTCAATAACGGTCTTGTCAAGCATATCGACTGTTCTCCTTTGCGCTGAACGCACATGCCGGATTCACTCTCTCCGCCGCAACTTCCCGTACCTGCCTGCTTATTCGACGGCGGTATTGTTGTCTTACCAATTATCACTTGAAAAATGATCTGTCAAATAAAATCACGCGCGGCCGTCGCCAGAACCCGCCGTATTTGCGGACAACTCTCGGGAAGCAGAACAAAAAATCACCGCAAAACGAAGGGCGGCGAGGGAAACGGGAGGGGATCGAGAAAAGGAATCCACCCCTGTCGAAAGAGGCGGACAGGGGGGCAGGTCAGTTGGGTTGGCTGGAGACGTAGGCGGCGCTGCGTTTTTCCGCGAAGGTGAGGTGATGCATCATCATCTCACGCGCCCGGTCCGCATCCCGGGAACGAATGGCCGCCACCAGGGCGGAATGGTGTTGATAGAGCAGTTTGTGGTCTTCCAGGGTCAGATACACCGCCCGCCACACGCCGCGCTGAAACTCCTTCATGGCGTCGAAAATGGACTGCATCAGGTGCAACCAGACAATGTTGTGGGTGGCGCGGGCGATGACGATATGCAGATTGGCATCCAGATCCTCGGACGGCAGCTGATCGGTCAGATTCTTTTCCATGCCGGCCAAAATCTCCTCCATGCGGCGCAGATCGTCAGGCAGTGCTCGCTGGGCCGCATAGTAGGCAGTCCAGGATTCCATGCACTTGCGCACTTCGATCACCTCCAGGGCGCGTTCCTGCTGGCTGCGGATCAACTCGCTCAGCGAGCCGCCCTGCCCGGCGTCGACCAGAGATAACACCACGGTGCCGCCCCCCTGATAGGACATCACCAATCCGGCCGCGGCGAGGATATTGAGCGCCTCGCGCACCGAAGGGCGGGAAACGCCGAACATCTCGGCCAACTCCCGTTCTGGCGGCAGCTTGTCGCCGGGAGCGAAATCACCGGCAAGAATCGAGTCGCGAATCTGGTCTGCTATCTGGGTGGAAACCTTCTTTGGCTTGATCGGTTTGAATCGCATAGTCGTCCACACGGTTAACATCACTCAGGGAATCGGGCCTTTTCTACTCCACCACCTGGTGAAATGCAAGGAATTGTCATCTGCATCGACACGACGGGCGCGGGAGCGAACAGCTGAAACGGATGAAACGGACAAGGTTCTCGAATGGCTCGGCCCTCACAACAGAAAGGGGAGATGCCTTGGCATCCCCCCTTTGATCGAGAAGGTCTCCGGGTGGCCCGATGAAAGGCCACCCGGAGGGACGTGCGTCCTCTTCGTCAGTGGGGGCGAATTGTCCGGCCAGGGGGAAGTGAACCGGACAATTCCTGAGGAAGAGAGACAAGGAGATCAGGTTACGGAATCATCCATTGCAGGTAGTAGGCCTGGAGATAGACCATGACGCAGACGATGAATGTCAAGAACAACGAATGCTTCAGGGTAAAACGGAACAGGTTGCCTTCCTCGCCGACCATGCCGCACGCGGCGGTGGCAACGGCCAGGGACTGGGGAGAAATCATCTTGCCCATGACACCACCCGAGGTATTGGCGGCACCGGTGAGAATCGGGCTGATCCCCAACTGTTCAGCCGTGGCCTTCTGCAGACCACCGAAGAGCACGTTGCTCGAGGTGTCGGAACCGGTGAGGAACACGCCCAGCCAGCCGAGAATCGGGGCGATGAACGGGAACCAATGACCGGTCTTGGTGAAGACCAGACCGAGGCAGTTGGTCATGCCCGAGGCATTCATCACATAGGCCAGACCAAGCACCGAGGCCACGGTCAACGCCGGGAAGCGCATGTCGACGATGGTCTTGCCGGCGATTTTTGCCACATCGCCAAAGCCGACGCCGCAAATCAGGGCGGACAGCAGGGCCGCGATCAGGATGGCGGTACCGGCCGCGGACAGATAGTTAAAGTTATACTTGGCGGCGATCTTGGTGGGCAGTTGGTCGGCAAGCGCCTTGGTCAGCGACTTGAACTGATCCTTTTCCACCACCTTGTCCTTGACCAAGCCCTCGCTCAACTTCTTCAGCTCTTCCGATTTCTTGAAAACCGGCTCAAAGGCCTTGAAACGCTCTTCCGGCAGAACCGCACCTTTGCCGACAAGCCGCTGCTCCACTTCGGCCAAGGGGCCTTGCAGGGCTTTCAACTCGCCAAGCAGGGTCACGACCGGTGCCAGCTTGGCCTCACCGGCGGGCAGCGCGGCGGTCAGCTTGTCGATTTCACCGTTGACCACGGCGATCTTCTGCAGGCCCACATCAGGGGTGTTGACCTTCTTGACGATCATGTTGTCCAGACCGGTCACGGTGATGACCACCTTGCCGATATTGTCGAGGCCGGCCTTGACCGAGGGCAGCCCCCAGAGGAGAACCATCAGGGTGAGAAACAGGTAAGGCGTCCACGCGCGCAGAATCTGCCCGCCGGTATAGTTGTGCTCTTCCCTGGTTGCGGCCTTCTCATGGGCGAAAACGAAGTTTTCCTTGGGCTGCCAGACGCGGAGCAGGATAACCAGCGCTGCCATGGCAGCCAGCGAGGCGGTGATGTCCGGCAGGTACGGACCGACATAGCTCGCGGTCAGCCATTGCGCAATGGCAAAGGTCACGCCGCAGGTCAGAATGGCCGGCAGGACCTCCATCGCCTTCTTCAGCCCAGCCATCATGACGATGACATAGAAGGGGATAAAAACCGAGATAAACGGCAGCTGATGACCAACCATCTTGGAAAGCTTCATCATGCCGTCGTCGCCATAGCCCATGACCGCGGACAGGGCGACCACTGGAATACCGATGGCACCGAAGGCCACCGGCGCGGTGTTGGCCACCAGACAGACACCGGCGGCGTAGAGGGGACGGAAACCGAGTCCCACCAGGGTGGCGCCGGCAATGGCCACCGGCGTGCCGAACCCGGCCGCGCCTTCGATAAAGGCACCGAAGCAGAAGGCGATCAGCAGGGCCTGAATGCGGCGGTCCGCAGTCAAGCCGGCCAGCGAGGCGCGGATGATCTCGAACTGTCCGCCTTTAACGGTAATATTGTAGAGAAACAGGGTGGTGAGCACGATGTAGAACACGGGGAACAGACCAAAGGCGGCGCCTTGGCCAAAGGCCAGGCCAGCGAGCTTGGCCGGCATCCCCCAGACGGTGACGGCGATGGCGAAGGCTGAAGCCACCGCCAGCAAGGCAGCCTTGTGCGCTTTCATCTTCAGTACCGCGAGGCACACAAAGATGACGACCAGGGGAATGCTGGCGACAAGGGCCGACATTCCCAGACTCTCCCCTATGGGGGTGTAGTTTTGTATCCAGGGCATAACGGGTTCTCCTAAGTGGTGGAGGATTAACATACAACCCCAGGGCCGGGGCGGGTTACGGATGTCCAGGAAGAGCGCGCGTCATCTTTTGGCTTTGTTAATTGGTAATACCAGTTATTCCACTTTGAAAAAGTTGTCAAGACATTTTTTAGCGCCTCCGGAAAAACAATGTTGACAAAGGGCGATAGTATGCAATATGGTTAGGCATAATTTGGTTTTACAACTTGAAAAAATGACCAGCGCTGTTGGTGCGGCTCCGGAAAGGCCGACGGAATGGCCGGTCACGACTGGACCGGTTCCACGACCGGGAAAGAGGGAGGAGCAGATGTTTGATCAATTCAGAACCAGGGCCGAGGGCGTCAGTGCCGAGGTGCACCGTTTTTCAACCCCAGCGGAGGCGCTTGATTTTCTCGTCACCCTCCTCCGCGCCGAGGGCGTGGCCGACCAGCCCGGCCAGGGGGCAGTGGTGGCCGACAGCCCCTTTTTGAACGCCATCGACCGTCAACAGCTGGACGCGATCGCGGGGTTGCATTTCGAGGTCACCCGCCAGCGGGCGGCCGACGCCAAGGTCGGCATCAGCCAAGTCGACTGGGCGCTCGCCGATACCGGCACCCTGGTGCAGGATGCCACCGCCATCGATAAACGGCTGGTATCGACCCTGCCGACCATCCACGTGGCCGTGATCGCCACTTCCGGCCTGCTCCCGGACATGCCGGCCTGGCTGGCCGAGGTGCAGCCGCAAAACACCGGCTACATCGCCATGATCACCGGCCCGAGCCGAACCGCCGACATCGAGCGGGTGCTGACCATTGGCGTTCACGGGCCGGAGCGGCTCGTCATCGTTTTCATCGACCAGCTGGGAGGGACCAACTGATGCAGCAGGAATTCAAACAATCCATCGACCGTGCCCTGCACAACGCCAACCTCACCGGCGCGCTCGGCAAGTTTTCCGAGGCCTACAAGGTCAACCGGGCCAAGGCCTATGAGGGCATCGATTTCGAGGCCCTGCGCACCACCATCGCCGGCCTGAAGTCTTACGCCGCCTCGCACCTCGACGAACTCTCCGACCTGTTCCAGAAAAACGCCGAGGCCAAGGGCGCCAAGGTCTTCCGCACCAACGACCCGGCCAAGGTCCGTGAATACATCCTCAAGGTCGCCCAGGCCAACAACGTCAAGTCGGTGGTCAAATCCAAATCCATGGCCACCGAGGAGATCCACCTCAACCCCTTCCTGGAGAAGGCGGGCATCGAGGTCAACGAAACCGATCTCGGCGAGTGGATCATCCAGCTGGCCGGCCAGACCCCCTCGCACATGGTCATGCCCGCCATCCACATGACCAAGGAGGAGGTGGCCGACATTTTCTCCAAGGAGGTCGACGAGCGCCTCAGCTCCGACATTCCCCGCCTGGTCAAGGTGGCGCGCAATGAAATGCGGCCCAAATTCCTCCGCGCCGACATGGGCATCTCCGGCGGCAACATCGCCGTCGCCGAAACCGGCTCCATCACCCTAGTGACCAACGAGGGCAACGCCCGCATGGTGACCTCGCTGCCCAAGATCCACATCGCCGTGGTCGGCATCGAGAAACTGGTGGCCAAGTTCAGCGACATCGGCCCGATCCTCAAGGCCCTGCCGCGCAGCGCCACCGCCCAGCTGCTGACCAGCTACGTCTCGATCATCTCCGGCCCGACTCCCAACAGCGACGGCTCGATGAAAGAGCTGCACATCATCCTCATGGACAACCACCGCTCCGAGATGGCCGCCGATCCGCTGTTCAAGGAGGCGATGCAGTGCATCCGCTGCGCCTCCTGCCTCAACGTCTGCCCGATCTTCCGCCTGGTCGGCGGCCATGTGTTCGGCAAGGTCTACACCGGCGGCATCGGCACCATCCTCACCGCCTGGCACGATGAGCTGAAGAGCTCCGAAGACATCCAGGGGTTGTGCATCCAGTGCGGGGCCTGCAAGGACGTCTGCCCCGGCAAGATCGACATCCCCGGCCTGATCATGGAGATCCGGCGGCGATTGGTCAAGGAACAGGGCCTGCCGCTGGTGCACAAGTCGATCTACGCGGTGGTCAACAACCGGAGAGTGTTCCACGGGATGCTCCGCGCCGCCTCCGTCGCCGCCAAGCCGTTTGCCAAGGGCACCAAGTTCATCCGCCACCTGCCGATGTTTCTCGCCGATCTCACCGACGGCCGCAGCCTGCCGGCCATTGCCGCCAAGCCCTTCCGCGATGTCTTCAAAACCATCCAGCAACCGAAAGGCTTGCAGGAGAAGGCGGTCTTCTACGCCGGCTGCCTGATCGATTTCGCCTACCCGGAGATGGGCGTGGCCTTGGTGAAGATCCTCAACAAGGCGGGCATCGAGGTGCTGTTCCCCGACGGCCAGACCTGTTGCGGCGCGCCGGCTCGGTACAACGGCGCCTACGAGGTGGCGGCCAACAACGCGGTCGACAACATCCAGGCCCTGCTGGCGGAGCAAGCGAATTATGTGATCTCCGCCTGCCCCACCTGCACCGTGGCCCTGGATCATGAGTTCATCGCCACCTTCGAGAGCCTCGGTCAGCGCAAATGGCTGCCCCAGGCGCGCGAACTGGCCGCCAAGACCATCGACTTCTCGACCCTGGTGAAAAAACTGGTCGACGAGGGGCGCTTGACCCTCAAGGAAGGCAGGCAACTGGGCAAGATCACCTATCACGACTCCTGTCACCTCAAGCGGACCCTGCACGCCGACCAGCCGCCGCGCGAACTGCTGCAGAAGGCCGGGTACGAGCTGGCCGAGATGTTCGAGTGCGATATCTGCTGCGGCATGGGCGGCTCCTACTCGCTCAAACTGCCGGAGATCTCGGCGCCGATCCTGCAGCGTAAACTGAAAAACATCAAGGATACCGGCGCCCCGGTGGTGGCCATGGACTGCCCCGGCTGCGTCATGCAGATCCGCGGCGGCATGGACCAGGATGGCGCCCCGGTCCAGGTGCGCCACACCGTTGAGCTGATCGCCGACCAACTGGAGGGATGACGGTGAGCGCCGATCCCGGCTCCGCGATCTGCGGCGGCCGGGATCGGCGGTTCGATCCGCATGATTTGATTTGCTCACAATCCGATAGAGTTATACACTTACAGCAACGACACAATCCCCCGGCCCCCGGTTGGAACTGCTCCCTGTTCCGGCCGGGGCCGGTCCGTTTTCCGTCTCTCCTCCCGCGTCCTGCGGGAATATGAGGTTTCATTCCATGGCAAACAATCTTTACGTCACGGCAGCAGAGGAACGAAGCGGCAAATCGGCGATCATTCTCGGGGTCATGCAGGTGATCCTCAAGGAGATCAGCCGGATCGCCTTTTTTCGCCCGATCATCAACGATCACGTCTTTGGCCGGGTTGACCACGATCTCAACCTGATCCTCAAATACTTCAAGCTCGACATCGAGTACAACGACACCCACGCCTACACGCTCAGCCAGGCGCGCCAGCTGATCTCCTCCGGCCAGGAGGGCATTCTCTACGAAAACATCCTCAAGAAATACAAACAGCTCGAAGCCCGGTACGATTTCGTGCTCTGCGAGGGCACCGATTTCCAGGGCAAGGATCCGGGCTTTGAACTCGACCTTAACGCCAACATCGCCGCCAACCTGGGCGCGCCGGTGCTGCTCATCGCCTCGGGACGCGAAAAGTCCACCGAGGAGATCTGCACCCATACCGCGATCACCATCGATACCTTGGAAGAAATGGGAGTCGACATCGCCGCCTGCATCATCAACCGCGCCCCGGAAACCTTTCTCCGTGATACCGCCAGCAACGCCAAGTGCCGCGAGCAGTTCGGCCGCCCCCACCCCCTCTACGTGATCCCGGAAAACAAGGCCCTGGGCAATCCGACCATCGACGACGTCAAGCGCTGGCTGGGGGCCGAGGTTTTGTACGGCAAGCCGAGCATGCTCAATCTGGTGAACAACTATCTGGTCGCGGCCATGCAGATCAGCAACTTCCTCGAGTACATCAAGGAAGGCAGCTTGATCATCACTCCCGGCGACCGTTCGGACATCATCATCGCAAGCCTCGCCAGCCGGATCTCCTCGGCCTACCCCAACATCTCCGGCATCCTCATCACCGGCGGCATCGAGGTCAGCCCCAGCGTCCAGCGCCTGATCCAGGGTTGGACCGGCATCCCGGTGCCGGTGCTGTTCGTCGAATCGCACACCTACGACACGGTGCAGAGCGTCAACGAACTCTACGGCCGCATCGAACCCACCGACGACAAGCGTATCGCCACCGCGCTCGGCTGGTTCGGCAAGTATGTCAACGTACCCGAACTGACCAAACGAGTGGTCTCCCAGCGCTCGGTCAAGATTACCCCGCGCATGTTCGAGTACTCCCTGGTGGAAAAGGCGGCCAGCAACCGGCAGCACATCGTCCTCCCCGAAGGCACGGGCGAGCGGATCCTCAACGCCACCGACATCATCCTCCGCCGCGGCATCGCCGACATCACCCTGCTCGGCAAGGAGGACGAGATCCGGGCCAAGGCCAACAAGCTCAATCTCAACATCGAGGGCGCCCAAATCCTCGACCCGACCAGCTCAAGCTGTTACGAGGAGTTCGTCCAGACCTATTTCGATATCCGCAAGCATCGCGGGATCGTCATGGACGTGGCCCGGGACCGGATGTCCGACCCCACCTACTTCGGCACCATGATGGTGCACAAGGGCCTGGCCGACGGCATGGTCTCCGGCTCGGTGACCACCACCGCCCAGACCATCCGCCCGGCCTTTGAGTTCATCAAGACCAAGCCCGGCGTGTCGGTGGTCTCCTCGATCTTCATCATGTGTCTGCAATCCAAGATCCTGGCGTTCGGCGACTGTGCCGTGGTCCCCAACCCCGATGCCCGCCAATTGGCGGAAATAGCCATCAGCTCGGCGGAGACCGCGCGAATCTACGGCATCGAACCGCGGGTAGCCCTGCTGAGCTACTCCACCGGTTCGTCCGGTTCCGGCGAGGATGTGGACAAGGTGGTCCACGCCACCGCCATCGCCAAGCAGCTGATGGCCGAGCGCGGCCTCGACTATCCGTTGGAAGGCCCCCTGCAGTACGATGCCGCCTTCGATCCCGAGGTTGGCCGGCTCAAGTCGCCCAATTCACAGGTGGCCGGCCAGGCCACGGTGTTCATCTTCCCGGACCTCAACACCGGCAACAACACCTACAAGGCCGTGCAGCGAGCCGCCAACGCCGTGGCCATGGGCCCTGTTCTCCAGGGACTCAACAAGCCGGTCAACGACCTGTCGCGCGGCTGCACCGTCCAGGACATCGTCGATACCGTGGCCCTGACCGCCATTCAGGCGCAAGTGGCCAAGAACCGTTAAGCCCACTCCTCCAACGGACACGAGATTATGAAATTTTTTATTATTAATTCAGGAAGTTCCTCGATCAAGTACCAGGTGATCGAGATGAAGACGGAAACCGTGCTGGCCACGGGTTTGGTGGAACGGATCGGCGAGGAGACCGGCCGCTTGAAAAACACCTTCCTGCCGGGGACCGCCACCCAGCGGGAAACCGTGCTCGAGCAGCAGATCGCCGACCATTACAGCGGCATGATGCTGGTTATTTCCCTGCTCACCGACAAGGCGCACGGGATTATCAAAGACACTTCCGAGATTAGCGCCATTGGTCACCGGGTGGTCCACGGCGGCGAGGATTTCCGCGAATCCACCCGGATCACCCCCAAGGTGATCGAGGCCCTCCAGCGCAATATTCCGCTGGCGCCGCTGCACAACCCGGCCAACCTCGACGGCATCCGCGTGGCCATGGACATCTTCCCGACGGTCTTCCAGGTGGCGGTGTTCGACACCGCCTTCCACCAGACCATGCCGCCGCGCGCCTTCATGTACGCCCTGCCCTACCAGCTCTACGAGCAGGACCGGGTACGGCGTTACGGCTTTCACGGCACCTCGCACCGCTTTGTCGCCGGCGAGTGCGCTCGTCTCTTGGCCAAGCCGCTGGATGAATGCAACCTGATCACCGTCCACCTGGGCAACGGCTGTTCGATGACCGCGATCGAAAATGGCCGCAGCATCGATACCTCGCTGGGGATGACCCCCCTGGAGGGGCTGGTGATGGGCACCCGTTGCGGCGATCTCGACCCGGCCATCCATCTGTTTCTGAAGCAGAACAAGGGCATGGACCTGGAAGCGATCGATGCGATGCTCAACAAGGAGTCGGGCCTCAAAGGTTTGTGCGGCATGAACGACATGCGCGACATCCATCAGGCAGTGGCGAGCGGCGATGCGCGCGCCACCCTGGCCTTGGAAGTGCAGACCTACCGCAACCGCAAGTACATCGGCGCCTACATGGCGGTGCTTGGCCGGGTGGATGGGATTGTCTTCACCGCCGGCATCGGCGAGAACGACGACATCGTCCGCGCCGAATCGCTCAAGGGGTTGGAGGTCTTTGGCGTCCACCTCGACCCGGAAAAAAACCGCCTACGCTCCAAGGAGGCACGCCGCATCAGCCGCGAGGACAGCTCGGTGCGGGTTTTCGTCATCCCCACCAACGAAGAGCTGGCCATCGCCCGGGAAGTGGCCAACGTCCTCCGGGGCTGAGCACGGATCGACGCTGTCAGGCCCCCGGCGTCCGGGACGCCGGGGGAATACGCGCTCTCCACAGCAGCGTCCGTTCCTGGATTTTCGGCCCCGGAACTCTCTGACCTGTCCCGAAGCCGCCTCGCATGAGGCGGCTCCTCACCATCGTCCACGGTAACCTCGATCATGGTGATGCCGATGATGCGGCCGCCGGTGATCATGATAATACACCGGCGGAGGCGGGTTATACCGATACCAGCCGCGCGGCGGATAGGGGGGCGGCCCCACTGGAACATACCGGTCATAGCCGTAGACATACGGAGGAGGCCGGTGGTGCACATAGCGGGGATAACCGCCAAAGCCCAGCACCAGCCCCCCCAGATCGGCGCCCACATAGACACGACTTCGGGCCTCGACCTGATTCACATGTCCTTCCAGTCCCAACAGCGCCAGGACCAGCATTCCGCCAACAAGCATTTTCCTGCCGTTCATTTTTTTCTCCTTTGCGTTCGTTGACACGGTCGCCTCGGTCAGCGACCTTCCTGTCCCTTCTTTCTGATCGGCCCCAGTCTGACCCGCTCATCGGGGTGCATCCCGGTGGGCTTGTCGCACTGCAGAACCACCTTGCCCCGGTGGACGGAGAGCACCGTGCAGAAATGCTCGTGGTCCAGGGGCGGGGCGGTGATCAGCAGGGTCAGGCAGACCAACAGGCCACCTCGTTCTTTTCGGTTCATCGTTGTTCACACTCCTCAAGGATCGGCCAGCGACGAATCTCCGATCCTGTGCCTGCACTGTAGATTGGCCTCCGGTGGCTGTCAGTGGATATCGGGTGACCTGTTCCCCGATACCGGGCCATGTCGGGTTCATGTCGGCACCACCCATCAACTTGCTTTATCGATATTTTTAACAAGACGACACCAGCAGGGGCCACAGCTGCCGCTCAATCCAGCGGCAAGATCCATTCCGGCAACAGCCATCGGGAGGGGTGAAAAAAAAAGACGTGCATCCTCTTGACCGGTTATGCGCTTTCCGAACACGGCAGGGGTATGGTATGAAAACCAGGCAGCGCCCCCTTCTTCATCGAATCGTCCATCAGCCGGAGGAAACCTGTGGTGAAATCGCAGCAGTCGGATCGCTTTATTTACATCGTCGGCGAACAGCAAAACGGCATCATTGCCGAACATTCCGAGGTCTTCACCTTTACCCACCAATCAATGGGTGCCATCGCAACCGATGAATTGACCCTGGTGCTCGCCAACGTGTTTGGCAAAAACCAGTATTTTCCTGGTCCAGATGGCGCCCTGACCTCGGTGATTCACGAGTACACCCGCCGCTCGGAACGATTCAACCGCATGAAATCCCGCCTGAAAAAGGGCCGCTGTACCATTATCACCGCGTTCAAACGGCTGGATGGCGAGATTTCGGTCAAGGTGGCCGCGGTGGTTCCGGTCCAACCGGGGACCTTGGATGTCGATCGGCCGGACGGATTCCATCAACTGTTGATCGCCACCCTGCCCGAGTATCAGGAGGTCTTCACCGAGGAGGCCTATGCCCAGGATTCAAAGCTCATCGACATCGTCAAGGAGGCAACCCTGCATCACATCACCGCCAAGCTCCAGTAAGGCGGCAAGCGGGCGGCCTGCCGCTCCCGGCAAACGTTTGAAATTCTATCCTGTCGAGAAGATTGGAATTTCCGCTGGCACTCCCTCGGCCGCATGATTATTATCCCCCCAACACACGTTGTTTTTCCCTTGGACCCTTTCCCTGGTGCAGACATGGAGAACAAACACAAATACAATGTGATCTTTGCCATCTTCGCCGCCTTCGGCATTCTGATCATCCACGAAATCTGGGTCGAGCAGCAGAGCATCACCGCCGTGCCCTACAGCGAGCTGGAAACCCTGCTCCAGCAGGGCAAGGTGGCGGAACTGAGCATCCGGGAGAAGTACATCGTCGGCGAGCTGAAGGAGCCTGACCCAAACGGCAAGAAAATCATCGTCGCCAACCGGGTCGAACCGGGTCTCGCCGAGCACCTGTCGAAATACAATGTCCCCTATACCCAGATCTATGAGAGCAAGTTCCTGGCCACCCTGCTCTCCTGGATCGTGCCGGCGCTGGTGTTCTTCGGCATCTGGATGCTGATCTTCCGTAAGTTCGTCGACAAACAGGGAATAGGCGGCGGCTTCATGAACATCGGCAAATCCAAGGCCAAGGTCTACGTGGAACACCAGACCGGAGTCAGCTTCGAGGATGTGGCCGGGGTGGAGGAGAGTAAGGCGGAACTGCAGGAGATCGTTGATTTTCTCAAGGCGCCCGAGGATTACGGCAAGCTGGGGGCCCGCATGCCCAAGGGCGTGCTCCTGGTCGGCCCTCCGGGCACGGGCAAAACCCTGTTGGCGCGGGCGGTAGCCGGAGAGGCCGGGGTACCCTTCTTTTCGATCAGCGGCTCGGAATTTGTCGAAATGTTCGTCGGCGTGGGCGCGGCCCGAGTGCGCGACCTGTTTGAACAGGCGCGCAAGTCAGCTCCTGCCATCATATTCATCGATGAACTCGACGCCTTGGGGCGGGTGCGCTCCGCCGCCGGCCTGGGCGGCAACGACGAACGGGAACAGACCCTCAATCAGCTGCTGGTCGAACTGGACGGCTTTGATCCGAGCAGCGGCCTGGTACTGCTTGCCGCCACCAACCGACCCGAGGTGCTTGACCCCGCCCTGCTCCGCGCCGGCCGTTTCGACCGCCAGGTGCTGGTCGACCGACCCGACAAACTGGGGCGCATCGCCATCCTCAAGGTGCACATGAAAAAAATCCAGATGGGCAGCGATGTCGATGCCGGCCACGTGGCCGACCTGACCACCGGTTTTTCCGGTGCCGATCTGGCCAACCTGGTCAACGAGGCAGCCCTGCTCGCCACCCGCCGTCAGGCCACCGAGGTCAGCATGGAAGATTTCACCCAGGCTATCGAGCGTATCGTCGCCGGCCTGGAAAAAAAGAATCGGTTGCTCAATGCCAGAGAGCGCGAGATCGTCGCCTACCACGAGGTCGGCCATGCCCTGGCAGCCCTGGCCCTGCCCGGCAGCGATCCGGTGTACAAGATTTCCATCATTCCTCGGGGCATCGGCGCCCTGGGCTACACCCTGCAGCGGCCGACAGAAGATCGCTTCCTCATGACCAAGGAGGAACTGGAGCACAAGATCGCCGTGCTCCTCGGCGGGCGGGCGGCGGAGAAGCTCATTTTCAACCACCTGTCCACCGGCGCCTCGGACGATATCGCCCGGGCCACGGACATTGCCCGCAACATGGTCACCCGTTACGGCATGGATCCGGCCATCGGCTTTGTCGTCTACGAGGAAAATCAGCCGACTTTTCTCGGCCAGCAGCACGGGCCAGGGATCAACGGCTGCCAGATCAGCGACAGCACGGCCCAGCAGATCGACGCCTCGGTGCGCAAGATCATCGACGACACCTTTGCCGTGACCTATCGAATCATGGAAAACAACCGGGAAATACTGGAACGTTGCGCCAAGATCCTGCTGGAAAAAGAAACGCTGCTGGAAAAGGAATTGGTCGAACTGACCCAAGGGTTGCAGCGATAAGCAAGCGCGCGCCGGATGCGGAACGGGCGTCCGGCGCGATCAGGGAACGATGCCGGCAACAATCACCTGCCTGTTGATCGTGGCAGGAAGGGTTGCAAATCGGGCTCGTAACGGGTCAATATCCGAAACCCCTTGGCCTCCAGGGCGGCAATCGCCCTGTCCCCCTCCGCCTTGGCCACCCGGATCACCAGATGGAAGATGTCGGGAGAGTCCTTGACCGGCCAGCAGAAGAAGCTCTGAATGTTGATGCCCTGTTGCTGAAAAATCGCGGTGACCTCGGCCAGCCGGCCGATCCGGTCGTCGACCAGGACCCCGAGGCGCATGCTCTCCTCGCCCATGCCGATGGCCTGGAGCAGCACGGCCATGACATCGGTGCTGGTGACGATCCCAACCAGGGTGTCGCCCACCATCACCGGCAGGGAACCGATCTTCTCGGCTTGCATGATCGAGGCGGCCCGTTCGATGGTGGTTTCCGGGGTGACGGTCTTGACCGTTCTCACCATGATCATGCCCACCTCGACCTTTTCCAGGAGGTAATGGAGCTCGTGGGCGCTGAGGGCGGTGGCCGGAGAGGCCCAGTTCTGCTTGAGGTCGCGATCGGACACAACGCCAACCAGCCGTCCGCGGTTGCTGACCACCAGCAGGTGCTCGATCTGGTGCATGGCGATCAGTTCGCGGGCCTCGACCAGGGTGGTTTCCGGCGACACGGTGATCAGCTTGGTGTGCATGATTTGGCCAATATACATCCATTCCTCCTTGCGCGAAAACGCGGGGCTCCGCTTGGCGCCGCGCCTTCAGGGGCGGTTCTGTTCCGACAATGAGACCGGCCAGGACGGAGCCGCTCGATAGCAGCGGACAACCACGCCCAGCGCGCTCATTGCTTGCCTTCAGTCGGGGCAACCGGGACAAAGGTCTGCGTTTTTTTGTTCCAGTCGTACTTGCCGGCGAGCCACAGCTCCTCGATCTCGTTGAAATCGATCAAATTGCTTCCCGGCAGGGAATAGGTTTCATGAGCTCTGAGAATTTCGCTGTCACTGATGACGTAATCCTTGTCCCGGTCGGCCCAGTGATAGGGAGCAATGGTGATCCGCCGTTCGCCGCCGATCTTTTCGCCAAAACTCTGCCCTTCCCGGGTGATGAGGTCGCCAGCGAACTCGATCTCCTCATCGGGGCGGAGTTTCTTGTCGGGCTTCACCAGGTAGAGAAAAGCCGCCTCGCCGCCGGCCAGCTTGCCGATCCACCGAGGATTTTTTCCGAACTCCTTGGGCGAGCCCTCGCCTTCCGCGCCGATGGCCTGCCCCTCGCCCAACAACTCGTCGCGGATGAGCAGGGTGTTGCCGGCATCCAGCGCACCGGTGATCCGTATCAGCACCGGAAAGGACAGGTTGGGCGCCGTATGCGCGGGCATGATCCGCACCGCCTCCATCCCGGACCGATTCGTGACGATCACGGCCCAGGCCAGGGCAGCGACGATCAGCACGCCCGCCCCGGCAAGAATCCACCACCGGCCACGCGGCCATGGCACCCCAATTCGTCCGGCAAGGGAGGAAACCGCCTTGTCGGCAGCTGCTTCCTCGCCGCCGATTTCCGCGTCCGGCTCGCGATCAGCCTCCATCTCCAGCAGTTCCTCCAGGGACACTTCCAGGGCCTCGGCCAGCTTTTTCGCGTTCTCCAGCTTGATGCTGGGGTAGCGACGGTTCTCCCAGCGGGAGATGGTGTCGGTGGTCACGCCGACCACGGTGGCGAGATACAGTTGGGTCAAGCCCTTCTGCTCCCTGATCAGGCGGATCTTATTGCCGTTGATGTCAACGCTGTTGCTGCTGTTCATTCAGGTGCCATGAGGTTGGAGCAGCACTCCTCCGGCATGGCGGTTCCCCCGGGTGTTGCGCCTCGCTCTCCCCGAACCGCACCATGCGGGTCTGCTGCCGCGTCCCATCGGAGACGTGGCGGCATTATACGCGAACCGCCCGCCGAAAGCTACCCGCGCGGACAAGAAACACGCGCCGCACCCCAAGCCCACCATGGCCCGGTCGCTGCCGGCGTTCCCTGCCAAGGGCACGAAAAAGGGGGCACCCCCGAAGGAATGCCCCCTTGAAGGGACCGTAGGCTGATCTATTCGATCAATATCTGCTCAAATAATTGTCCAGTTCCCAATCGGTCACCGCGGTGCGGAAGGCATCCCATTCCTTTTCCTTGCCTTCGATATATTTCTCGAAGATGTGCGGTCCCAGGGCATCCTTGGCGATCGGGTTGGCCTTCAGTTCCTGGATGGCTTCGTACAGGTTGGCCGGCAGGCTGGCGATGCCGGCCTCCTTTTTCTCGCCGGCGGTCATCTCAAAAATGTCGGCATTGACCGCATCCGGGACCGGCAGGTTGTTCTTGATGCCGTCCAGGCCCGAGTTCAGCATCATGGCAAAAGCCAGGTACGGGTTGCAGGTGGGATCGGGGCAACGAACCTCGGTGCGGGTGCCCATGCCCCGTGAGGCCGGGATACGGACCAGGGCCGAACGGTTGGAGGCAGACCAGGCCACGTACACCGGGGCCTCGTAGCCAGCGACCAGGCGTTTATAGGAGTTGACCAGCGGGTTGGTCACCGCGCAGAACCCCTTGGCGTTCTTCATGATGCCGGCGATGTACTTGTAGGCCACCTCGCTCAGCTGCAACGGTCCTTTCTCGTCAAAGAAAGCGTTGGTGCCGTCCAGGTTGAACAGCGACTGGTTGGTGTGCATGCCGGAACCGTTGATCCCGAACACCGGCTTGGGCATGAAGGTGGCGTGCAGGCCGAACTCGGCGGCAATCGAGCGCACCACCCACTTGAAGGTCACGGTGTTGTCGGCGGCGGTCAGGGCATCGGCATACTTGAAGTTGATCTCGTGCTGGCCCTCGGCCACCTCATGATGGGAGGCCTCGATCTCAAAGCCCATGGCTTCCAGGGTCTGGATGATCTTGCGGCGGCAGTCGATGCCGGCGTCGTCGGGCTCCACGTCGAAATAGCCGGTCACGTCATCGGTGATGGTGGTGGCCAGGCCCTCCTCGTCGCGGCGGAAGAGGAAGAATTCGCACTCGGTGCCGACGTTCATCGTGTAGCCCATGGCCTTGGCCTCGGCGAGCACCCGCTTGAGGTTGTTGCGCGGACAGCCGATGAACGGGGTGCCGTCCGGCTTGTAGACATCGCAGATGACCCGGGCGGCATTGCTGCCGTCTTTTTCGCGCCAGGGCAACAGGACAAAGGTGTCATAGTCCGGCTTGAGGTACATGTCCGATTCGTTGATGCGAACAAATCCCTCGATGGACGAACCGTCGAACATGATCTTGCCGTCAAGCGCCTTCTCGATCTGGCTGAGCGGCATGGCGATGTTCTTCATCGCGCCGAAAATATCGACGAACTGGAGGCGGAAGAAATTGACATTCTTCTCTTTGATAATCTTCATTATTTCATCGCGTGTCATAACTCATCTCCTATCCTGGATGGTTGATTAAGCAATCCGGCACACCGGATTATTTTTCGACTACTGGGCACTGCATGTCCTGCCTGTTTCCTTCTGGGCGGCCACCGCCTCATTGGCGGCATCCTCGCCGATGAGATGCATCAGGGTCAGGCGAACCTTGTCCATGGCCTCGACATCGGTCAGCTTGTCGCCCGCTTGCGTCCGCACATAAAACACATCGATCAGCTGCTCGACCTCGGTGGCGATACGGGCCCGGTGGATGGCCAGCCCAAAATCGGCCAAGGTCTGGGTCAGGTGGTAGAGGGTGCTGCGACTGTCAGCTCCATAGACCTCGACAATGGTGTACTGGTGCGAGGTCTGATTATCAATGACCACCTTCCGCTCCAGTTGCTGCACCGGCCGTCCCCCGCCCCACCACGGCGGCCGAGTCCGCTCGTTGAGCTGAAAACCGACATCGAGACGGTAGTTGATCGCCAAGTTCAGATCCCGCTCAACCGCCGGCCAATCCACCTCGTCAAAGCCGCGGGCGGTGGCCGGGGAGACTTCAAGGGTATCGACCACCGTGCCGTCCGGCCAGGTAAAAATCTGCGCCGACAGCACGCTCAAGTTGTGCAGGGCGAGCACGCCGCACAATTTGGCCAGCAGCCCCACCTTATCCGGTCCCATGATCAGCAGGGACCAGGATCGGCTGCCCGGCTCGGCAAAGAGCAGGACCTGCTGGCGAAGACGGGCCGATTTTTCACCATGGATGGTCAGGTGCCGCAGCACCGCCTCCAAACTGAAGCTCAGCAGGTAGTCGGCGGGCAGATGCGCGATCTCGATCCGGGCGGGCTGACCATCGAGCCGGGCCATGATCTGTTCCCGCAGCCAGCTCACCCCTTGTTCTTCGCCGTCCCTGTCCATTGTATCGACGTGGCAATCGGCACCAAGACAGGCCTTGATGGTCAAATACAGCTCCGAGAGCAGGCTTGCTTTCCAATCCGACCAGGCCGAAGGTCCGGTGGCCTTGGAATCGGCGATGGTCAGCAGATAGAGCATGGTCAGCCGCTCGCTGTCACCGATCAGTTCCGCTGCCTGATGGATGAAGGCTCGGTCGGAAAAATCGCGGCGCATCGCGTTTTCGGGCAGATACAGATGGTGACGGATGAGAAAGGCCAAGGTCTGGCAGCTCTCAGGCGACAGTCGCAGGCGGCTGCCGATGCCTGCCACCATTTCCGCGCCCACCTGCGAATGGTCGCGCTGTTTCCCTTTGCCGATATCGTGAAGCAGGGCCGCGAGAAAGAGCACCTCCTCTTCCTTGAGTTCGGCAAACAGCTCAGCCTGGTCCTTTTTCAGCTGGCTAAGCTCGGCCACGGTCTGCAACTGGTGCCGGTCCACGGTGTACAGATGATACAGATCATGCTGGGCCAGTGACTCGACTCCTGCAAATTCTGGCAGATACCGGGTGAGCAGACCGGTGGCCAGCATGGTTTCCAGCACCGGAAAAATGGTTTCCGTCCGGGTCAAGAGGTCAAGAAAGGCCCGGGCCACCCGCTTGGAGCGGCGGAACGACTCGTCGACCCGATCGAGTTGGCCGGTCACGATCTGCCGGGTGCGGTGGTGCAGGGGCAAGCCGGTCCGCCCGGACTGGAGGAAAAGCCGCATCAACAGGTACGGCCGTTCCGCCAACTCCTCAACAGAGGTCAAGCGCACTGTTCCGCCCCGGGCGACAATGCATCGTTCCAGTTGCTGTTCCACCGCCGCGCCGCCGGTCAAGCCCATGACCTCATGCACGTGCTCGAAGAACAGATCCGTCACCACCGACACGGTCTGCAGGTGACTGTAGACATCGCGCATGAAATGCTCGACCGCGAGCAGGCCGTCCTTGTCCCGATAATCAAGGGCTTCGGCGGTTTCCTGTTGATACTCAAAGATCAGCTGATCGTTCTTGCGGCGGCAGAGCAGATGCAGCCGGTTCCTGATCTTGGCCAGCATCGACCACGAATGTTCCAAAGCCCGCCGGTTGCCGGCCTCCAGCATTCCCGAGGACTGAACGGCATCGAGATCGTGCAGGCCAAACACGCCCTTGGCCACCCACATCATGGCCTGGATGTCGCGCAAACCGCCCTTGCCTTCCTTGATATGGGGCTCCAGCAGGTAGGTATGGCTCCCGAACTTTTGCCAGCGTTCCTGTTTGGCCGCATCCATGGCGCGGATAAACGCCTCCCGGCGGCCCTCGAACACCTGCTTGGTGTATTGGGCCCGCAAGGCCTCGAACAGGGCGCTGGAACCAGCCAGCAAACGGGCATCGAGCAGAGCCACCTGAAAGTGGAAATCATCAAGGGCGAACCGGATGGCATCCTTGACCCCGCGCACACTGTGCCCCACCTCGAAACCTTCATCCCACAGGGGATAGAGCAGGGCCTCGGCCACCTCGCGCATGTGCTTTTTCGACCATCGGTCGTGAAGCAGCAGCAGGTCGATATCCGAACAAGGGGATAACTCCCGACGTCCATAGCCTCCCAAGGCGACAACGGCGATCGACCCGCGAACCTGCTGTACCGCCGGCGCGCTGTCAAAACGGTCGATGATGAACTCGTCCACCAGCGTTGCCGAACGGCGCAGGATCTCCTGACCGCTGAGGCCCTGCCGCCATGCCTCGACCAGTGCCTCCTGGCGCGGTCGCAAGGTCGCGGCCATCAGATGGCCTCGCTGCCCGTCTCCCCGGTACGCACCCGGACAATCCGCTCCACCGGCAGGACAAAAATCTTGCCGTCACCGATCTTGCCGGTCCGAGCGTTCTTGGTGATCGTCTCGATGACCTGGTCGACCAGTTCATCCTGGACAATCAGCTCGATCTTTATCTTCGGGATGAAATCAACCACATACTCGGCGCCGCGATAGATCTCGGTGTGTCCTTTCTGCCGTCCGTACCCTTTGACCTCGGTGACGGTCATCCCTTTGATGCCAATGCCATTGAGCGCGTCTTTCACTTCATCGAGCTTGAAGGGTTTAATAATCGCCTCTATTTTTTTCATGACTCTCTCCTCGAATACTCAGACTCACCCCGCGATGCCTGTTGCCTGGCCCGGCCATCAGTTGTAGGCCGTTTCCGAATGCTCGGTGTAGTCAAGCCCTTGATGCTCGGCTTCCTCGGTGATGCGCAACCCGATCACCGCCTGCACCCCCTTGAGAATCAGCCAGCTGACGGTAAAGGCATAGGCGCAGACCACACCCACGCCGATTAGCTGCGTCCCCAACTGTGCGCCGTTGCCGGCGAGCAACCCATCGACCCCCGCCGGATTGACCGACTTGGAGGCAAACACGCCCAACAAAAGGGTGCCGCTCACCCCGCCCACACCGTGGATGCCGACCACGTCCAGCGAATCATCGAACTTGAACCGGCTCTTCATGTTGACCGCCCCATAGCAGACAACGCCCGCTATCAAGCCGATGACAATCGCCGCATTGGGACCAACAAAACCCGCCGCCGGGGTAATGGTGGCCAAGCCGGCGATGGCGCCGGAGGCTGCCCCCAGGGTGGTGGGCTTGCCCAGCTTGATCCACTCCATCACCGTCCACATGGCCATCCCGGACATTCCGGCAAGATGGGTGGCGACAAAGGCCGTTGCCGCCAGCTCGTTGGCCGCCAAAGCGCTGCCCCCGTTGAAGCCAAACCAGCCGAACCACAGCAGGCCGGTGCCAAGCATGGTCATCGGCAGATTGTGAGGCATGAAGTTGGTTTGCCCGTACCCCCTTCGCGGCCCAATGACCAGGACCGAGGCCAGGGCCGCGGCGCCGCAGGTCGCATGGACCACCAATCCACCGGCAAAATCCAGCACCCCTAGTTTCGCCAGCCAACCGCCACTGCCCCATATCCAGTGACACACGGGGTTGTACACCAGCACGGCCCACAGCAGGCTGAACGCCACAAAGGCGGGAAAGCGGACCCGCTCGGCAAAGGCTCCGGCGATCAGGGCCGGCGTGATCACCGCGAACATGCACTGGTAGATCATGAACACCGAATGCGGAATGGTGGTGGCGTAGACGGCGCTCGGCGCGGTCCCCACACCCTTGAGGCCCACCCAGGACAGATCACCGATAACACCGCCGACATCCGGGCCAAAGGACATCGAATACCCCAGATAGACCCATTCCAGGGAGACGAGCGAGATCAGCACAAGACTCTGCATGATGGTGCCCAGCACATTTTTACTCCGCACCATCCCCGCGTAAAACAGCGCCAGGCCCGGGGTCATCAGCAAGACCAGTCCCGCCGCCGCCAAAATAAACGCAGTGTCCGCACCGTTGATCATCTCCCCTCCCGAACAATTCTACATTTTTGTTATTTATATTTGATCGATCGTCACAAATCAAAGAAATAATCGTTCGTTAACAGTCCGTCTCGCTCAACCGACAAACACCGCCGCCATATTCCGCCACACCGGACATGCGGCCGGCAACCTTTTGTCCCGGCACCAGTCAAGACCACCTCGCGCGGAACCCACGCGCCGTTTTCTGCGTTCGCGCCACGGCACTTATATACCAAAAAAGGTGCCATTTTATTTTTTCTGATTTAATTGCATGAAATAAAAAGATAAAAAGACAAAATTCGCCACAAACCATTCAGACATACGCAACATATTTGTCATGCGAACAAAATAAACAAACAAAATTGTCGTGCCTTTTGTTTTCATCCCGCGCGATTTGACAAAGCACAAGGCAACCTGTAGACTTGATGTACCAATTTTACATGCCACCCCGCACACACCCTTCCAAGGTTTCCCGGGAACAAGCGGGCTCCCTGTCCCTCAAACCACGCACCACGATTGACATGACCACGGAACGCAGACAATACATCCGGCCAGAATCATTAAATTTACTTGATTACCTCGTCGTGGACGAACAAGGACGGCAGGGCGCGTATTCCATGGCCCGAACACTGAATGTCAGCAAGGGAGGGATTCTGATGGAAACGCATCTCCCGTTGCAGCAGGGCCAGCAGGTGCTGATCACCTTGGGGCTGAAGGATCGGCTGATTGATGTGATGGGACGTGTTGTCTATACGACCGGCTCGGCAGGCCGTTATCACAACGGCATTGAATTTTTCCACCTCTCCGAGAACGACCGCGGCATCCTGGAAAACTATGTGGAGGCTTTTCACAAGCTGTACGCGGAAGAGAGCTCCCGGCATCCCCTCCCCTGAACAGCGCTCCGGGCATCCGGAGCAAAACGCTCAAACGTCCTGCCCTCTCCCCCTCCGCGCACACCGTGGCATCCCGAAGAGAACAACCGATCCGCGCTGCGACAGTTCCCAAGGAGCCTGTTGGAGGAACAACGGCCTGAAACGCCACGTGATCGGCACGCTCCGGCCGTTGCCGGCACACCGAATCACACCCTGATCAGTTGCAGCAGCTCCTCGGTTTTCTGGCGCAAAAGGTTTGCCTCGCCCCTGGTTTCCACATTGAGCCGCAGCACCGGCTCGGTGTTGGAGCGACGCAGGTTGAAGCGAAAGCGAGGATATTCGACGGAGAGACCGTCGGTGTCATCCCTGACGCCATCGGCGTAGCGTTGTTCGATCCGGGCGATGACCGCATCGGGATCATCGACCTTGGAATTGATTTCGCCGCTCACCGGATAGGCGGCCATCCGTTCATCGCAGAGCGCCGACAGCTTCTGCCCGGAACGGCTCATCAGCCCGCATAGCAGCAGCCAGGGAAGCATGCCTGAGTCGCAGTAACCGAAAGCGCGGAAATAATGATGGGCCGACATCTCGCCGCCGTAGACCGCATCCAGCGACCGCATCGCGGCCTTGATAAAGGCATGGCCCGTGCGGGTCATGACCGGGATGCCGCCGGCGGCCAGGACCATCTCCCGGGTGTTCCATACCAGTCGGGGGTCGTGGAGAATGGTTGCCCCCGGATGGTGTTGGAGCATGGTGGTGGCCAGCAACCCGACAATATAATAGCCCTCGATGAACCGGCCGTTTTCGTCGTAGAAAAAGCAGCGGTCACAATCGCCGTCCCAGGCAATGCCCAGATCGGCCCGATGCGCACGTACCGCCATGGCCGTGGCCTCCCGTTTCTCGGGCAGAAGCGGATTGGGTACACCGTTGGGAAACCGGCCATCGGGTTCATGGTGCAGACGAATGAAGTCAAAAGGCAAGTGCGGTGCCAACAGGTCGACAATTGGTCCGGCGCAGCCGTTGCCGCTGTTGACCACGATACGCAACGGCCGCATGATCGCGCAGTCGACCGTGTTGAGGAGATGGGCGATATAGGCCTGCTTGTCGGTAATCCTGGTGCAACGGCCGGGCCGCGCCGGTTTATGGGCGCACATCTGCCGAGACCAGGTCTCGTCACCGGCCATGCGGGCAATCTCGACCAGGCCGTTGTCGCGCGAAACCGGGCGCGCCTGCCGCTCGACGATCTTCATGCCGTTGTATTCCACCGGGTTATGGCTGGCGGTGATCATGATCCCGCCCTCGACGCCCTTGTCCGCACCGCTGAAGACCGCGTGGTAAACCTCTTCCGTGCCACAGAGGCCGATATCGATCACGTCGATGCCGTGGGCTGCCAGGCCGACCATGACGGCTTCGGCAATTTCGGGACTGCTCAACCGCATGTCACGACCGACAACCATCGTGCCCACCGCGCAGTGCCGGACAACGGCCAGGGCAATGCGCAGGGCGATATCGGCATTGAACTCCTCGGGAACCTTGCCGCGAACGTCGTAGGCTGTGAAACAACGCAGCGATGTGGTCATGGCTTCACCTCAAAGGGGGCATTTGAAAGAAAGGCGAAAATACACTATATACAGCAAGCTGTTCAACCAGCCGGGCTTGGAGGGCGGCAGCGACCCTGGTCACCGTTCCACCGGCTCCTCCTGGTCTTTCCCGGGCGGAAGCTCGGGGAGGATGGCGGGTTCCTTCTGGGCGAAAGCGTCGCGCAGGCGTGAATCAACGATGCGCGAGCGCAACACCTCCGCCCCCTGCCGCAGATAGGGCGAGGAGAAGGAGGTCCGGAGCAGCTCGTTGGTGGCCGAGAGGCTGGAGGTCAGAAGCATGTACAGCAGCGAGGTCACCATCGCCGCCTTGATCCCACCGACCACCATCCCGGTCAACCGATCCAGCCAACCACGCCGGGCGATTCGCCGCACACGGCGCAACACCTTGCCGACCAGGGTGAAGCCCCCGACGGCCACAAGGGAGCTGACCGCGAAACAGGCCAAAAAAATCACTTTCGGATGGTCGACAAAGGGCGCGGACAACGGCAGAATCCTGTCCCCATACTGGCTGGCACAGAAATAGCCGCCGATCAGGGCGAACAACGCGGCCAACTGGCGCACGCAACCGATCCACAGGCCCCGCGCCAGGAAGAACAAAAAAATCAAGGCAATTGCACGGTCAAAATAGGTCAGATCAGTGAAGGTAGGCATGGCTGTTTCAAGGGAGAAAAGGCAACCGGCATCGCGTGTGCCGTTCAAGAAAGCGTCGCGGTCCGGCAGCGACCCGTTACACAGGACCCGATCGGCATGAACCGCCCGATTATACCGGATCCTCGAAGCATGGCAAGGAACGGTTCGGGGGCGTTCCCGAATGGCGGACATGCGCTCCTGGCCGCCATGGACGTGTCGGCCTTCCGGTTCGCGCCGCTACTTCCCGCCAAGACCTGCCTTTCGCTGCTTGACCTGCGCCTGCTGGCACCGTTATTGGCCCAAGAGGAGCCCCTTGAGCTGCTGACGTCCTGGCTGTCGGCCAATGAAGCCCGTTTCCTCGCCGGCCTCACCTACCCAAAACGGCGGGTGGAATGGCTGGGCGGCAGGCTGGCGGCCAAACACGGCCTGAGCAGACTGACAGCCGCTCACTCGTCAACGCCTTACCGTGACTATTCGCTCCTGCCCGATGCGCATGGCCGCCCCGTGCTGGATTCACCGCTCCCCTTCGGCGATTCCCTCCACGTGTCCATCTCGCACAGCAAACACTACGCCGCCGCCCTGGTGACCACGGCTCCGGTCTGCGGCCTGGACATTCAGGAAAAGACCGCGCGGCTGGTCGCGGTGCAGGAGCGGATCACTACGGCCGACGAACGGGCCTTGGCAAGCGCAATCCCGGACCCGCCGACCCGGCTGGCCCTCCTGTGGACGGTCAAGGAGGCGGTGAAGAAAGGATGTCTTGCCGATCATCCTTCCTTTTTCGGAGCCATCCGGGTCATTGACCTTGACCACGATCCGCTGGCGACGTTCTGGACCGCCCGTTGCCTGGTGCGAGACGAGGGCGTGGTGTTGGCCCGGATCATCGAATTCGACAACTACCTGCTGGCCTGGGTTATTGGAGCAGACCATGCCTGAACTGCCGGAAGTGGAGGTAACCCGGAGAGGCTTGCTGGCCCCCTTGTCTGGCAGAACCGTGGTCAGGGTCTCGTGGAGCGCCCACCGATTGCGCGGCCCAATCCCCCGCAAGCTCCTACAGGAACACATTGCCGCCCAACAGATCCGGACCATCGATCGACGCGCCAAATACCTGCTGTTGCGAATGGTCAACGGCGCGGTGCTGGTGATACATCTGGGCATGACCGGCAAGCTCGGCCTGATCCAGGGGCAAACGACGCTCCATAAACACGATCACCTGGTGTTGCACCTGGACAATGGCTTGGATGTCCGCTTCAACGACAGCCGCCGATTCGGCTCGATCGTGGTTTGGCCGCCGGACCACGCCGCGCAATTGGAGGCGGATTTTTCCCGCAAGGAGGGCCTCGAACCCTTCGGACCAGCTTTCATCGCCGACAACCTGCTCGCCCTGGCTCGCGGCAGGCGGGTCGCCGTGAAGTCTTTGCTGATGAACAGCCGTCTCATTGCCGGTATCGGCAACATCTATGCCAATGAAATTCTCTTCGCCGCCCGGATTGCACCGCAGCAACCAGCACATCTCCTGACCGAGAAGGAATGGGGGCGAATCATTCAGGAGAGCCGCCGCATACTGCAACTGGCCATTGATGCCGGCGGTTCCTCCATCTCCGATTTTCTCGGCGTCAGCGGTCATCCCGGATATTTTCAACTGCAGCTCGCGGTGTATGGCCGCAAAGACGCCCCCTGCCCCCGCTGCGGCCAAGCCATCCTCAAAACCATTCAAGGTGGCAGGGCCACCTACCACTGTCCCGGCTGCCAACCCCACGTCGAGTGAACCAGGCAAACGAAAACGGGCCGCTCAAGGCGGTTCACCGCAACTTACCTGCCCAGATAAACATGGTCTAGATAGACTTCCATCGGGCTGTCCTGCTGAACGACGAACAGACCAAACCCCTCGATATGCCCCATGTCCATGGAGCGGCTTCTGGGGGCGTTCTTCACCTTGTCCAGGGAGACAACCAAATCGTTCCACCCCTGGCGCAGGATGAACTGCTGATTGAAACGGTCGCTGAACTCGGAACCGTGCTCCTTGTGGTGGGTATCATGAATGCGGCAATTGAGCACCAGCCCCGCTGGTTGCGGATTATAGACGCTGCAATGCAGGGTTGCGTATCCACGCCAGTCGCCGGGAAAATAAAACAAGGCCACCCCGGAATATTTTGCCGTGGACAACTGGACCCGCATGGCGGTGTTGCCGTGCCGGACCGTTGTCGTCTCTTTGCGCAGTTGGCGGGCATTGTTCCAGCGATACCGCTCAAAGGGGGTTTCAAAATCGGCGAGCACCGGAAATTGCCGGGCGGCAAGGCTCTCGTCGATCAGGGCCCGCGACAGGGGCCACAGGGTGACACACAGCGCCAGCGATACCGCCACACGGAACCAGCGTTGCGGAGTGTGACGCAACAATGCCGGGCGGATGAAAAAGGCAAAGGCCGTCAAGCAACCCAACTGGTTGCGCAGGACATCGTCGATATCGGGACTGCGCCCCACCCACCGCATCTGCAACCCCTCCGCCGTGACACCGGCCAGGAACACGCCGATAAACAGCGTGACAAAGAGCCGAAACGGCGACCAAGCCGACACCTTGGCGCGCACGACGGCATGCAGCCACACGGACAGGAGCGCGAAAAAAAGGACGTGCCCCAGATCCCAGGCCGCCTTGAACGACCGGGATGAGTAATACCCAGGCCCGCCCCAAAAAAAGAACGGCAGACCGGCCAGCAACGACAGACCGAGCCAGGGGACCCACCAACCATTTGGGCTACGTGCCACCATGTGCTCCGTCCTTCTCGCTCCTGCTGACCCGTTCAGCTGATATAGCCCTGTTCTTCAAGATAGAGCAGGATTTCCTGCACCGCCTCGGCCGGGGTCATCGTGCTGGTGTCAATGGTCAACTCGGGATTGACCGGCGGCACATACGGGTCGGAAATGCCGGTCACTCCCTTGACCAGCCCTTTCCTGGCCTTGGCGTACAGCCCCTTTCGATCCCGCTGCTCGCAGACCTCAAGCGGGGTCGACACATAGACCTCGATATACCCCCCATAGCGGCTGATCAATTCCCGGTTGGCGGCTCTCGATGCTTCATAGGGCGCGATCGGCGCGCACAGGGCGATGCCGCCGTTCTTGGTGATTTCGCTGGCCACAAAACCGATACGGGTGACGTTGAGATTGCGGTGCGCTTCGGAAAAGTTGAGCTCCGAGGAAAGATTTTTCCGCACGATGTCGCCATCCAACAGAGTCACCGGCCGGTTGCCCATCTCCATGAAGCGCACCATGAGCACCTTGGCGATGGTCGATTTGCCGGACCCGGACAATCCCGTCAAAAAGACGGTAAACCCCTGCCGGGATCGTGGCGGAAAGGCACGGCGCAGGGCCTGGATAACGTTTTGATAGGAGTACCATTCCGGAATCTCCAGCCCCCATTCCAGACGCCGCTTGAGTTCCTGCGAGGTGATGGTCTTGACCGACTCATGCTCCCCGACATTTTCCAGGAACACATACTGGGCTTTTTCTTCCACATAGCCCATAGCCCGTTCGGGCACCATGGCGATACCCGTTTCCCCGGCCATCCGAGCCACCAACTGCTGGGCCGCGCCTTGGGGGTAAAATAACGGCTGGTCCGAGCCGGCAAAGGGGTCGCCATGGTCCTTGGCCACCATGAAGTGACTGCAACCGAAATTTTTCCTGATCATCGCGTGCCACAGCGCCTCGCGGGGGCCGGCAAACCGGTCCGCCAGGGAGACGATCCCCAGCAGAATCATATTGGCCGGGAAATGGGTGATAAACTCCTGATAGCACTGCACCAGGGTGTAATGGTCCCGATTGCCTGGATGATCCAGTCCCGCGGCCGGATGAATGAAAATGGAGGCATTGATCTCACGGGCCGCGGCCAAGACCATTTCCCGGTGGGCGCAATGCAAGTATTCACGGGTATGGAATCCGAGCACCCGCCGCCAGCCGTACTGGGTAAACCGCCGATGCGTTTCTGCCGGCGTGAGGCGAAGATTGCGAAAATCATAATGAATGGGCAGCGATACGCCCTCCACCTGTCCCCCAACATACCATTCGGCTGTTTTCTGGTAGAGATTCTTCACCCCTGGGTGCAGGTCAGGGTTGGTGGTGCCGTAGACCGCTTCCGCCTCGTGCTCCCTGTCCGGATGCCATACCTCGCCGACCGTGAGAATGGCGAGCAGGAATCCTTCCTGGTCATTTAGGGCCACCCGCTGCCCTGGTTGCAAGGAGGCGGCCACGTCGACGTTGACATCCAGACAGATCGGCATCGGCCAAACCGTCCCATCGGCAAGCCGCATTGTTTCCAGGACCTGCAGGTAATCGTCCTGGTTCAGATAACCGCTCAACGGATAAAAGCCGCGATGCAACAGCAACTCAAGATCACAGAGTTGGCGGCTGTTGAGGTCCAGGGATACCAGTCCGACCGCTTCGTCCCGCAAGAGTTCAGCCCGCCGAAAATGGACAATCAAGCTTTCAGAGTAATCAATGGATGACAACGTTGACATACACGTTCCTTGGCGTTCATCAGATGAACCAAAAAAAATCGAGACACCCCTTGTGCTCCAAAAGCGCTGCCGCACAAAGGATTCCAGCCATTCGTCTCGCTACATTGAACAGTTAGGCGTTTTTTCAATTTGACAGCGCATCCGATTCTTCCCTAACATCGAGCCAGGACGTGTTCATTTTTTCCCTTCAATCCCATCAAAGGAGGTTCTATGAAAAAGCTGTACCTGACGCTCTTGCTGGTTCTCTTTTTTGCCACCGCGGCCTTTGCCAAGGTGAACATCAACACCGCAAATGCGGAAGAGCTGGCGACCCTCAACGGGATCGGCAAGACAAAAGCGGAAGCCATCGTTGCCTACCGTACCGCCAACGGCAATTTCAAAACAGTTGAAGATCTCAACAAAGTAAATGGGATCGGCGACAAAATCATCGAAAAAATCAAACCGGACGTCACGGTTGGGGAATAAACGGTGACCGTGGATCACGCCGGGACTGACGTGCTCCGGCGTGATCCCCCCTTACCGACCGGCACCATCCCGCCAAAAAGTTCGCTATTGGCCTGAAGTTTCCCGTTCCAGGGTACCCCACTAATTTTCTTTACAAAAGTATCGTTGTCGTTTATCACCCTCAAAATATTTGCTCTGCCTGCAACAGGCTAGCCTGCAACACATTTCCTCAAACGGTCGGGAGGCATTGTGCCCACGCGAACTTCTTTTTCCGTGAGTTTCTTGGCAATCTTCCTGCTCCCTTTTTCTTCCTGCTTTGCGGACAGTCTGAGTATCCACGGCAACCTGCTCTACGATGCCGACCGCCATTTCTATTGGACCACGAATGCGGCCATGGCCGGCAAAATGACTTGGCAAGGGGCCAATGATTGGATCGACGCCTTGAATAACAGTAAGTACGGTGGGTATGCTGATTGGCGGCTACCCTATACACCCGATGGCACTTGGGGGTATGACGGTGGCAACGATGCTAAATATAATGTCACCGTCAGTGAGCTGGGACAGCTGTATTACAATACTCTGAATCTTGCATCCAAGCAGCATCAGGCGCCCAACACCATTGAGGAGTTAGCCGCGAAAACATCGCCTCTTGAACCGTTCTTGCTGCCCGATTGCTATTGGTTTGGAAGCAAATCGGATATGCTTTTGGGTGGGATGGCCAGTGCCTGGGCCTTTGATTTCGGTTACGGCGCGCAATTTCTGCAAACAACCAACAGCCATGCCTATGCCATCGCCGTCCGTTCCGCCGCTCCCGTTCCGGAACCTTCATCTGTCGTTCTTTTTTTCACCGGCTTACTGATCTTGTTCCGAATTCGATCCTCTTCAGATCATTAAGATTCTTTTTTCTCTCCCGCTAGATGGGGCTGGTGTGCCCTTTTCCGCTTTGGGCACAGCCCTATTTCATTCTTGCTTAATTTCGATTTTTATTCCTATAATAAAATTATAAACTCAATATCAACTTGTTTTCAACAAGTTACATCTTCCCTCGCCTTCTGAAGGAGAAACGTCATGGCCGAAAAAAAGCGTTTAGGAGAACTCCTGCTCGATGCCGGTTTGGTTGCTCAAGAAGTTGTCGACCGCGCTCTGAAAATGCAGGTTGGGGGCACTCGCAGGCTGGGAAGGATTCTGGTCAACATGGGGGCAATCACCAGTGACCAGCTGACGGAGGTGCTCTCCCAACAGTTGCAGTTGCCGGTCATTGATCCCGATCAGGGTTTTACCGATGCCGCGCGGGGGGTGTTGCCCCGTTATCTTTGCAAAAAATTTGAAGTGCTGCCGCTGGGGTTTGAAGGCGACCATATCCTCAATCTGGCCATGACCGATCCCTCGGACAACGAAGCCATTGCCAGCGTCGAGCGATACACCGGCAAGGCGGTGCAACCCTGTCTCGCCCGCCTGACCGATATTCACCAAGCCATCCATCGTCACGTTCGTCTGACCCTCCGCGATTTCTTCAACCCCCAAAGCTACACCCCCTATGCCAAGCTGGCCTCCAGTCTCGCCTTGGTTCTCATCGTTGTGGTTGCCGGATTCACCTACCGCTTTTACATGGAGTCGAAGTACGGCACGGTAACCCGTACCGCCGAGGCCATCATTTACAAGAATCTCGACCTCATGGTGGGGATCGACCGTTCTGGCAAGGCAACTTTGCTCGGTCGTGGCGCCCACGCCGACGGCTATTATTCCATCACTTTCGATTCCACGGCCTCGCTGGCCAAATTTATCGATAACAAAAAAAATGATCTTTCCTCCGCCCAGTATGAATGGGCCCGGTGGGCGATTACCACGGCTCGTTGATCATCGACCCAACGAATACACCTAATACGAAATAGTAATTCAAATAAACGAACCACGCGGCGTACACAGCTAATCTATTGAGTTTTAAAAAAAAATATATTTGGCGGTCTTGGCACATTGCATGCATCTCAGGCGTTAACCAATTGAACGCCCACTTTTTGCACACGGGGAACACAATGCAACGAAAAATTATCCGCCTCCTAGCCCTCCTTTTCTGCGGATTGTCCATTGCCGTATCAGCCGCGGCCCAGTCCATCCACGTGGAGTGGGGATACACCCCCCCAAGCGAACCAGCGGTGACCGGGTTCAAACTCTATCAGGAGGGAGCGCCCGTCTGCCAGACCCAGAACCCCAATGCAACTGCCATGGACTGTGAGGTCACACTTACGGCGGCAACCACCAATTTTACCCTGACAGCCACTTTCAGCGACGGCAGCGAAAGCCCCCATTCCGCCCCCTTTGCCTTTACCTCTGACGGTTCTACTGGAACCGATACCTCTGGTGATACCGGCACAACGGACGACAGCGCGACCACGAAAACACCGGTCTCCAGCTCAATCGGCAACAAGCTGTTCACCTTTTCCTGGGAGCAGCCGACCGACCTCTCCAATGTTGCCGGTTATCGCTTCTATCTCAACAGCACGCGCCTGTGCGAAACAACCAGCCCGACGGACACCTCCATTGCCTGCACGGCCAACCTGCTCCCCGGCGAAATGATCTTCAGTATGAGCCAGGTACATACCGACGGCTCGGAAAGCGGGCTCTCCAACCTGCTGGTCTTTAATCCGACCGCTTACCCAGAAACCTTTACCTTCAAACTGCTCGGCTTTTCCTGGGAGTATAGTGGCGATGCGTCCAGCATTAGCGGATTCCGCATCTATCAAAACAATCTGCCCATTTGCGAGACCACCGACCCTGCGGCCCGCAATCTGACCTGCACCGTTGATGTCCCCAGCGGCAACCTGGTTTATGGAGTGAAAGCGGTCAACGCCGATGGCACGGAAAGCAGCCTGTCCAATTTACTTGCCTATACTCCCGCCACAACCTCCACCGACGACACGGCAACGCTTCAGGCCGTTATCCAGGCCACGCCGGTCACCGGCACAGCGCCGGTCACTGTGAATTTCAACGCAGGTTCTTCAACCGGCACGATTAGCCAGTATCAGTGGGATTTTGGCGATGGCTCGATTGCCGCGACCAGCACGGCCAGCCATGAATACGCCTCGGCCGGAACCTATACGGCCAAGCTGACGGTAACGAACACCACGGGCGCCAGCAGCACGGCCATTGTCTCCGTCACCGTCACCGAACCGGCAGTCGCGGCCATTCCGCCAACCGCCGTGCTCTCCTCTTCCTCGGCAGCAGGGCCGGCACCGCTTTCGGTCAACTTCGATGGCACAGGTTCCACGGCAACCGGCTTAGCCACTATCACCAGCTACGCCTGGAGCTTTGGTGACGGCAGCACAGCAACCGGTGCCACCGCAACCCATTCATTTACCGCCGCCGGCACCTATACCACCGAGCTGACCGTGACCGATAGTAACGGTCTCACCAGCTCAGCCTCCACCCCAGTGGTTGTCACTGCCGCAGCCGCCAACATTGCCCCAAAAGCGGCTCTTAGCGCCACGCCAACCAGCGGCTCGACCCCGCTGACCGTTTCCTTCGATGGTTCGGCGTCCACCGACAGCGACGGCTCCATCGCCTCCTACACGTGGCATTTTGGCGACGGTAGTTCCGCAAGTGGCAAGACCGTCTCCCATACCTACACCACGGAGGCAAGTTTCATCGCCACCCTCCAGGTCACCGACGATTTGGGGGCCACCGCGACAACCTCGACAACGATCACCGTCAAACCGCAAGAAACCGCCGCGAACCTGAACATCGAAACAGGCGAGGTCGCAGTGACAGGCGAGTGGGTTCGTGTTTCGCTGAGTTCTACTTTCCAGAATCCGGTTGTCATTGCCGGGCCAGCAAGTTTTAATGATCCCGCCCCGGGTGTGATTCGCCTGCGCAATGTCGATGCCACCGGCTTTGATATCAAATTCACCGAGTGGAACTATCTCGACGGAGCGCATCCGCAGGAGACGGCCAGCTATCTCGTGATAGAAAAAGGGCACCATACCTTGCCCGACGGCTCCATGGTCGAAGCAGGCAGCTTCACGGGCAAAACCAGTTTTGCAACGATTCCCTTCAACCAGGCTTTCAGCAAAAAGCCGGTGATGATGACCACGATCGCTTCCAACAACGAGACCGACACCATCAGTGGCCGCATCAAGGACGTCACGACCAGTGGCTTTGCCTACTATTTCCGCGAGCAGGAAAAAAATACCAACAAGCATATCAATGAAACCATCAACTACCTCGCCTGGGAACCCGGCGAGGGAAGTCTCGGCTCACTGCAATACAGGGTTGCCGCCACAGCCAATGTTGTCACACAGGCGTGGTATGCGGTCGCCTTCCCAAGTCCTTACTCAGCAGCCCCGCTGCTTCTGGCCGACATGCAGACAACCGTCAACACCGACACTTCGGCTTTGCGAATGCAAAAACTGTCAGCAACCGGTTTCGAGGTAAAAGTCGAAGAAGAGCAATCCAAAGATACGGAAGTCGCCCACCCAGCGGAGGCCATCGGCTACATTGCTCTCAGCCAGAAAGAGGAAAAGGTGCTGGCAACCTTTACCTGGGAGTTTGATGCAACCCAGGAAAGCACCATCAGCGGCTTCCAGATTCTCGCCAATGGCACGGTGGTCTGCACCTGCAACAAACCTGCCGACCGGCAACTGAGCTGTGAAATGACCATGCCAACCGGCCCGACCGCCTTCACCATCCAGGCGGTTGATACCACCGGTGGAGTGGGCAATGCCTCAAACAGCCTGAACTATACGCCATGAAAGTTACTACGGTAGGAAAAACTTCGCATAGGATACAATTAATCCCGTCATTCAACGATCTGAAGGCCGTCCACCCCGGAATCGTTGTGGGCGGCAAGGAGTAATCATCATCCTGCCTTGCAGGTGAGTATTGGATTCACCAATGCTCCCTGACGGAACGGATACAGAGGTTATTAATAATTTTATTGATTACCGAATCATTGCGCCTTGAGTAAAAGTAGTGCCACAAAATTTTTACAAGCACCAAATGTTCGCTAACTTCTTAATTGATTAAGAAAACCACAAAGCCATAGAGTTAAGTCCGGTTCTCATCATTGGCCAATAAATTCAGCAACCAACTTGAAGACCAAAGAAGCACCAGGAGACATACAATGAAAACAACAGCAGCATCTACTAAGGTTCTCCATGCAGCAACCCTAGTCCTGTTTTTAACCACCATGGCACCGCCATCCATGGCTAATACCGGCTTTTCTGGTAGCCTCAAAGGGGTCGCCATCACCGATGCTCAGAAAATTAACAAACCGCCAGTGGCGTTATTTACCTATACTAAAAATGGCGATATTTATACTTTTGATGCGAGTGGGGCGAGTGATTCGGATGGGAGTATCGTGAGTTACATTTGGGACTTTGGAGATGGCGTCAAGGATTCCGGAATAACAGTAACACACAGTTTTGAAGGGGGAGGAATTTCCCCTGTAACTTTAACAATTGTTGATAATAGCGGTGGCGTAACTATGACTCAGGAAAATGTCAGTCTTGCCTCACCTGTCCAGATTGCCATTAATTTCCAGCCTGCTTCTGCACCTGTCCCGACAGGGTTTACGATGGACAGTGGGAGTAATTTTGACGATGCGGTGGGGTATGGCTGGGTTTCTCCACCTGCTGCGGAAGGGACGAGGGATCGTAACAGCTTATTGTCTCCTGACCAATCTTTTGATACTCTTATTCATGTAGCCCCAACAGCTGTCTGGGAACATATCGTACCAAATGGAAAGTACCTTGTCACGGTGACAGTCGGTGACCCTTCTGCACCAGATAGAACCCAAGGGGTGCAAGTTGAGGGTGCAGCTTTGATAACTGCCGAACGCCTCAGTTCCTTAAACCCTTGGATAACACGTGAAATTATAACTACTGTTACTGACAACAGGCTGTCCTTGACTTTTCAAACTTCCGACACCGCGAAATTATGCTGGGTTAAAATTGTCTCCCAATAAGGAGACTACAAAAAATTAAGCTTATTGCAAAATAATCGAATATATGCCATAGCTGAATGTTCAATAAAGAACTGAACACTTTTTCAAGTCATACCGAGAGAGTGAAAATTCACCTCACGTTTCTTTGGAGGTTTTCCCTCTTATTTTTTCAGAAATATGATGATAGGCGACTTTTTTTTTGCAAGAGGCTCAACAATTAACTTTAGGATGCTACTCTACCAATCAAAATAACCTATAGCATGATTACAATTCAAAAGCATTTAGAGACAGGAGTAACCCGTGAAAATAAAAACAATAATGATACTAACATTCACAATATTCACATTTTGTAACATAACAGTGTCAAAGGCTGAAGTTATATTTCTTGAAAACTTTGATAAAAAGGAAGATTGGTTTCCGCAGACTGAAGAGGAAGGATGTAGCGACTCGTCGTGTAAAAACAAATTACCAGCAGGGTGGGATTATTACCGTAATGATGAATTATGGCATCCAAACTCCGATGGACCAAAATACCACCCAACCATCCAGATTTCAGAAGAAAATCATAAAGGTACTTCCGGAAAGGCTCTCACCGTCTGGAATGAGTCAAATAACGGAAGAAGTGGGGATGGCTGGGGTGCTGATGGCATATTGGCAAAAGATTTGGGAAAAGACTTTCAGGAACTCTATGTTTTTTTACACATTATATTCCAACCAGGTTTTCAATGGAACTGGAATACAAGTAGTGGGGCTGCCGTAAAAATGGTTAGATTTTATCATTGGGATAGGCTTGGTAGTCCTTTTCAATTTTTTACTACTGGAAGCAATGCACCAGCTTATATTTACGATACATCTTATAACCAATATGGTTTTCGACATTTTCATAGCCATCGCTGTGACCCTCAAGAAACCAATTATTGGTGCGCAGATTCATATGACAAAAGTTTTACCTTTACGGAGAAATCTACATTTGAGCAGAAATTAGGAGATGGTGCTTGGCACCGAATGAAGTGGTATGTAAAAATGAATACTTCTCCTGGGGCAAAAGATGGAGTTGTCAAGTTTTGGGTAGATGGGACATTAGAATACAGCCGGAATGACATCCAGTGGATGGGAAGCAGCAGCCCTGGTAATCTTGGGTGGAATATAGTTGCAATTGGCGGTAACGCCTACAACTTATACGCTGATCCTTCAGAAATGAAGGAACAGTACTATGCGATCGATAATGTTATTATTTCATCGACAGATTTTCCAGATATTAACATCACTCCTTCTAAATAAAATATAGTAAATTTCACGAGCCAAAGAAACCGATCTTGCCAAAATAAAGATGAAGGCAACTATATATGTTTGAACAACGATCATGAATGAATTAAATGGAACGCCTTTTTTTATCATAAGAATAAAAGGTAAAATAATTATCGGGAAAATGGCAATAGGTGTTAATGATAAATTTGTTAACAAAAAAATGACAAGCATTCCTATGCATATATTCACAAACATAGGTATAGCGACACTGCCTAACTCACCAAATTGGCAACCATTGCTGATATAGCAGGCGAGGCTTGAACTTCCCCTCCATGATTCCTTAATAAAAAGTTCCTTGATTGTTTCAGGCTCTCTATAGTGAATCGTGTCAATATTTTTTTCTAATTTAATTCTATGTGTTTTTTTTAAACGTGTAGTAAGATCAAAATCTTCTGCAGTTTTTAAACCTTCATTAAATCCACCTAATTCATCAAAAAGACATTTTTTTAACATTAAGTTTGAAGAACCAAGCCAAGATACATTCTCTTTTCTCTTAGACCCAGCTGCTAAATTGAACCAAGCCCAGCTGACCCAAGTAGCTTTTTCTGAAGCAGGAACGACACGAGTTCCTGTAGCACCAACTTTGAGATGATTAAGATTTTCTATGCAAGTGGAGACCCAATCTTCATGTACAGCACAGTCTGCGTCAACAAAAGCAAGATAGGTTCCCTGAGCCTGGCTAGCTCCTAAATTTCGCAATTTTGCGATAGATCCTTGAGGACTTGATAGAATTTTGCACCCCAAAGAACGGGCTACCGATTCTGTGTCATCTTCTGACCCATTGTCAACTAAAATAATTTCTGCTATAATGTTAGATTTATTAATTGATACCCATAGTGCTGGAACTGAAATTTTTAAAAATAAACTTTCATTTTTAGCGGGTATGATGACTGAAAGGTCCATTTTGGCTATCCATCAATTATTGAACTAATAAAATCTAATCTTTTTCCCTCAGTTGATTTCAAACTCACGTCATCAATAATCTTTAATTCAATATCAGAAGAAAAATATTTTTCGAATTCACTTATAAGAATTCGATGTTGTTCTCGATCGACATGCTGTTCTATTAGAATTTCCATTGCCCCTTTAACGTTTTGTCGAGCTTGATAATTAAAAACCAAATTTCTTTCCATCGCTAAATTCTTGAAAACATAATAAAGGGTTAAACTTGGATACCTTTGAGTTTTTCCATAGATTACTCGCCCAACTCTTCCAAATACTTCATTTATTGCACCATGCATTACACCACATGAACATTTTGTACTTGAACTTAATTGAACAAAATCACCTAATTTATATCTGATTATAGGAAATGAATATGAAACTAAGTTTGTTACTACTATTTCATTATCAACAACTTCAACTATTGCTGTTTCCATATTAAGATGTTGCGTTCCTGATGGGCATTCAAATGCAATAATTCCAGCCTCTGCTGAACCATATTCACTTATGATTCTTTGACCAAAAGCTCGCTCAACTTCTTGTTGATAATAATCAAATATTTTTTCTGAAGTACCTTTAATCATTTTCAAAGAAAATCGTCGAGAATTTGACATTCCGTTTAACTGTTTAGCTATCTCATAAATCATGGAAGAATATCCACCAAGAAATTTTGCTGATTCAAGTTTTTTTATAAAAACAAAAATTTCCTGATCATTATACGAGAACAAGCGAAATCTGTTTTGAAGTGCATCAAGTAGACGTACTTTTAATCGTTTCTTGAAAGAAAAGTTGTAACCCCACAAATAGCCGTTTCTCTCCCAAGGATTTATTCCGTACCAATGATACCCTCTTAAAACCGATGCTCTATGCCAAGCATCCCATGTGGCATTACGGTAAAAGATCAAAGGGGTTCCACTACTACCAGATGTCTCTGAATAAAAGTGTTTCTCTTTTGGTACAAAATTTTGAATATAAGTAGAATTTTCAAGAATTAACGACTTACTTGTGGTAGGAATAAATTTCAAATCTTCAAGACTTCTAAAATTTTGCGGTTGAAAAGACACATCTTTAAAAAATTTTTTATAAAATGGAGAATTTTCATAAGCATGGATCAAAAGCTTTTTACAGGAATTAATTTGCCAATCTAAAATCCTTTCTTCATTCCAATATTGGCTATTTAATAAAAATTTAAATTTTTGATTAATCAATGGATTGTAAACATACATCCCAAAAAGATATAAATATTTGTTAATTTTTTCCATAAATCAATTATATATAATTTATTAATTATTATGAATAACTAATTTCTACATACCTTTGATAAGTATATTTTTGATAATTTATCCCATGTTAATTTTGAAATTATTTTATTTATTGCATTATTTTTTAAAAATAAATGCAAGTTGTCATTTTCTAACACTTGGTTCATTAAATTTATCCATAGTTCTTGACTTAAATTATCTAATAAGTAACCATCAATACCATTCTCAATGATATCTTTTGGACCAGCTGTTGATGTAGATATCACAGGAACGCCAAAAAACATCGATTCCAAAACAACCATTCCGTATATTTCATAATTACTCGGTAACAAAAAAAGTGTACCTTCTTTGTATAAGGAAGGCAACTCGCTTTGAGGTATATGGCCTGGTAACCTGACATTCACAAGCTGTTCTTTTTCCGTGCGAATTTTAGCTGTTTCAAATTCATCTCCCTTGCCAACAAAAACAAAAAATAAATCGCTTTTATTTATAAATAATTTTGCCAAATCCAACAGAAACTGGATGTTACGTCTTTTTTCAAACACTCCTATGTAAAGAATTATCTTCGCCTGGCGGGAAATTTTAAGCTTGGCGCGCCAATCTATCTCGGTAGGGTTATCAAATGCAGATGTGTCCAGCCCCACAGGCATTACTAAAGTATTTTCAAAACCTTTCATTTTTAAATGTTTTTCTGCACTGGTAGTTTTTGCAAGAGCCAAATAAATATTCTTGCTTAACCAAGGTAACACAGTATGATCATATAATGTTTGAAACGCTGCCCTAATTCGACCCGTAAGTTGTTGATACATACCTTGATAAATAACGACTGGAACACCAATTTTCTTTCCCAATTTAGCAACAAGGAAAGACGTGATTTCGTTTTCTTCATTGACATGGAAAAGATTGTATTGGTTTTTAATTAAAATTCCTTTCAAATGAGGATAAATAGCATGATCTATTTCAGGGATTTTATAATAGGGCAATTGATAGACGTGTAGCTCTCCCTCCCCCGTAGTAACTATTTTTTGTCTCTCTGGTTTTGAAGTCCTACCTGCCAAAAAAACATCTACATTTACCCCCTGAAGCGTTAACGCCCTAGCGAGACCTATTTCTTGAGAATTATATGATTTTAAATCAATAGGATAGCCAATGGGGCGTATGATAGCGATTTTAAACTTATTCATTTTTAGAAGCAACTCTCCTGTATAATCTTAAATCTAGACAAACCATTAAGCTAAATATACCAAATATAAAAGACATCAGGAAACCATTTAAAAGCAGGTCGCTGTATCTCAGTGAAGTAAGATCTAATTTGTAAATTATCAAACAGGATATCGAAAAGGTGGCCAACGGCCCGAAGAGAGCCTTTTTCAAGAAAACTGAAGGTTGAATCTTAAATGAATACACAGTGTAGACTGGCAGGATGACACCATTAAAAATTAGACAGGGGATCAAGTTCCTATAGCAACCCCTATTAATTGATAATGCACAACTAGAAATAAACTAAGCACCAAATTTGATAAAGCTTCCAACGAATTAATAATACCAAGGAATTTATGATTACTTGTCCCTAAAAAACGCGCAATAGTAATCGATTGCCCGTGCGATACAACTTTAGCAGTTGCTAGGATTATTAAAACAGGAAAGGCTTTTTCTCCATACGTCTCCCCCATCCATATATCGATAAAGGGACGCCCTAAAAATATAATGCCAAAGAATATAAAAAGGGTAAAAAGAAGAGTATATTTAAAGGATTGGTAAAAAGCCCTTTCTATCCCTTCATGGTCATTGGATGAGTCTAATTGACTGATATAAGGAACTAAAACACTAGCACCAGCCCATATCAATTTTTCAAAATAAGTGACTAGATTAACAGCAATAGCGTAGTAAGTAACATCGCTTACCGTCAAGAAGAGTCCAACAACTATTTCGTCGGTGAAACTTATGATTCTTGAAGAGACTGATACAGCGAAACTATACAGGCTGTAATTAAAAATATTTCTAATTATTTTTTTATCAAAAAATGTCAATTTATAAGAAATTTCCGGAGATATTTTTTTTGCTTCATAAAAAATACAAAAATTTCTTATTAAATTGAAAAACACATTACACACGGCAAGAATAACAATATCAGGCATAAACGAAAGTGATGCGTAAATCGCACAATTTCTCGATATGCTACTAATTATATTAATTTTATTAGCAATTGTGTGCCGTTGTTTAGCTATAATAACTGCATAAATAGCTCCAAATGGAAATGAAAAAGCAAAATCAATGCCAACTATTAAAAATACGATTTTTGATATAGTCGAATATTCTTTTAAATCCAGAATTGTATCGAGATAAAATGTAGTAATAAATGTTGCCAATACGATTAGCAAACCTAAAAAAACAAACAATAATAAACTTGTGTTGAAAAATTTATTTAAAGCGTTGATATTATTTTCTGCTTCATATTTTGAAATATATCGAACTATTGCCCTATTTATTCCAAGATCGAGAAGTGAAAAGTATCCGGTTATTGCTGCTATTATTGACCATACCCCGTAAAAAAAATCCCCCAAGGTATGTACAATAAATGGTGACATTACCAAGGCCAAAACAACTGAAATAAAAAGGTGAGCGTAGTTTGATAAAACGTTAAATATTATCCTTTTAATTATCATGGTCTATGTTTATTATCGAACAGTTCCAAAAAAATATTCAGAATCTTTTATTTTTGAACATTGTGCAACTATTACATAAGTTAGACTGGAACCTATAAAAAACAGTATTATACTACTCCATAAATTATGAGTTAGGTCAACTTCTAATAATTTTATAAATTTAATAATAATTTTATTGATCATAGGATGTAAAAAGTAAATTCCAAAAGAATATTTACCAAAAGAACTAATCAATGTAAACTCTAAAATACTATTACTATAGATACACCGAAAAAGTAAAAAACAAACACTTAGAGCATACCAGTAAGCTCCTGGTCGCAAAAAAGTGGCGATTTGATTAATATCTAATATATTACCAATAGTATCTGAAAATTTGGGCCATTCATGGAAAGCTTTTATATATTCGTAGCAAATTATATATAAAAAAATGCAAGCTCCTATAAATAATAATTTTTTATTAATTTTAAAAATAATATTTGAACCTAATCCAACCAATATACCTATTGCTGCAAATGGGTACCACCAATAAAACCAATAACTTTTTAGAAAAATTAAATCATTTTTATTGCTTAATAAATTGACTATCCTCACTTCGTAAACAATGCTAAATAAAATAATTAAGACAAATAAATAAAAATATTCAATATAGGAATTGAATATTTTTTTTGAAATCCACAAGATTAATGGCAATAAAAGATAAAATTGAAATATCGAAGGTATAAAATATAAATGACCATAAGCTGAACCCGTGATGACAATTTTGATTAAATTAATAAAATTAATTTCATCACTTTCAATATCACCTGTTGTCAACCGTAATATTAAATATATGATTGACCAAATTATAAAAGGTATTATTATTTTAACAAAACGTCGTTTTATGAAATAAATATAATTAATATTTTTTTCAGAATAAATATTTCCATATAAAAATCCTGATATAAAAAAAAATAATGGCACACTGTAACGTGAGATTTGATTAAATATTATTGTAATATCAATCCATATAGAAGGACTTTGAAATTTTGGATTAATAATTGGCGCCGAGGAATGTATAATTAACACTCCTATTATAGCAAGACCACGAAAACAATTAATTTTGTTTTGAATATTATAATTCACTATCATTGTATATCTTATTTCCAATAAAATATGAAAGTGTAAGATTCCAATAAAGAAAATCGAGTAATAATAGATTCGCAAAAATAGCTGCTACATAAAATCCAATCAAGCCACTGTTTATATATAACAAGAGTTTTGCATAATCATTTTCTTTGTTGATATATTTTTTTATCAAAAAATGTCCGTTTACTATTGGTAAAAATAGAACAATAAAAAACGGAATAGTTGCAATAAGTCCACCTTCTGCTAGAATATTAATAAAAGTATTATGACTATGAGACAATTTAATTGTTTTATGATCGAATATATATTCATATAAATCTTCATTTATTTTACCTATAAAATCAGAATGATAGATTATTCCAGCCTTGGAAAAATTCAAATTTCCAATCCCTGCGACCGGGTTATCTTGAAATATTTTTAAAGCAATTTTCCATAAAACAATCCTTGAAGCTGCAGACAAATCTAAAATTTCTTCATTTTTAACCGAATCATATTTAATAGTTTTTATTCTAGAGATATACTCGTTAGGCAAAATAAATAAGACAGGAATTACAAAAACAAATGATATCAATAATAATTTTATTTTTTGTTTTGAGTGCAGCCACAAAACAAAAAGAGTCATCAAAAAACCAAGAAAACCAGCTCTCGATTGAGTTAAAATTATCATAACCATGAAAGTAATGGAACTGATAAGGCCAAATATTTTTTTGAATCCTTTATTAGAAATAAATAAATATAAAGAGATTGGAAAGTATAGTATAAAAACAGCTGTTATTCCACATCGATCGACAATGGCTGTGCCAAAAAGATTTTCTACCAGTGTATTTCCACGAAAATATTGTTCAATCCCCCATAATCCCATAAATAAAAATAAAAAAGTCAATATATATAAATAAAATTGAACTTCTTTTTTCGTTAATCTAGTAAGCACAGCATATAAGCAAAGGCAAAAAACAAAAATCTGTGGAAATTGCTGAAGATAATATATGCTACCACGTGTTTCAGTGAAATCCGTAAAAGGACTAAAGTATGTTGATACATATAGAAAAATTACAAATAATAAAAAACTTACAAAAAATTTATTTGAAATTGCAAAAATTAATTTTTCTTTTTTGGTAATACAAGCAATGAATAAGCAACCTATTGCCAAAGCAAATACGTTCCCAATGATTGGTGAACCGTATGTTAGTTGCTCTGGCCTAATTACTGAAATAAAAGTATAGTTAATGACTCCATAAAATGGATTAACAAAACTAAATAATGATAGAATTGGAAATAAAATTTTTAATAAAATTACCCGCATTACCGTCAGTTATCCTTAACACGTAAATTTTCATTGATTAATGTTATTAATTGATTCATATCACTTTGATTTAATTGTTGATGAATAGGTAGGCAAATAATTTTTCTTCCTAATTCATTAGATTTGATTTCATTGCGATTATAAAGAGGATGACAAAATCTGCCAAATACAAAAATTTCCAAATTTGAATTTTGCAGTTTTTTTAACCAATAATCACTGTTATTTACTTTTAAAGGAAGGCAAAGAGGATTACATCCTTCAGGTAATTCTCCAAAAACAGGAAGAAATAATGGTCCAAAATTTAATGATCTCAACAGCTTGTTGTAATTAAATTTTCTTTTTTCAATTATTTTTTTATACGATTGAGGACGTAGCAATATTTTTGAAATAATTGCTATTCCATCTTTGTAATTATATTGCTTAACTTCGTAATACCATGGAGAACTATTCTGATTTTCTTCAATATGATGGATAACTACATCGCGGTTATATATTAATTTATTGTAGAGATTTATAATGCTTTGAGAAAACAGAGCCATGATTTTCCCTGCATTAATGTAATAATTGAGAATTGATCTTAGAGTAATTTTCAATAAAACAAAATCATATTTAATTTTTACAGGGTTAGGTGTAGGTATTTCTTTATTATTAATAAGCAATCCACCACCATTCGGCATTGGAATAGTTTTATGGAGGCTAAAAATGGCCATATCGCCAAATGAACCTAAAAAATTATTTTCAAATGAAGAATACAGGGCGTGTGCGCAATCTTCGATTAAAAGTATCTTTTTACGCTTGCATAATTGAACAATCTGATCAAGCGGTTGTGCAAATCCGAAATAATGAATTACTAATAAAGCGCAATTCGTTTCTACCATGTTCGATTCTAACCAAACAAGATCGCTTGAGAGATCTTGTTTAATTGGGTAAAAACGCACAATCAAACCAGCTCGTACCAAGGCTTCAATCTCAACGCCGCAATGGTATTCAGGGGCGTATATGGTATGAATGCCTATTTTTTTGAGGCACAATGCGCCGTGATAAAGCGCGGCACGACCACTTGCATAGAGGTAAAAACGCTTTGCGTCTAGAATTGGATTTTCTTCCCTGATTTTTCGAAAAACCGTAGCAGGGTTGATGGATGGAAAGGTTCTGTAGATTTTTTGAGCAGACATCCGTGCTACTCCTCAGATTATGCCGGAACAGGCCAATTGAAAAAAGGCCGGGTCGGAGGTCATGTCGTTGCCGGCGGCAATCCGTTTGATGGCAAAGGGGTCGGTGCCCATGGCATGCAGGCCGTGGTCGGTGGTGAAGGCACAGGCGTATCCGGCCTGGTGAAGCCCGGTCTTATGCTCCTCGTGAAAATCGATGCCGCTCCTGCCGTTGGGATAACAGAAGGCCTCCACCTCATGGCCCAGCTTTTCCTCCAATCTCTTTTTGGGCCAGACGATTTCCTTTTTCAGATCTCCCGGCGCGATGCGGCTGAGAATGATATGGGAGGCCGTATGCACACCGAAATCCATCAGGCCATCCCGGTGCATGGTATCTACCTCTTGCCAGTTGAGCAGGGTGAAGTCTTCGCAATGGGCATGGTCGGGCAGTGGTGTTGCCCGGCGCAGGGCATCCATGGCCTGTTGGCGCTGGTCATCGTCCATCCTTTTCAGTGCCTCGACCAAGATCGCATAACGTGGCCAGACTGTCTCGGTTTGCAGGCATAGGCTGGCGAATGGTTCCGGAAGAGCCTGGGCGTTTTCATGGGCATTCTTGACTAGGAGATAGAGTTCATCCGGCCAGAGCAGCCGATGACCGCCGATGTAGTCCACGGTCAAAAAAACTGTGGCCGGTATTTTCCTGGCTCTCAATATCGGCCACGCCACGGTGTAATTGTTGCGAAGGCCGTCGTCAAAGGTGAGCAATACCGCTCTTGGCGGCAGTGTTTGCTTGCCCCGAAGGGCCCGGAGAACCTGGGCGAGGGTGACGGGGCAATACCAACGCTGGAGAAAATCGAGTTGCCGTTCAAAGCGTTCCACTGGAAGTTGGGTCCAGATCGGGTCTAAGTGTGGCAAGCGGCTGACGCCGTGATACATGACGACCAGCAATTTGCTCCGATTCCGCAATCGACCGGCCCGTGCCAGCCCGCACAGGACCATGGTCTCACAGAGCAGCTTTTTGATAATCTGGGGCATGGTCATTTCAACGATCTCTCAACCGGGCCGCCAGCCATCGTTGTTCCCGTTTCAGGTTGGTCTCCCGGAGCACTTCGCCCATATCGCGGGCGGTACGCTTCAGCAAGGTGAACATCGTCAGGCGGGGTGCCTGAGGACGGCGGTTGCGCGCCGTCTCTCCTGGTGAGTCGGCCAGAGGTGGGGCATTGCCTGCCTTCCCGGCCACCCAACTGTTTTGCAGAACAAGTGCCAAGGGTCGAGTGTACAGGCTCGCATCGGAATTGTGCATTTCCCTGGCGGCTGCGTCAAGAAAGAAGCGGCAACGCTCCAAATACAGCGACTGCTCTTCGGGATTGTCGCACAATCCGGCGGCGAAGTAAAAGAGAACACTTTTGCGCATGTCTTGCCCTGCCCAGGTCACTTCGGGAAATTCCAGAATGACCTGGTTGTCAAGATAGGGATATTCATGCCTAGCCATCCACCGGGCGTAATGGAGAAAGGATTCGCGGCTATGGGCATAGGCATTGTCGTATTCGTTCCATTCTGCCTTCTTGGCAAGAAACATTCCCACCGCCGCCAGGAAAACCGTATAGGACCAGGCGACTTCGGCGTTGAGCAGGTCGCGCTCCTCCAGCGGATCGCATGGATGCACCGTCTGCCGGATCAGCGATGCGGCTCGGTCGAGATAGCGGCGGTCTCCACTGAGATCAAAAGCGTCGAGGTTGGATTTGATGCAATTGCCCGTGCCCCTGGTGAGAGGGAAACGGTGCCATAGTCGTGGGCTGCCCTGTTGCCGGGCAAGGGTCTTTGCGCCTTTGAGCGCACGCAACAATGCAGCCAGAATGGTTTGAGGGCCGCGAAGCGACAGATAGCACCAGTCGGCCAACTGGAGAACCAGTTCTTTGAAACGGGGATCACCGGTGAGCAGATAATGCACTGCCAGTCCGGAAGTGTAGCAATGCTCGGCGCCCGGACCGCCGCCGCAGAAGGCGGGATTCTTTTTGAGCAGGTGTTCGCGTGAAGCCATGCGGTGGGTTGCAGTACCTGCATCGAGATAATGATCGGTGTGCCAGAAAAGGCCGTGGTTATATTCCTCACGGTCCCTGTTCGTGTGGTTGATGTCAATATCGGCCACATGGGCGGCCAGATCGGCGGCCAGTTGCCGCCAGCGCTCGTCGCCACTGGTCAAGTACTGCCGATACATCCCGTACAACGGATCGTACTGGTTGTTGTAATGTGAGATAAAAAAAGGGATGTCAGGACTTTGAGCGGATTCATGATCCGCATACAACTCGCCGAAATGGCGCCAGCCATACTCGTCGATCATCTCCCGCTTGGCGTAGAAGCCTCTTGTTCCCTCAAGACCTTCCCGAAGCAGTTCGGAGAACGGAGTGTCCTCCTTGCTCCATGAAAAATCCTTGAATACGGCGGATCGGATCAGGCAGGCTTCATCCGCCTGGACCGTTACCATGGCGTTGCCAAACGCAGCGGTCTTGGGATCGGCGGCGCAATCGAGCCAGATGTGATTGGTCGCCTGTTCACCACCCTGCAGTTCGTGCAGGTCCGGAAATGCTCCGGGGAAAAGCCCGATGACCAGCTCTTGCCCGCCTCCGGTAATGCTTTTTGGAAATTTTTGCCAAAAGTTTGATATATACGTCGAAAGGACCGCCCCGGAATCCATTTGGCACACCAGGACCGGTTCTGCCCGATCACCATGCGTCACCTCCCCCTGATCGTCCAGAACCTTGTACCCGCGAAAGGTGAGCGGCACCTTGCCTTGATGGTTGCGATGATTGGGACTGTTCCAGTGATCGCCACCACTGGATTCCTGGTAGACGGTCCAGTTTTCCCCCGGACCCAGCTCGTACCAAGGATCGCCTGATTCCATTTGCCATGAAAAATGCATCGGTTGCCGAGGGAGAGTAAAACGAAATCCGCACTCCTTGAAAAAAAAGGATCCTGGGTCACCAAGGTCCCAAAGGCCACCAAAATGCCGGGCTGCTTGCGGATTATGGAGCCTGAACTCTATGGTGGTTTGAGCGGTCCCCTGATAAAAATGCAAGCGAGCCTCGAAGCCAAGTGTTTTCTCCGCTGCGTCGATCATGGTCCCGCAGGCCACCACAGTACAACGTACAGCTCCGCAAGTCTCGAGTACCAGGGTCTCAATGCGTGCATCGAGATTCCTGCCCTGATCATCGAGCAAACATAACTGGCTGGACTCGATAGCTTTGGTCCTGTGGTGGCTATTGACGCCAATCGAGACCTGATCAAAGGGCTTCAGGATGCGGGTGTTGACCATAAATTCGGCGGTACCGGTCTCGACGATCCAGCTCTCCACGCTTTGATGGCAGATGACAACAGGGAAGGCTGAGGGCGGCGGCTCCGGATGACGAACCAATGTGTAAGTTCTCTGTGTGTTCCCTGGTAAATCAACAAAAAAATCGACCAGCAGCCATTTGATGCTGCCATCCGGCCACAAGGCCAGCGGGAAGGTTTGCAAAGGTTTTGAACGACCGGTTTCGTCAACCAGGTAGAGTTGCTGCTCGGCCGATGTCAGGAGAGTTCGGCCAAAAGGTAGCCAACCTGTACGGGATAATGCTGCAGCGGTGAAGCACCCTTGTTGGTGCAGTGGATGTCAATGGTTTCAGTCATGGCCGGAAAAGCTAGTAGTGGTTTGTCTGAATGTATATACGTGGACATCCGGGGAAACGCATACTCTCTTGGAGAAAAATTCAGGCAGAGCGTCGAGCAAGCGGACTTGCTGTAAGAGGCGGCAAGAAAGGGAAGATTCGGTGTGCAACACCTTCCATAACACATAACGCTCTGCCGGCCAGTGCATGGGTCCCGTCCAATCTGGTTGGATGCGATGAAGATAGGGAATGTAAAAGAGATATGCCTGATCGCTTAAGCCTTGGACTGGTAAAATTGGATTATCGCTGTACCGATAGGACGTTATTTTCTCCGACTCTGTCGCACCACCGACCTTCAGGCGTAACGCAGGAGCCAACGCTTCTGGAAGCAGGTACTTTGCGGCAGGAGTTGCATGTATAAACGCATGGATCTCTGTCAAGCCGATGGAGTTTTTATTGACAATGCACCCAAGGGCAAAAAGCGAGAGGATTAAATTAATGACCAGCGTGAAAATCGCAAATTTTTTCCATAGCTTCCCCGATCGGAAAACATGATCTACCATGACGCCGAAAAGCAGAGCGAACAACGGCATGACAATCAAATAATATCGCTCATCCCGCTCCAACGGCTTGGTAAAGCCGATCACTGGGGCATAAATAAAAAAAAGGAGAACAGCGAGAGCGAGAATGGCCAACCACAGTACCTTCCCGTCCTCCTTTCGCTGGTCGGTGTATTGCCGTTCCCATAGGAAGGCAAAAGGGGCAGCAATGAGAACAAGAGGAATCAGCAACGGCGCCATCCAGTAGGTGGCAAAAAGTAGGATGGGGCCGTCCCAGAAGTAACTGTGGAACCGGGGAATGAAAGGATATTGATGTGGTGTCAGCACCTGGGTTTTTTGGGTGAGTATTTGAAAACGGGCAAACAAGTTATCCGTCAAAAACCAAAATAAGAGCATCTCACATGCTAGGACCAGTGCGAATCCAATGCCGAACAGCACCACTGACTTGCAGTAGGCAACCTTGTTTTTCGCGGGCACAAAAAGAAGTGGCACGATGATGAAGAGCAGGATCGATGTTTCGCGGATGCAATATCCCAAGCCGAGAGAAATTCCGGCCAGAAGCGGAGCCCATACGGAGAATTTTGTTGAGCCAGATACCAAAAACAGCAGATACAACGAAAGAAAACTGAAAAAGACCACCGGACCATCCGGGTACATGATTCCTGCATAATGAACATCCAGGGGCAAAAGGGCGTAGGATGCAAGGGCAATCAAGGCCGGAGCGGGGCCGAACAGGTTGAAACCGGAGAAATAGATCAGAACCATGGTTGCGGCGGAAAGGACCAGGGGATAGATCATTGAAGCGGCCTCGGATACGCCGGCAAACTTCATCACGCCCCAGAGCGGAAAGACCATTCCTGTTCGCGCACCCCAATGGCCTGCAGTGGTAATCGTTTCGCCCACATCCTTTCCAGCAAGAAGCTTTTCGACAACCGAAAAATAGATCATATCATCGGCAGCAGAAGGACCTTGATAGAAAAGGATGCGCAAACCGAGAGCAGCGCAGAGAAAAAGTGAAAAAAGAATATGGAACTTTAAATCAATATGAAAAAAATGCATAAACTACATAGTATTCTTTGTTTTTTATTTATATTATCAAAACAATTCAATTGAATTTTAGCTAACATTTTTTTCTTGTATTTGTCGTTAAAAAAAATCGGTGCAATTGACCTTTTAATCTTCGAATTAACTGTTTCTTTACTACACGAGGTTTGTTTTTTTATATTTCCACGAGACTATCAACGTCTCTTTGCCTGCTTTGTATATCATTCGTAATGCGATGAAGATTTTTGAACAAGCATGTTTCGCCAATTAAATTCGGTTAACAAGGCGGAAACTACGCCGAGTACGATAAAAGTGCCAATTTGCACCACATGGTTGAGCAAAGTATATCCTGCTGCATCGGTTGTGTTGATCCCAAACACACTCAGCGCAAAAATACCCCCCGCCTCCCATACCCCCCAAAAACCTGGAGCCGATGGCAACGCGACAAAAAAACCGATGAAAATGGTCATCGCACTGATTTCTGCATAACTCAGGCCACTCATTCGAGGACAGCCAAAGGTCAGCAGATAGTTTGCAAAAATCACCAGGCCCCAAATAGCCAAGGAATAAAAAACGCACAGCGCAAGCCTTCTCGCCGAACGTAGCAATGAAAAACCAGAGGCAATATTGTCCAAAAATGTTTCGGCCAAGTGGCAGGCTTTACGCCAACGCGACTGTGCATGTGGAGAGGAGGCAAACAACGACATGGAAGAAAGGCGATGAAGAATCCCTTTGATCCAATTCTTTGTTGCCTGGATGGTGACGAGGTTGATGCACAGGAGCAATAAAACACAAAGAATCATCATCTTGCCTGCGAGATTATGCAGGGTTCCTGTACTTAATTCGTACCCGGCAAAGGAAGTGCTTTGGGAAGGGGCAAGCCGTACCAGAGGAATGACACAGGTAAAGAGCAACAGCAAGGTGATCAGGTCGAAAATTCGCTCGGCCACAACAGCCGCCAACCCTGTACTCAAGGGAACCTTTTTATTCTTTTTCAGTAGGACAGGAAGAATTATTTCTCCGAGTCTGCCGGGTACTATGCAGTTGGCCAAATAACCGATAGCAAGGGGATGATACACCGGGGAAAACGAGAGAGGATGCGATGCAGAGATAATAAGACGCAAACGTTCCGCTCGGATAAAAAAAGCGCCTAATATCACCATTAGGGAAGGAGCTATCCAGCCAATCTCAACCTGGCGGAGATAGAGGATTAATTCCCGCAAAGGAACATTCCGGAATGCCAGGTAAAACAAGGCCGCCGACAGGGCTATCCCCATGAAGGTGGAGAAAAACATTCTGGCGGAACCCAATTATCAAATCCTCTCGTCCAAACTGTAGCCGTCAAGGCGGGCTATGAGCCAGGGTTTCAACATGTCATACCAACCCTTGAAGGGGACGATCTTGCTGTAGGGAACACCTTTTTGAGGATAACGCATGGTTATGGGGACCTCATGCCATCGTATAGTTTCTGACAGCAGGACCTTGGCATAGAGATAGCTTTCAAAGCCGTAAGCGTACATCCACGGTTTGTGCCAGTCAAAATTGGCCTTGCGGATGATATCGAGTGAAAAGGCCCGATAACCGCAGGTTGCGTCAGTCAGGCGCGCTCCGGTAAGAAAATGAACGTAGTGGTTGACGAACGGGATCATGGTCCGTCGAAAAGCTGGAAGATTTGGCGAGGCGCCCCCCTGCAGAAAACGGCTACCGGTGGCATAGTCCACTTCTCCCCGCATCACCGGCCCGAGTAGGCGAGGCATCTCCGACGGGAGCATCTTGCCGTTGGCTGCCATAGTCCCGAAAAAAGAGTACCCATGTTCAAGCGCCCAATCAAGCGCCTTCATGTAGCAATAGCCGAGTCCCATCCTTTTTTCATTGGTCAACCAAGAGTAACCATAATCGGCGAGAACCTGTTCCGATCCGTCGGTCGAACCGTCGTTGACAAATATAAAGGTGTCGCAGGGAACATTCGCCACCCTTATCTCGTCGAGGACCTGGGGAAGTTCGCGAACCTGGTTGAAAACAGGAACAAAATAGGCGCTCTTGTTGGTTCCGATGCTCTTCATGGTGTTTTCGTGTTGCCGATGCGGTTCAGACGGCGTTGCAGGCGTTCCTCGTGTTTTTCCACTTCCTCGAGGGTGGAAAGCTTGGGCAGAAAGTCCAGGCCGCGTATCCATACCAAGTTTTCGGGCAATGGATTGATTTTCTTTTCAAAAAATGGCGCGCTCCCCCCCAGGGCTATGGAGGTGAAGATGTGCGGCATGTTTAAGCCCGCCTCGCTGAAGAAATGATGAGTGGTGAAAAAACGGCCGATGTTGATTTCTGTGGGATTGGGCACTCCAACTCTGTTGTAGGTCATATCGACACTGAAAATGCCGTGGGGAGAAGGATCGACAGCTAGAATTGTCTGCTGGGCGATGCGATCGACATTGGGGTCGGAAATGGTCACCCCGGCACCGGTAAGTCCGGTGACGCCGGATGGTGCCCTGTTGCCGAACTCCCAGTAAAGCCGTTTGCGCGTCTGGGCGACGACCAGCACCCCTTTGTGCCAGATCGACTGCCAAGTGACCATTGACGTGGGGTCGAGCATCTCGGCGGCGGTAAAACTCCCCCAACCCTTACGAACGTCGATCCACAACTTTGCTTCCTCGAAACTTTCAGCCGGCAAAGAGCCCTTGCCAAAAGCTCCCTTGTCTTCCCTGATCCACACCGGGGATCCATATTGGTCAAAGGCTCGTCGCAGGTCGTCCGGTGTATGCAGGTAATGGGTAGCCGGTACGGTCAGTCCTGCCTGCAGCCATTTTTCATAGGAGCGAAATTTACTCAGACAGATTTCGATGGTTTCATGATCCGGCAGAAAATACTTTATTCCGAGACGGTCAAAGTCGTCTCGCATGGCCGAAAGACGGTGAACCTCCACATCGGTTTGGGTGTGGATCATATCGGGTTTCGCTTCCTCGATGATTTCGAGAAGAATATTCCGATAGTGAGGGCTGGAGGCCAGGGGGATCAGATGCTTCTCGTCAGCCTCGGAACGTTCGAGATAATATTTATCTGCGTCACAACCAATAAAAAAGTAATCGGATGCAGCCTTGCGAAGGGAGCGCATGAAACCCAAGGCCGCAGAACCGCCGGCACTGGTCAGTAATATTTTTTTCATTGGAGTCTTTCCTGTCGGTTCTGGTTGTCGAGGTTGTCGTTCTCGCCAAAGACTGCAACAACGACGTTTCGAGCTTCGTAACGCGCTGGTTTCACGATACGTGATTTCCGGATTTCTGACTTTTTACGAGGCCATCATTTTTCAGATAGCGCAGCAAACCCTTAGGAGAATATCCGGCGTACTCCTTGATTTCACCTATCATTTCAAGAACATCGTAAATGTTGTCAATTTTTCCGCCCATGACGGTTGAAAAATTTTTCAGACCATGATCCCTGCGGAACAGAATTGGTCGCCCATCATCAATTTCGTTTTGAACAAGGACGGTTTTCACCTCAAAAAGGGACTTTTTATACCTGACTTCGCCGATCAGCGGCATATAGCGGGCCGCATCCTTGACCATGAAGGGAAAATGGGTTTTCAGGTCAGCCGTACGTAATAATTGATGACCATCAATGCATTGTTCCATGTCGCGCCACTCGTAATGGGGCGTATAGCGTACGTGGGGAAAGGAATGCAGGTTCAGCGAAGGGTAGGGCATCAAGGAAAAAAAAGGCCCATCCATGACGGTGATGCCCACATTTTTCAGTTCCTCTGGCATCTCCACCAGCGGCATTTCTGTCAATTCGTGTTTCAGGGACAACAGAGGGAGGCCTGAATTTTTCAACAGTGTATTGATCCGGGAGTATGTGCAGTTAAAGACCTTGCCAGCCGTGAACCGCAGACCATTGGAGAGCAGGATATCGACGAAGCCCTCTTGGTTTCCAGCCACTTTGTGGACCTCTGTCTCCATGCTGAGTTCGATCCCAGCCCTGTCCAATCGTTCGCGAAGAATCTCCCGTAACTTGGCGGCATCAAATGCCACTTCCCGAACCAGGAAAACCTCTTCGATCGTATCGGCGTTGAACAATTTTGTATATCGCACCGGAGCGATCTCTATGGGGGCACCGATTCTTTTAAACGTTTCATGAAACTGAAAGGCGTTTACCTTTGATCCCCGTCGCGCAATGGCGTACAGCTTCACGAATTCATCATAAATGCATCCTTTGAAATCAAGGAGAAAACGAGGGAAGTTGACAAATGACCTGATTGCCGTTACCAAACTCCGGGGATAGTGATAGCCGGTGTGCACCCTGGCCTGGTTGATTGCCGAGGCTCGCAGCAGCAGGTCTTTTTCTTTGTCGACAAGAAGAATCCTGTCGCAGAAATTTCGGAGGACCAAGGCAATACAACAGCCGTAGAATCCGCCACCGATGATTATTGCGTCAAAGCGGCTTTCTGTCCCCGATTCAGATGACATTTTTTCTCTCGATATCAGAGGGACAGACCGAACTGTTCGACTCGTCGGCGATGTAATAGAGATCACCTCCTCGAGTAGCCCGCAATACTCTCGCCAGATATTCTCCTATAATCGCCAGGATCAAAAAGAGAAGAAACCACATCGTGGAACCGACCACCTGCGTCGATGTCCACCCTGCGGCGATCTGATTATGATAGAGGAGATAGCCGACCAGCACGTAGAGGACATAGCAAAGATTGAGCAGGCCGGCAAAAAAACCGGTGAGTGCAGCCAGCCTGATCAGTTTTTCTGAATTGGAGACGATCGCCTCGATGGCAAAGGCAAACGCACTGAAATAATTCTGGTTGGGTCTATAATATCGGCGGTTGATCGATGAGCTGGGAATCGAAATCCGCTTGAAGCCTATTTCCAACAGTAAAAACTTGAGATAGCGGTTACGGTCTTTGATTCGAGTGATGGAATTGACTGCCCGGCGACTGAGCACAATGAACTTTGAGAAACTTGGGGAGACATCGTAACCAGTCAGATATTTGCTTATCATGAAAAAAATCTTCGACCCCACTCGATCGATAATACCTTTATCCGCATCACCTTTACTTTCGGCAATGACCACATCGTAGCCGGATTGCGACTTGGCGATCATCTGGGGAATCTGTTGTGGAGGATCGAAACAGGGATCAATCAGGGTCACGAAATCCCCAATACAATTTTCCAGCGCTGCAATGTATGTAATTTCCTCACTGTACTGGCGGGAAAGAACGATCAGTCGAACATTACGCACCTCTTTCTGCAGCCCCTGGATCTTTTCTACCGTGGAATCAGTGGAGCCGTTATCGACCAGCACGATTTCGTAATTGGAGTAGAACCGGCTTAAAGTTTCGGTCAAGTCGTCAATAAATTCCTTGATTATGTCGGCATGATTCCTGACTACCGCCACCACAGATATCAGATTATCAACATTCATTCCTCTCTCCATGCGGCCGGCAAATGTCCGGCTTCGCTTCCGAAAACCGTTTTGATTTTTTCATCCGGTCAAGAATTGTTCGCTATCCTTCATTGTAAATGAAGCGAAGAGCGTCACAAACGGCAACGATTTCAAGTTCTTTCAATTCCGGATACATGGGCAGGCTCAATACTTCTCGTGCCAGAAGAGAGGCAACCGGGAAATCGTCCGGTGTATATCCGAGATCGGCATGGGCAGGAAGATTCGGCAATGCGGTCGGATAATGGACAACAGTGGGAATACCCTCCTCGGCAAGCCGAGCCATAACCTGTTCACGATGCTGTACCCGAACGACATAGAGATGCATCACATGAGAGCCGTCCGAAGGAATGTCCGGCAGCAACAGGCCATCAATATCGCCCAACAGACGATGATAAAGCATGGCCTGCGTGCGCCGGGATTTGCTCCATTGGAGCAAAAAGGGCAGCTTGACGTTAAGCACCGCTGCCTGCAATCCATCCAGCCTGCTGTTGATTCCGGCCATCCTGTGATCGTAACGCGAGGCCTGGCCATGGTTGGCGAACATGCGCATATCCGCCGCCAGAACGGGGTCGTTGGTTGTTATCGCGCCGGCATCGCCGAAGGCCCCGAGGTTTTTACTGGGGTAGAAGCTGAAACAGCCGGCATCGCCAAGGCTTCCTGCTTTTTTCCCACGATATTCGGCCAAATGGGCTTGAGCGCAATCTTCAATCACGCGCAAGCCATAATGCCGGGCAAGATCCAGGATCGGGTCCATTGCAGCCATTCGGCCATAAAGGTGGACCGGCAATATAGCCTTGACCCTTTTCTTTTTCACCTCAATGCGTTCTTTCAGGCATGCGGCAAGTTTTTGCACATCCATGGTAAAGGTGACCGGATCACAGTCGACAAAAACGGGCCGTGCTCCGGCCATGACAATCGCTTCCGAAGTGGCGAAATAGGAATTGGCCACAGTGGCCACTTCATCGCCCTGCCCGACGCCCATGGCCTTGAGAGCAATGAAGAGGGCATCTGTGCCGTTTCCTACCCCGACACAGAATCGTGTACCGCAGGCAGCCGCGAAATTTTCCTCGAACCGGCTGACCTCCTCGCCCCCGATAAAGGCGCTGTTCTCGATGACCCTGCGTAAAGCCCCATCGATTTCGTCTTTCAGGCTAAGATATTGCCGCCGCAAGTTAACGAATTTGATGTTCATAGGTAGGTCGCTCCCGCTCGCACATGCTCGGCGAATTCTTGCAAGGATGCGACGACAAGATCAGGTGTGCGGCTCCGGAGGTACTCTTCTGTCCGGATACCATTGATCATCGCCGCGGTCTGCAGCCCCAATGCACGACCGGCCAGCAGATCAGTTTCCGTATCCCCGACAAACCAGCCGCCGTCGATTCTTGCCGTCATGCCGATGTGACGACGGAGAAGATCGGCCTTGATCTTCCATCCTGGCTCGGTTTCGTTGTAGCCAGTCAACACGGCATCAAAACATCTGTCAATCCCCAGGCTGCGGAGCTGTTCTCGTAAGGCGGTTTCGTTTCTTCGCAGGGTGATGCAGAACAAACCGGAAAAGAAGGGGCGCAGACCGGCAAGGATGGCAAAAATATCCTCTTGCAGGGTATCGACAGCAAGGTATTCATTTTGTTCGATCCGGGCAATTCGCAGGGCATTACACGGCTCAAGACCACTCTCATCCACCCCGCTGAGACGAAGAATATCCGCCTCCTTGACCCGCTGCCGTTTCAGACTCCAATATTTGGGTTGCTCCAAGGCGTTGCCGCCGAACTCTCGGACACAGTCACAATACACGCGATGATAGCGTTCTTCACAGTTGATGATCGGACCGTCGAGGTCGGTGCAGAGCAGGGTGGTCATCTGTCTTTTTTCAGGTTCTGAAGTTTTTCATAGAGAGAACTGTTGCGCACTGCTCTGATAAGTTTTGGATAGAGAGCATTGTTATAGAGAATGAGCTGTTTTTCCGGACGGTTATCATCGGTCCATTTTCTTTTGTACGCTGCGTCATACCCGAAATCGATCAGATTGACCTTTTTCTCGTCAAAAAGTCGCTCCAGAACATAGAGATGGAGAAGCATGCCGGGCGAGGCATCGAAGTATTTCGTCAGGTAGGCGGTCTCAATGGCAAAACAGGTTTTGTCCAGCACGGCTCCCAACAGATAGGCGATGGGAATGCCGTTAAGCTCGATAAAGGAGATGTCGAGAATGCCGCGCGCATGGAAATTGACCACCATGTCATGGAGGAAGCGGCGGCCTTGTTCGCTGGCAGCCAGATTCACCCCTTTTTCCCCCTGCCAACTCTCCTTGCCTATCGCCTCGACCTTGCCGATCAGGGCGGCGAGATCCGAAGTGTCGTTGTGCACCACGGTCATTTTGCCCCAGGAATTGATTCGGTTGGTTTTTTTACGGACATTTGCCCGAAAATTTTTGGAACGCCCGGAAAAGTAGTCTGCATAGGTCCCTTCGATGCGAACGACCGGATTAACAATATCCCGTTCCTCGATGTGGATATTTCGATTGTGCGCAATCCCGGCAATGGAGTTTGCGAATTCAGGAGTAAAACGGGAAAAATTGGCAAGATGCCAGCGGAATGTTTTGTTGATCGTGGCGAACAGCAGGTCCAGTACTTCCTGGTGCCGACCAGCGATGGGCAGGTCTTCAACGCCGTATCCCATGCCAAGCAGGGCGAGACGGGAGATTGGAAAACCGCTGAAATTCTCTTTACCGATATACAGGGGCACAGCTCCAATCAGGGTCTGCCCATCGTAGACCAGAAAAACGAAAATACGTGGTTCCTGAAGATAGGCCCGGATCCACTTGACCAGCCAATCATGATCGAAAAAGTAGGCCCAGGGAAAATAGTGTCGAATAAATTCATTCCACATCTCACGGATACGGCCAAAATCTTCTATATTGGTAATTGTTTCGATTCGCAGCATGGTTTAGAGCTGATTGTCCTTGCTCGCCGGTCTATTTGTCAGTGAGACTGGTGTAAAGCAACATAGTGTTCTTCATACAAACCCATCATATGTTTCAGACTGAACTTTTCCTCCACCACATGGCGGCTGCTGCGGCCCATGCGGTGGCGCAGCATATCATCCTTTGCCATGAGCTCGATTTCACTGGCCATGGCGTTGATGTCATTCACTTCACAAAGAAAGCCATTATACCCATCCTCGATGATCTTATTATTGCCCCCGACATTGGTGACCACCGCCGGAATGCCTGCCGACTGACTTTCAAGCAGAGAGATGGATGTACCCTCCGATAAAGAACTCAACACAAAGATATCGAGCATGGGGACCAGAAGATGGAGATTATACTGCATGCCAAGAAAACTCACATTTCCCTCTAAGCCTAGTTCTCTGCTCAAATTGACAAGTGTATTCTGCTCACCGCCGTCACCGATAAAAACGAGGTGGAGCGGCTTTTGCGCATTGTGATTGGCTAATGCAAACGATCGCACAAGCATCTGATAGTTTTTTACCGGTTCCAATCTACCGACAGATCCGACCACTAGGGCATTCAATGGGATGCCATGCTGTTTCCTGATCGAGGCTGCATCGCCTTCATCGCTAACAGGTTTGAATTTCTCCGTATCCACCCCATTGATGATCAGTTCGATCTTGCGCCGGGCAAATGGATAACAGCTTTCTAGGTGGATTTTAATCTCTTCCGAGACCGCCACCAGTTTGGTGGTCAAGCAAGCGGCGATAGCATTTTCAAGAGAGGCCTTAATCCCATACTCGACTGGCATGCCATGCGCCGTGTAGATCACACCGGCAACGCCGGTAAAAAGTGAGGCCAAGGCAGCATTGAAGAAACAGCCGCTGTGGGAATGCAAGACATCAACTTGTTGTTCCTTGAGCAGTTTTCTAATTTTCGCAATAAAAGAAAAATCGAACTTCCCCTTTTTTTTTATCAAATAAACTGGAATGCCACCCCGCTCCATCTCATTTTTATATTGCGAATCAACATATTGCAGGCAGAGCACAGAAACAGTGAATTTTTTTTTGTCAATGCGCCTGGACATCGCCATCACTAGCGATTCCAGCCCGCCGATATCAAGGGTCAGCACAACATGGAGGATATGAATTTTTTTGTTTGCGCGCATCTATGTCCTAACAAAATGATTTACAGAGCAATTCTTCAAGCTGAGCAACACTCTGATCGAATTTACGCTGAATGTTTGCCTTCAAAGCAATCATCTTCTGTCGTCGTTCCGTCTTTTCCCGGCCAAGTTGCTTTATCGCCGCCATCAGAGCCGCAGGTTCGTGTTCCGTGTAAATCGGTCCATCTTCAAAAAAATCCTGCAAGGCCCTAGTGCTTGACAAGATCAAAGGTTTTTCGGCGGCAAGCGCCTCATAGGCACCACAACACAGGCAGCCCTCGACGGTGGTCAGAACAATGATGCCATCAACGGTATGCAACAGTTCATCGTAGACGTCATCGGCCACATAGCCAAGAAAAGTAATATGGCGTGTGGTTGGAGGGGTTTTATATCTTTTTTTCCAGTTTCCTGTGATGTAGAGGTGAAACGGAGAGAGTTCGTTGTCCAGGGAAACCAATTCATCGAGGGGCTCATCCTCGGCAAAGGAACTGACCACCAGGAGGGGAACCTGTCCTTTGCCCTCGGCCACAAGTCCCTTCGCACACACCGATCCTGACAGCAATCGGGGGAGTTGATCGGGAATGCAGACGACCTGTTGATTGAACGGCAAGATTTCTTGACGATACAATGGATTGGTAACAATGACCACATCTGAGCCACGAAGTCCCTTTCTGAAAAAATATAAAAAAATTTTCTCGTCAAGCCCCTCAAGGCGGATATTGACGGTGTGCAGGTCAGTAACCAGGACAAATCCGTAGACTTTTTTCAATCGTGCCATCCACCAGCTTGCAAAAATGGAGGGGTTCATCACAAAACAGATATCAGGCTTTTCGCGCAGGATAATCATCCACGAGTTGAAGCACTCCGCCACAAGGCGGAAGCACCGGGGCAACCGGAGTTCCGACATGTATAGTGTGGCGTTGACCGAGCGGGCCAGGCCGATATTGCGCCGCTGCCTATTCCAGCTTATCCAAACTCTTTTTCCAGCACTCGCGTCAACGGCAACAGGTAAACTGGGCATAGAAATCTTCCATCGCGCGGACCCTTTGTAGGAAATCAAAAGATTGCATTATACGCTGCCGGCCGGCTGCGGCGTATACCTGACGCCTATTGCTGTCCTGGAGCAGGTCGAGCACTGCCCCGCTCAAGGAGGCGACATCCCCAGCGCCAGCGAGCAGGCCAGTCACTTGATCCTGTACCAATTCCGGTACCCCCCCCACATTGGTGGCCACAACAGGAACTTTCATGGCCATGGCTTCGAGTACCGTATTGGGCAAGCCTTCCGTCCGCGAGGTCATCAGAAAGAGATCCAAGGAGGCGTACACTTCTTTCAGATCCTGCCGATGACCGGTAAAGGTGATCAGTCCGCTCAAGCCCAGGGCATCGACCTGTTGGCGGGCCTCGGCCAACTCATTGCCATAGCCGTCACCGACGATCACGAAACGGATTGCCGGCAGCCTCTCTTGCACCCGGCGAGCCACCTCATAAAAAGTAGGCAGATCCTTGTCATAGGTAATACGCGCAACGGTTCCAACCAGGAGACAGGGGGCATCGATGCCCAACTCCCGGCGCAGAACCGGGGTAACGGACTGTCGGGACCAAAAGGAGGTATCGATACCATTATAGAGCACGGCGACATCTTGGCCGGAGAGGCCTCCCCGCACCAAACGAGTCTTGGTGTTTTCGGAGATGGTCAGCACTGGTTTGGCGTGCCGTTTCAATAACTGGATGATGATTTTCTTCCGAAGCAGAAAGGAGAGATAGGCATGGAAAGAAAGGAAATGCTCTCTGCCGTATTCGGCGTGGGAGTGGCAGGTGTGCATCAGGGCAAGACGGGGCATGCGCCGCTTGAGCAGATAGCCGTATAGGGAGGTTTTATCATCATGGGTGTGCACCACCTCGATCCGTTCCCGTCGAATTAGCCTCTCAAGTTCTCGTACGCATTGCAGGTCAAGAAAACACCGATCGACCAGATCCTGGTACCGGATCTTAAGCCTGGCAGCCTGGCCGGCAATCTGAAACTCCGTGTCTTGGGGCTGCCTCAAATAGCAGACCAAAACATCGACCCGTTGCCGATCATGTAAGACTGCGGAATTGAGAATAGTCTTGTCCGGGCCACCTCCTCCTTTGTAGGTGCCGCGTAGGTCCAGTACCCGCACCGGCAGGCCATTCCTCGATACTTGTCCTCTTGCTTTCATTCCTGACGTCTTTTCAAAATGATCGGCGGAGATGTGGCGGTAGAATCAGGGGGCATGTCACAGTTGACAACCGCATTGGCGCCGATCTTGCATCCATCGCCAATGGTAATTTCGCCAATGATCTTGGCACCTGCACCGATCATCACATTGTTGCCGATAGAGGCCGCGCCACCGTGCCCTCCGCGGTCACCGATGGTGACATGATGGTAGAGGGTGCAGTTGTCTCCCAGCCTGGTGGTGGGGTGGAGTATGACTCCGCCAAAATGATGAATTCGCAGGCCTTTGCCAATGTCACATTTTGCAGGGATGGAGATCCCGGTGGTGATCTCGATTGTCCGTTCGACCAGAAAGCGGACAGGTTGGGCAGGTATGTTGAGCGTATGCAACCAATGAAAAAAGCGGTACACCAAAATCGCCTGAAATCCCTGGGAAAGCAGACCGCGCGCCAAGGCGCGCCAGGATGCTTTGCCATCCCCGAGCCGGGCTATGTCGGCCTTGATGTTCTCAAACATGAACAGCACCGCCTGCAATCCACTGTTCTTGCCAGAGGGCAAAGACAAATAGGGTCCACAGGAGGGTGCCGTGGTCCTGCTTGCCGGTCTGGTGTTGCTCCCATAGTTGCTTGATGGCATGGATGTTGAAAAATGAGGCCATGGCCTCATTGTACAGAAGATACGTTTCGGCCATTGAACGCAATTCGTGGCGGAACCACTTGTTGATGGGAGATTCGAATCCGTGTTTTTTGCGCTGCAGGACCTGTGATGGCAAAACACCGCGCAACGCATTTTTCAGGATATATTTTTTTTCGCGGCCGTGCAGCTTGAACCGAGAGGGAATGCGAGCGGCAAACTCGATCACTTTTTGATCGAGAAGCGGTGATCGGACTTCCAGGGAATTGGCCATGCTCATCCTATCTACCTTGACAAGAAAGTCGCCAGGGAGCAGCAATTTAAGATCTGTGTAGAGAATAGCAGCAAGATGATCTGGCCCATGGGCCCGATTGTAATAACCAAGGATATGCCCAGCTGGATCGTAGTCCCTGACCTGTGCCAACAACTCCGGGGCAAGCAGCGTCTGCAACTGGCTGTCGCTGATAAAGGTATTGGTGACATAAAATCCCTGAGCCGGACTCAACAGGGCGGACGAACTAAGGGAGTGGAGCTTTTTCCCCACCCTGCTTCCGGAGAGCATTGAACCGGAAAATGAGGCAAGCAGGCGAAGAAGGGGAGACGGTACGTGCTGTCGAACTCTGTTTTCAAACTGATCGATGGCGTATTTTCCGTAGCCGGCAAAATTTTCGTCGCCTCCATCGCCTGACAAGGCAACGGTCACATTTTTGCGGGCCATTTGCGAAACGTAATAGGTCGGTACCATGGATGAGTCGGCAAAAGGCTCATCAAAATGCCACACCAGCTTTTTGATCACCTGAGCCGGCTCATCCTCCACATAATACTCATGGTGCCTGGCCCCCAGGGAGAAGGCAAACGTCTTGGCCTCTTCCGCCTCGTTATAGGATTTGTCCTTAAAACCGATAGTGCAGGTTATGACTGGGTCCGGCTGCAACCTGTTCATCAAGGCCACCACACCGGAGGAATCAATCCCGCCGCTCAAGAACGCCCCCAGCGGGACATCGGAAAGCAATCGGCATTGCACCGCTTCTTCTATGATCGTCAGCAACTCTTCGGTCAATTCCTCTTCACTTGCATTGCTCGTTTCGGAAAAATCAACATCCCAATACTCCTCGATATGGACCCTGCCATTTTTGAACAGCAGAAAATGCCCAGGAGCGAGTTTGTGAATATTGCTGTAAATGCTTTTTGGATGAGGGATAAAGAGATATTTAAGATAATCAACCAAGGCGGTGGGGTCAAATTTGGGCTTGATTGAAGGGATGGCAAGCAAGGATTTGATTTCCGAGGCAAAGGCGAACCTGTCACCGTCATGAAAAAAATAGAGCGGTTTTTTGCCGATACGGTCTCGAGCCGCAAATAGCTCTTTTTTTTCCTTGTCCCAAATGGCATAGGCGTACATGCCCCTGATTTTCTGCAGGCCAATCGTGCCTTCTTCCTGATAAAGCGCCAATAGAACTTCGGTGTCGGTTCTACTGCGAAAAAGATGACCTTTCTTCTCAAGCTCCTTGCGCAAGGCAGGAAAATTATAAATTTCGCCATTAAACACAATGGCGAACCGACCATCACTGCTCGACATAGGTTGCCTGCCGTCTTCGCTGAGATCGATGATCGACAGGCGACGATGACAAAGGCCGATGGCCTCGTCCAAATGGATCTCTCCCATGTCCGGACCTCGATGCAGCATGGCATCATTCATCCAGTGGAGAGTTTGATGAGGATCACTCCCTAACAAATTCCGGGTTGCCCCGGCTATTCCGCACATTTAGCCCCCCTTTCCGTACGCCACTTGACGGATTGTTCTCCGAGAAATCCTTTATAAAATCCAAGCAGTATAGCTCCATTAACCAGGCAGAAATAAAACGGAAAGGCGATGATACGAAAAGGGATATGTCTTTTAAACAAAAAACCTGACAGGGCAAACAGATAAAAGGGAATCTTGAAATTTAGCTTAGCAAGCCCCGGCACCATTCACCGACAATTTTATTCACAAAGACCATGCTCTTCTGGCTTTTAATCCGATCGGTTTTGCACCTTGGCGGTGCCTCGCTCTGTGCTCGATGGCGGTCTTTTGCCAGTTTGCCGCACTCCGGGCACACTTCACCTGCTTGCAGCCAGAAGCATCCCCATTCGGTCAATGTTATACACCAAGTTGCGCAAGCCGATCTTTGCTCGGGCTCGGGCTATGCCGATCGTGCGCAACAGTACATTCCCCGCTCGCTGCGCCTGTACACCAAAGACATGCTCGATTCGCGAACGGACCTTGGATCTGGTTCGGTTGCCCTCCTGTTCTCTGGGCGTCAAGGGACGATTGCGGCTCCCCTTGCGTTGGATGTGTTCACGAAAACCATCCTGGCCGAGGCGCTCCAATCGATCCGCGGATCGATAGGCCGAATCCGCCCAGACGTCCTTGCTCGTATTGTCGGCAAGGAGTTGCTCGAACACGTTGCTGTCGTGCAGGGCCGCATCGGTCACGGCATAGCTGCGAATCAACTTGTGCTTCACATCCACCGAGATGTGGTTCTTGTAGCCGTAATAAGACTTGCCGTTCTTCTTGGTCCAGCGCGCGTCCGCGTCTTTTCTACGCCGCTTGTTCTCGGACCAGTTCTCCGGGATGTCGCCCTCTTTGATCCGGGCATTTTCCTCCCGGCTGTTCCGCTGTTTGGGCACGCTGACAATGCTGGCATCCACGATCTGCCCTTTCATCGCCATGAAGCCGTTGTCCCGGAGATGCGCATCGAAGGTCGCAAACAGTTCCTCTACAATGCCGGCCTTGACGAGGTCTTCCCGAAAACGCCAGATGGTGGTGGCATCGGGAACCTTCTGGCTGATGTGCAGACCAAGAAAGCGCCCAAAGGAGTGCCGGTCGAGAATCTGAAACTCGGTCGCGTCATCCGACAGATTGTACAACGACTGCAGGATGAGAATCTTAAACAGCAGGATGACGTCGTACCCCTTCGGCCCGACCGTAGACTGCCGGCCCTTGTCCCTGGCCTTTTCGAGCGCAGGACGAAACATCTCCCAGTTGACCGTCTCGTTGATCTTGGCAAGTGGGTCGCCGTTCTTGTCGATTTTGTGCAATCGGTCCTGCAAATCAAAAAAGCCGGGCTGGATCATGGCTGATCTCCATCGGGTGATGGTTGGCGGATGCGGCCTTAAAACGATGAAGAATGTAACATATTTACACAAAATCAACAATTTGATAGTTAAACTTGTCGCAGGCTACTGCATTTAATTTTCAAGAAACCCAAAAGATCGTCTGGCCACAGAGAGTCGCCATAAAGAAAAACGATTGCGGTGACACAATGACTATGAGGGCATTGGAAACCAGCAGAAAAGGTAGAAAAAAAGGAACCAGCCAGCGAAGTAATTTGTGGGAAACGAAACAGAAAAAGAGCGTGCCATCCCCCATCGATGGAATACCCTCATATTGACTGAGCGCCTGAAAAGCGCCGGCCATAACCCGTGTCTTGCGGCGGAACTCGGCAAAATGGTCGCTGCTGCCCTTTTCGGTGGCCACGATCTCTGGATCGTAAATAAACTTATATCCTTGTTTAGCCACGTTCATGGAGATCACAAAGTCATCGAGAATGATATTGGCGGATGGTGGAACGAAAAGGGCACGACGGATAGCGTACAACCCCCCGTCTGCACCAATAATCGAACCGATTTGCGATTCCTTGAGCTGAATCCAGCGTTCAATGGCATAGTACTGCGATTCAGATGCACCAAAAGTGGTGTCATGGTTCTTAAGCACAACATTGGCACTCACTCCCCCAACTTGTGCGTCCAGAAAATCTTGAGCAAACAGTTGAAGTGCCTTGGGCTGGAGCATTGTATTGGCGTCTGAAAAAACGATAATCTCTGACTCTATTAAAGGCACAGTTGCCAGCAAGGCGCCAATTTTTCCTCTTCGCTCAGGATAATCAATAATCAGAAGACGATCGTCCTCATGGAGACGTGCCAAGGCTACAGTTTGGTCGTTTGATCCGTCGGAGGCGAGAATTACTTTGAATTTATCGGCCGGATAATCTAACTCAAGACTATTGCATATTTTTTCCTCAATCACATTCTCCTCGTTATACGCACAGATAAGCAGAGTTATACTCGGGAGAACGTTGCTGTAATTTTTTTTCGTTGTGTCTTTGCTCTTCATAAGGCAAAGGGCCAAAGGATATCCGAAATAAACATAGAGGGGCACTGTGAGGGAGAGGAAAAAAAGAATATACAGGGATATCAGGCTCCAATCCGTGGCCTGCTCAAAGAGGGAGAAACCGAGAATCAATAGAAGGATGAGGCATACATGGACGACGATGGAAAGAGTTAAGGAGCGCCCAGGCGAGGAATCAGCTTCACGAACCGGCTGCCATGTTGTCTGAATCGATCCTTTTAAACTGCGAACTACGCCGATAAACGCCGCAATATTGACTGCAATGAAATAATAGGGAAAAGCAAAAACTGGCCAGAGCCGAG